>NZ_MAYZ01000023.1:0-153962 GCF_014596375.1 Neisseria sp. RH3002v2f
GTCCGAGCAGGACGGCTTTGAACATGGACAACAGTGGATAGGCGGGACGGCCGCGGTGGTCTCTAAGGTAACGGGTTCTTTGACGATTCAGGTACTGTTCGATCGGTTGCCAATCAATCACCTGATCTAATTTCCACGTTGGTAATTCTGCTACATCAAAAAGACTGGCGGCACCGGTTGGCAAACCGTGCTGAAAAATCCCGAAAAAGTGAAAGCCGTGATTTACTACGAACCCGGCACCGAGTTTGTTTTTCCTGAAGACGACTTGCCGAGCGTCGCCACTTCCGCTAACGACGCTGCCAACATTTCACTCTCGCAGTCTATCAGTGCCGAACGCTTCGCCCTGCTGACCAAAATGCCCATCGTCATCTACTTACGGCGACTACATTTCGGCAGACAACCCATATTGGCATCACGGCGTCGGATTAAGCGCATCCATATGGCGCAAGCCTGTCAACCGCCACGGTGGCGAAGCCAGCGTTGTGTGCTTGCCTGAAATCGGCATACGCGGCAACAGCCATTTCGCTTTTGCCGAAGCAAATAACGTGGAAATCGCTGATGTGTTGGAAAACTGGTTGGCAGAAAAAAGGATTGAAATAAGAGTAAATAAAGGGCTGGCTCTTGAAAGCAATTCATACAAATCCTGCACTAATTATGTAAAATATAGGGCTATTATTATTCAATTACAGGTACTATTTTTACGTATTTCAAATAATTATGTTGCTTTTAATTTATAATACATTGAAACTATTTTAATTTTATTTTTACAGTTTCTATTATATAGAAACAACCGTTCTGAATTCTATATACTTGAATTTTTTAAAAAATAAATCATTAAAACTCAGAGAAACCTTATATAGCAAGGTTTCTCTTTTTTTACACATATTTTGGCTTTTGTTATCTTCTTTGTTAGTATTTATATATATTTACGCTGTAAATTTAGTAGATATGTATAGACTAGAAACAATCCTGTTTTCAAATGGAGAACGCTTTTCCCCGTTAGTTAATGAGAAAACTGGTATATTGGCGGGAGTAATGTGCAGTTTCTCGATATAGCCTTCCTCATCGGTACGGTATGTTGTTTGTAACCGAGTTTGTAGAAGCCGTTTTTCTTTGTTCAACGGGCATCTTTATCTTTGCTCGGTGTGGTTTGGCTGCTGACTTGTCCTTCTTCATCGACTTCTATGGCCTGACGCTGTTTGCTGCCAGCGGTCTGAATAATGGTGGCGTCAATGACGATGGCGGATACCTTCTCTATTTTTAGGTTTTTTTCGGTCAGTTGGCGGTTAATCAGTTCCAGCAATTCGGACAGGGTGTCGTCTTGCGCCAGCCAGTTACGGTAACGGCATAAGGTGCTGTAATCGGGAATGCTCAGTTCGTCAAAACGGCAAAACAGGTTGAAGTCGATGCGGGTGATGAGGCTGTGTTCGAGTTCGGGATCGGAGAGGCTGTGCCATTGTCCGAGCAGGACGGCTTTGAACATGGACAACAGGGGATGGCGGGACGGTCGCGGTGGCCTCTAAGGTAACGGGTTTTTTGACGATTCAGGTATTGTTCGATCGGCTGCCAATCAATCACCTGATCCAACTTCAATAGTGGGAAGCGGTCGATATGTTTGGCAATCATGGCTTGTGCGGTTTGCTGGAAGAAGGTGGTCATGAGAAATCCCCTAAATGTCTTGGTGGGAATTTAGGGGATTTTGGGGAGTTTTGCAAAGGTCTCAGTTCAGCGCGGTGGTGTAGGCAAACGCGGATTGTTCGGAAACAGGTGCATTTGCGCCTTGCTCTTTACCGAACGAGGCAAAGGCTTCTTTGTTGAACGAAATAATCGAACCGCCGGAACTTTGCCCGCCAAACACGCCTTTAATCGCCGGATGCAGCCGTGCAATCGGAGCGGTGTCGCCGCTAATCAGGCACAAACCCTCGAGTGCTTCGTCGCTTTTCAGGCAGCCCACCCACAAGGTTTGTGCGGCTTCGCGTTCATGGATAAGTGCGGTCGGTTTTTCAAGAGAAAATGCAATGTTGGCATCCAGTATTTCGTCAGGCAGATTTTCGGCAGCGAAATTTTCAGGTAGCCAGTTTTGCAGAAAACGGCACAAGGCTTGCAAGCCTTCATTGTCGCTGTTTTGCAGTAAATCGAGATGGTATTGCTTAAAGGCTTCAAAAGTTTTTTCAGACGACGTAAACGGTTTTTCTTTGGCTTCGGCTTTGTTTTTATTGGCTTCCACGCCGAGCGTGTATGCGGTTTTATCCCACAAAAAATTCGGTTTGATGCCTGATGTGCGTTTTTCAGGGCGCGGCACACTCATCAGCTTCGACTGCGGCTTTTTATCGGTGGTCAGATTCGGCACAACGGTTTTCAGACGGCCTTCTTTATCCAACACCAAAATCCAGCCGATTTTTTCCTCGCTAAAACCATAAGGCGGCACTTTCGGGTTGCCCATGTCATCAGTTTTTGCTGTCAAACGGCGGGTAATAGCGGGCAAGGGATGCAAGAATCATGCTTTTACCTCCTCGGCGTAAAACGGCGGCACATCAATCGCGCCCTCTTTTCATTTCCGCGCGGAAAAAATGCGGCGTGTTGCCGTGGTCAAAATCAATGTCGTGCAGCATCCAACCCAAATCGCGGTTTGCCTCGCTTTCCGATAATGCCGACGGCGGCAGCGGTTCACCCTCGTTAATCAACGCAAAATAGGCAGGAAACTCACGCACGCCCAAACAAGGCTGCTGAAAACATTGCCCTTTTTTCACACGGCGTTTAAACATCTCAATATGCTTGGTAACGGTCTCATTCACCCCCGCTTTTGCCGTCAGCACCGCATGGGCTTCAATCACATAAGCCACGTCTTTAAGCACCGTCACCGCGCGCTGCTGGCGATCGTCTTCAATCAGCGTATATAAATCGGCAACGCTCTTACGCTTCATCGCGCCGCTGACCTTACCCGCTGAAATCTTGCCGCCCAACTCATTGCGCCGCACCGACTCAAACCGAATCGGCTTCAACACATAAATTCGGTCAATCACCCAGCGAATCGCAGGCTTCCAATGCACCGCCGCCAAAATCCCGCGCGCCGCCGATGGCGTGATGACATCATAAGACACCCGCTCCACCTTCATCTCCGGACGGGTAAAACAGGCATAATCGCCCCAAATGTGTAGGCGGATTTGGTTCATTTGGCTCTCCTTTGAGTTGGAAAGTGCGGTTTCAGACGACTTTATTTCTCTTCGATAGAATCATCAAAACTTCATATATCATCAGCATCGTTACATAATAAAACACCCGCTCCTCGTTGAATAAATGAATAGGAAGCGGGTTGATTTAAGCCATAAGAAACGAATAATTATTTGAAATAGAACTGTAATTAACTAGCCATTTTCACTTTTGGAATTCCTTCTTCTGGAATGAGTAAATCTTGGCTGAAAAACATAATTTCATTTCCAATATAGCGTCTTTGAGCTGAATAGTTTAATCCATAGCTTAAAGACTTGCTCATTTGATACATAAAACAAATTTCTTCTGTATTGTCATAGGATACAACCCAGGGATATTTAAAGTTACTTTGTTGAATTACCTTTGAAATAGCAACATGGTCATCATGTTTGTAATAATTTCGATATAATCCTTTTCCTTTTACGTAATAAGGTGGATCCAAATAAATCAATGATTTTTCTGGAAGAAATTCAGAACAATTACTTAATAAAGATAAGGAGTCTTCACAATAAACAGAAATATCGTTTTTCCGTTTGGCTATTTCAATAATGCGTAATGTAATATCATCTTTGTTGAATCGTGCATCAAGTTTATATATGCCTGTTTGTTGCTTTCCTCCAATTACACCGGCCTTTAAAATACCTGAACGATTAGTTCTATTCATGAATAAAGTTGCAAAACCTTTTTCAACCAAATTTGCATCACATTCATTACGTAAAATTGAACGCCACTTGAACCATTCATCAATAGTAATAGGAGTGGATTCAAGCAAATGTAAAATTTCATCAGAATATTGAGTTACTGATTTCCAAAAAGCGTAAACTGCTGGATCAGCATCATTAATATGGATATGTTCCGCATGCCCATTAAATAATAAATTTAGTGCGACACCAGCACCTCCAGCATACGGTTCAAGATAATGCCCACCAGAAACGCCATTTAATTCCATTACTTTTGCTATAAAAGGAGAAAAAGATGCTTTTCCTCCCGGATAGCGTAACGGGCTATATAATCTATTCGTTTTCATCTCTATGATTTACTCTTTTCAGTTTTACGTTCAATGCTGATAGCTTTGCGGGATCAACAGAGTATCCTTTCTGCATAATATGACACATCGTGTTTTTGAAATCGTTTAAAAACTTGTTTACTAATTCAGGATTTTCACTAATCCAAGCTACCCATGGATTGTAAGCTTTGTGATTTGAATGACATAAATTATGAATAGTTTCATTCTTATAAAAATTTTTAAAAATATCTCTTGCCGATTTATCTTCTTGCCGCTTATTTCTAGTATAACTCTCTACCCTTTCTTTTATATTCACTTCATTACCAGTAATCGAAAATGCACTAGTCACTTCTCTAGCAAGATTTGTAAAAACAGATCTTGAAAAATTTAGCTCATTCTGCCAATAAGGGTGGTCGTCTCTTAAGTTATACAAATATTCAAAAATTAACTGGTCTGGTGGTAAATGACCAGGTAATAAAACAATCGTTTTGTGACGTTTATTTACCTTTGTCTGTTGATCTGCATCTAGACAAACGATGCTTTTCTCTGAAAACTCTGTAACTTTTTTGTTTATAAGTTGAAAATAATTTGAACAGCCAAGAGTAATATCATTCATTGAAGATGTAAATTTCTTAATCGGTTGTCTATTCATTATCGCAGCAAATAAATCAGAAGCCTCCCTATCTTCAAAATAAACATTAATTTTTGGCAAATTTATTGTTGAATTAAGAGGGGTTATAGTTGCCAGTAAGTCAGCATTAATTTGCGCCCAAGACCAATCATGTTGTACCTGTATATCGCCGTACGTATTGCTTAAATAGATGGTTTTATATCTTTGTCTAAATTGCTTACTTTTTTCAAAAGCATATTCAATTAAAACTGGAGAATGTGAGGTCATAATAACCTGTAAATTAAGGTCTCTACATTCTCTTTCCAGTATCTTTAATAGATTGATTTGAGCAGTTGGAAATAACCCAGCATCCGCCTCATCTATTAACAACAATCCTCCTTTGTAGTCTGTATACTCTTCTTTAAGTTTCCTAAATGACATCAGTGCTAATACAATTTGTCCAGCATTGTCTTCTCCTGCCGACACAGATTCTTGATCATAATTATCACCATAGGAAACAGCAGAACTAATCGTGCCCCCTGTACCAATAGCATTAGCTGAACTTCTATTTAAAAGTTCATTTGTCAGATTAATAAACTCTTGTTTATGGGTATTTAGATAATCAAAATCCTTAATTTCATAAGTTCGATCAGTAATAGGATAAAGTCTTTTTAAGCTTAAGAAGATAACAGGATGAGTAAAATTTCTACTTGTATTAGCTCCTCCAGGTGCTGTACTGTTATTTCTAACAACAGCTCTAGGTACGTCCCCACGTGTCATTAATTCTAATCTTGCGGTTGCATCCTGATTTGTATAACCATCTTTGAGTTCTATGGAAACTTTCATTGAACCCGGCACATCAAATGCCTGCGAAATTCTAAAATGATCACGATACTTTGATTTAAATGGAAATCCTGTGATTTGTTTATAGGAAATTGGCTCATCTTTGACATAATCCTTATCAAAGCTAAAAATCTGAGCAGCAATTCCTAAAATTGAAGACTTCGATGTACCATTTTTCCCACATATAACAGTAATAGCATCTCCAAATTCAACCTCTAGGTTCTTTAAAGCTCTAAATTTTTCAATAATTAATTTTTTTAGTTGTGTTTTTATAGTCATATAATTCCTATATAAGGAATAATTGAGTTATTGAATAATTCTAATTGTTGCATTTTACCTTGGTGATATTAAAAAACCAAACTCTCCCCCTTCAAAAACTCCACATCCTCCCAAGAAAGCCCCGCCACTTCATCATACAAATCCAGCCCAATCAGCGTATAAAACTGTTTGCCGAAGTTTTTCTCGTTAATCGGTTCGATACGCCCTGCTTTATATAAAGCAGCGAGGGCTTTTTCGGGGATTTGGACGGTGTAGTGTTGCAGTTTACGCAGTAGTCCGCCAATGTGGTCGGCGTGGTGCAGGCTGTTAATGAGGCTTTCGGCATCAACATCAAACGGAATAATCAGCGGCTGCATATGGCTTTCAATCATGCGGAATTTGTCGGCGATGGTTTGGAATGGGAAGCGGCGGCACAGGCAAAGTTTTGGGTAGCTTGATTTCTTGCAGCCATACGCTATCGAGTTCCGGAATATCTTTACCGAATTGCAACGCCAAACGTTGTTTCAAGGTGTTGCGGTTATCACCCTCGCCCGCACCGTTTGCCAAACCGGCATGATGCCCCGCAATGCAAAACGCCATGAGCTTGCCGATAGCAATGCTGCCCCAACACTCAAAAGCGATTTTTGCCCCGGCGGTAGAATGGTCGGCAGGCTTACTCCCGCCATTTAATCTATCCTGAAATTCAAGCGAGTATTTTCCTAAATCGTGTAGTTGCCCGGTGTGATAAGCAATGTCTTGCGCGTCGAAAACTTGGGCAAAATTTGCAGCCGAATTGCCGACATTTTGGGCGTGGGATTGAAGGGTTTGCCAGTGTTCGTAAGGCAAAAGGTTGCAGAATTGGCCTTGGGCGGAATGAGCATAATAAACCTTCATCTAAACTCCTTATTTTTACAATTAAATTTTGATATTCTAAGAGACCTTTGCAAAATTCCTTTCCCTCCCGACAGTCGAAACCCCAACACAGGTTTTCGGCTGTTTTCGCCACCAATCACTCCCTAACTCTACCCAAATACCCCCTTAATCCTCCCCGGATACCCCATAATCAGGCATCCAACCGCCTTTTAGGCAGCAACAGGCGCACTTAGCCTGTTAGCTGCTTTCAACAGGTTTAAACACATCGCCTTCAGATGGCTTTGTGCACTCACTTTGAGCAGCCCGAAATAGGTTGACCGCGCATAGCGGAATTTACGGTGCAACGTACCAAAGCTTTGTTCGACCACATAACGGGTTTTCGACAAATATCGGTTGCGTTCTCTTATATCCTTTTCTGTCAAGTAAGGGGGTGCGAAATGCCTAAATTGATTTGGCAGGGCAGAGAGCAAGTCTTGCAACATCATCTTAATGGTGTTTGAAACCGAGAAATTAGAAGAATCGTATTCGGTAGGAGATATACTGGGAAGATTGAAAAACTGGTAAATCACTCTATTGATTGAGTTGGCGGTCTATATGTTTAATGTAGGCAAACGAGAAGGAATCATGTATTTCATGATTCCTTCTTAAATTCCTGTGTCAATCTAATATCAAAACACAGCCATATTTTTGTAGTGATCAACTAATTCAACAGTTCCCGATAGGTTGTTTTTGTTAAAACAGGCGGCAAACCTTGATTGTAACGATGTGGGCGAACAAAATTGTAATACATCACATAATCTCTCACATCGTCCATCACTTGCCCTAAAGTTAAATAACCGCCTTCTTGCATCCACTCATATTTGAAACTACGGAACCAACGCTCCATTGGGGCATTATCCCAACAGTTACCTCGGCGACTCCTACTTTGGGTTCTATCGCAAAATGATAATGAAGTTACACAAGTTATGATTTCAAAACTTTCAGAGATAGATGTCATGATGGCGTCTCAAATATTGAATTTATTGGAAAAACATAATTTTGTGAAAAGAAAAGAACATTCAAGAGATACAAGAGCAAAAGTTGTTATTTTAAACAAAAAAGGAGAAGAAATATTACAAACAGCTGTTCCGTTAATTGAGCAAATTGATGAGTTATTTTTCGGAAAGTTGGATAACGACAAAGAACAATTTAAGCATTTTCTTGTTAGATTAAACAAAGAATAAGAATATTATTTATGGAGTTGTCAATTTTGATAGCTCCATACTACATTTGAAATTCAAAAATAGGGCATAGCTATAGAACAGAAATTTATTCAAGAGAATTATTTACACCAAAGTATAGAAGTCCTCTCTCTGTTTTTTATTCTCAAAAAGTAAAACAGAGAACATAAATGGTTGGCTCTTGAAAGCAATGTGTAAAAATTTTACGTTAATATTGTAAAATATAATGACATGACATAATTACTCTGTTGTCGGGGTTATTTTTACGTATTTTTAAGGAAAGTATCAATATTTTATTACAACAAGTTGAAATAATTATAGTTTTATTTCTTTCGTTATATAGAAACAACCGTTCTGGCGGGGAATGGCATATTGAATTGCAGACTCTGCCGGTAACGGCAGGGTCTGATTTTTTTGATAAGCAATCTGCTATAATGACGCATTTCCACATGTATAAAGCGGTAAATCGGACGGCGTAGTTTCTACGCCTTTTGTGTGTATTTTTTCGGTATCCTGCATTACTGCTGTTTGATGCCGTCTGAAAACGGTTGCCCGAGGGGACGCTGCCTTCCGGGTCAGAGTGTTTATGTTGAAAAAATGGTTGAATAAAATACTTCCTTCCGGGCGCGGTGGCAAAAAAGCGGAAGGTAAAACGGTCATACCTTTGGAAAGGCACAACATCCGTGCCGAAATGTTGAGTTTTGCCGCTGAGAAAGTCATATGCCGTCTGAAGGAGGCAGGCTTCCAGGCTTATGTTGTCGGGGGGGCGGTCAGGGATTTGCTGCTCGGTATCGAGCCTAAAGATTTCGATGTGGCGACCGATGCCACTCCGGAACAGGTGCACAAACTTTTCCGCCGCAGCCGCATTATCGGCAGGCGTTTCCAAATCGTTCATGTGATGAACGGTGCGGAAGTGATTGAGGTAACGACTTTTCGGGGCGGTGCGAAAGTACATCAGAATGCACGCGGCAGGATTATGAAAGACAATACCTACGGCAGTATCGAAGAAGATGCCATGAGACGCGACTTTACCTGCAACGCGTTGTATTACGATCCGGAACAAGAAGAAATTTTGGATTTCCACAACGGCATGGACGATATTGCCGAACGGAAACTGGTGATGATCGGTAATGCCGCCGAACGGTATCAGGAAGACCCTGTCAGGATTTTAAGGGCAATCCGCCTGTCGGGGAAATTGGGATTCGAATTGTCGCAAGCGACCGCCGGGCCTATTGCTGAATCAATAGGCCGTCTGAAACACGAGCCGGTGGCAAGGCTGTTTGATGAGATTATGAAGTTGTTGTTTTCAGGACACGCGCGCGAATGCTTGAAGTGTTTGAAAGAATTTGATGTTCCTGATGATATCCATCCCCTGTTTAATGCGCTGAATATTTCAGACGGCATGGATGGGAAAATGATAGGCCTTGCCCTTAAAAATACCGACGAACGCTTGCGCGCCGACAAATCGGTTTCGGTCGGCTTCGTGTTGGCGGCGTTAATGTGGCCGGAATTAAACCGCCATTGGAAAGTAAACCTGCAACAGGGTTTGAAACCTTCACACGCCTTGTCGGAGGCGATGAATACCTTGCGCGATACGGTTGAGCGTGGTTGGGGCGTTCCCCAGCGTTTTTCTGCCACTATGCGTGAAATTTGGTTGTTTCAGCCGCAGTTTGAAAACAGGAGGGGGACAAGGCCGCATAAACTGTTTGCACAAGCGCGTTTCCGTGCCGCTTATGATTTTCTGATACTGCGTGCGGCAGTCGGTGATGCGGACCGTACGCTTGTCGATTGGTGGACGGCGTTTCAGACGGCATCACCTGAGCAGAGGGCCGATATGACCAAAAATCAGCCGTCCGTCCGATACGGCAAGAATGAAGGGCAGGCTAAAAAACGCCGCCGCAGAAGGCGTAAACCTGATCAGGGTTCTGTAGGTGCGAATCAACAATAATGGTTAACGGACGGTGAGTAATGCCGGAAAGGTTTCCGACTGCATATGCCCCTATCTTGGAAACGGTATAAATTCTTTAGAATCAGGCTGTTTAATAAATTTGCCCTGTGTACAGCGTTGTTTTGTTTTGGTAGGCGTTTGAGCAGCCGATTAGAATTGTATGATTGATTGGTTTTTAATCTCTTGAGCCAATAAAATGGATGCCGTCTGATTTTTTCAGACGGCATTTTCTATTTTTTCGTTGCGGGCGCATTGGATTGCGTCGTCTTTTGCCGTCCAGCGGTTTGGGTCGTACAGGTTTAATAGCCGATGCCGCCTTTAAATATGATGGCGCACAGGGCGAGCGTGTCGTCTGTGGAGAAAGTGAGGTTGGTGCGCAATTGTGAAATTTCGGCGAAATTTTGCATGGACGGAGCAATCAGGTGCAGGAAGGACAATCGGGCAGATGAGGGCAGTCAGATAAAACGGATACGGAATCCTGCTTCCGTATCCGTTTTTGTTTGTGCGGTTGATTGTGCATCAAGGTTCAGACGGCATCCGTATCAGCCGTGCTCTGCCGATTCGTAGGCTTCAACGATTTTTTGCACTAAAGGATGTCGGACGACGTCTTCACTGGTAAAGGTGTGGAAATACAGGCCTTCTACATCGTGCAGTTTCTCACGTGCGTCTTTCAATCCTGATTTGATGTTTTTGGGCAGGTCAATCTGGCTGATGTCGCCGGTAATGACGGCTTTCGCACCAAATCCGATGCGGGTCAGGAACATTTTCATTTGTTCGGGCGTGGTATTTTGTGCCTCGTCGAGGATGATGTATGCGCCGTTGAGCGTCCTGCCGCGCATATAGGCGAGTGGGGCAATCTCAATCAGACCTTTTTCAATCAGCTTGGTTACACGGTCGAAGCCCATCAGGTCATAGAGGGCATCATAAAGCGGACGAAGGTAGGGATCGACTTTCTGGGTCAGGTCACCGGGCAGAAAACCTAGTTTCTCACCGGCTTCGACGGCAGGCCGGACTAAAACGATGCGTTCGATTTGGTGTTTTTCCATTGCGTCAACGGCGGCGGCAACGGCAAGATAGGTTTTGCCCGTGCCTGCGGGCCCCAGCCCGAATACGATATCGTGGTTGAGCAGGGCGCGGATATAGCCGTTTTGTCTGGGTGTCCTGCCGCCGATGCTGCCGCGCTTCGTACGGAAATAATAGGCGTGGTCATGGTTTTTTTCTTGATGACCGGCATCTTCGGTTTGGGCTTCGACGGCGGCAAGCCTGATGTCGCCGTCGTTTAGGTCGCGCGTCTGCGCCGTTTCCAAGAGTTTGAGCAGTGCGCGTTTGCCGGCGTGTGCAAATGTGCCGTTGAAAGTGAAATGTTCAAAACGGCGGCTGATGTGGATATCGAGTGCTTTGGCAAGTAAATCAAGGTTGTTGTCAAAAGAACCGCACAGACGCTGCAACGCCAAGTTGTCGGTTTCTTCTAAATGCAGGTGGACGGTATGTGTCATATGAAGGTCCGAATAGTTGGATATTGTGTGATTTTAATCTATTTCACCGGTATTTTCTTACCGTATTCTGCGATTGCCTGTCGGAAAATGCCGATCAACCTGCCTATAACGGCATTTTCGCCAAATTCGTTCAGACAGTTTTCCCTAAGTCGGGCAGGTTCAAAATCAGAGTGGTGTTCATACATTTTGATGAGTGCGTCGGCAAGGGCATCGTCGTCGTCAACAGGAACCAAATATCCGTTGCCGTCTGAAACAATAGATTCCGCACCGCCGCAGCGTGTTGCAATGACGGGCAATCCTTGGGACAGTGCTTCGATATAGACCACGCCGAAGGTTTCTGTGCGGCTGGCAAGGACGAATGCATTGCTGTTCCTCATCAAATCCAATACTGCTTCGGGCTGTAATGCGCCTAAAAATGTAACGGCATGGGCAATTCCCAACTGACGTGCCTGCCGTTTCAGGTTTGTTTCTTCTTGTCCGCTGCCGCCGATATTCAAACGGAGGTTGGGGTGTTTTGCCAAAGCACGGGCAAAGGCGGACAGGAGGACATCATGTCCTTTTAGCCGGCGCAGATGTGAGACAGTGCAGAAGGTAAAATATTTGTCCGGACGGTTGATTTGCGGGGGATGGAAGGCTCGGGTAAAGATGTTACCCAGAATGTTAGGCAGATATTGCCATGTAGTGCCGTATTGATGTTGCAGGACTTGGGCGAAACGGCGGCTGACAGCAAGCAGTGCGGAAGCGTGTGCCGCCGCATTTTTCATAGGCTGCCATTGGTGCGGGCGCACCAAACCGCGCGTAATGGTGCTGCTGTGTTCCGTGACGACATAGGGGATGCCGTATTTTTGGGAAATCTTGAAGGCAAGTATGCCGGCATAGTTCATACAGTGGGCATGGATGATGTCGGGAATGCCGTTTTCTCCGATATAGCGCTCAAAGGCCTTTAATCCTGCCCGCACCCAGCGGATGCGGTCGATGTCGATTAGCGGAAAACGGGGGAAGAAATACATGCTGCGCCATGCATAGATGTCCAAACTTTTTTGCCGGTATTGGGCAAAACCGTAAGGGCCGGTCAGGATGCTTGCTGTTTCTTTCCGCAGATAACGGAACATGGGGGCGAGGATGGCGGTTTTGATGCCTTTGCGTTGAAGGGCCTGTGCTTGATTTTGGAAAAATATTCCGTCCACATCCTGTTCGGATTGCGGATACCATGAGGGGATGACGAGGACGTGCAACGGTTCGGACATAATATGATTCCGTATCGGAAAGACGGTTATTATAAGGCAGGCCGATCGAATATTTAAATTGTTGTCTTACGCTAACGCAATTTAGCATAGCGATATGCTAGATTGGCGGTTTTATAAGTAAGGATACGGATATGTTGCGTTCTATTTTGGCGGCTTCCCTATTGGCGGTATCTTTTCCGGCAGCGGCTGAAGCATTGAATTACAATATTGTCGAATTTTCTGAATCGGCCGGTGTGGAAGTGGCTCAGGATACAATGTCCGCACGTTTCCAAGTGACGGCGGAAGGACGGGACAAAAATGCCGTCAATGCTGAGTTTGTTAAAAAATTCAACAATTTCACCAGAAAATCGAAAAATGGTAGCTTTAAAACCGAATTGGTATCGCGCAGTGCGATGCCGCGCTATCAATATACCAATGGCAGACGCATTCAAACAGGCTGGGAAGAGCGTGCGGAATTTAAGGTCGAAGGTAGGGATTTTGATGAGTTAAACCGTTTTATTGCCGATGTTCAAGCAGATGCCGCATTGGAATATACGGATTTCCATGTGTCGCGCGAACGCCGAAACGAAATTGTCGATCAGGTCAGTAAAGATGCTATTTTGCGTTTCAAGGCGCGTGCCGACAAGTTGTCGGGCATATTGGGTACGTCCGGTTATAAAATCGTCAAATTAAATTTGGGACATATCGGCAGCCATATCGCGGGTGGGGGAGCTGCTCAGGCAAAAATGCTTCGTGCCATGCCGATGGCGGCAAGCTACGGCGTGGAGGGTACGGATTCCGTTGCACCTGGTGTGGAGGAAATCAGTATCAGTGTCAATGGAACGGTTCAGTTCTAACCACGGATAAACAGGCAGATGCCGTCTGAAACCGGATGATACGGTTCAGACGGCATTTATATTTTAGGCTTTAGGTAGGGTAACGCCGGTTTGCCCCATATATTTGCCGTTGCGGTCTTTGTATGAGGTTTCACAGATTTCGTCGCTCTCGAAGAAGAGGACTTGCGCCACACCTTCGCCGGCGTAGATTTTGGCGGGCAGGGGGGTGGTGTTAGAAAATTCGAGGGTAACGTAGCCTTCCCATTCCGGCTCGAACGGGGTAACGTTGACGATGATGCCGCAGCGGGCGTAGGTGGATTTGCCCAAGCAGACGGTCAGGACGTTGCGCGGGATGCGGAAATATTCGACCGTGCGCGCCAGTGCGAAGGAATTGGGCGGGATGATGCAGCAGTCGTCTTCGACGGTAACGAAGTTTTTGGGATCGAAGTTTTTGGGATCGACGATGGTGCTGTTGATATTGGTAAAAATTTTAAATTCATTGGCGCAGCGGATATCGTAGCCGTAGCTGGACGTACCGTAGGAGATGATGCGCTGTCCGTTGGCTTCTTTGATTTGATTCGGCTCGAAGGGATCGATCATGCCGAATTCTTCGCTCATGCGGCGTATCCATTTGTCGGACTTGATGCTCATAATGTTTTCCTTGTTTCTTTCGATGTTCGGACAAAGCATTCGGGGATGCCGTCTGAAAACGGGGCTTATTTGTTTTTGGGCAGTTTCACTTCTTTAATCATGCCGTTTTCGCATTTCATAATGAAGAGGGTTTCGCCGTTTTGCGAGACGGTAAATCTGCCGTGTGCCAAGCCTTTTTTGAATGTGCCCGAGAGTACCATGTTGCGGAATTTGGTACTGTCGGAATTGAACGGTTCGATAAATATTTCGCGGTTGGCGGCAACGGTATAAACGCCTTGTCCGTCGAACTTGCCGTTTTTAAACGAACCGGTATAGTTGCGCCCGTCTTGACAGCGCCATGTGCCTTTGCCGGCGGGTTTACCGTCTTTGCCGACATCGCCGTCGTAGGTGCAGCCTGGTTCTTGATAGGAAGTCAGAACGGCGGCCGAAGTGGGGAGGGCGAATATAATGGCGGGCAGTAGGAATGCGAGATGTTTAAGCATAAGGGTTATTCCATTGGATTTTGGTTGACGGTATTTTGTCGTGTAAAAGCCGTCTGAAAAATTAATCTTGCCAGCCGCCCAAATAGGAAACCAGCTCTTCCAACATGGTGCTGACGGATTCCGCCATCAGGATTTGCGAGGCGAAGGCAAGGCCGGCGGTATCGTCGCCGTTGCTTTCGGCTTCTTCCTGCAATACGTCGAGGTATTGGATGCGTTTGAGTGTGAAGTCTTGAGTGAGGATAAAGGCGATTTGTTCGCGCCAAACCAAACCGAGCTGGGTTACGGTTTTACCGTTTTTGACGTGTTGAACCACTTCGTCGGCGGTTAAATCTTGTTTGGATACTTTGACGACGGAAACAATATCGCCCGTACCTTTGAGTTCGCAATCGCTGTCTAATTCAAAACCGCCTTCGCAATGTCCTTGCAACAGCCAGCCGGTCATCAGGGAAGAGGGCGATTGTTTGGTATTCGGCAGCGAGGCTTCCAAACCTCCCAAAGCTTCGCGCAGCTTGGTCAGGATGTTTTCTGCTTTGGCGGAAGCCGCGTTATTGACGAGCAGGTAGCCGTGGCGGGTGTTAAACACCGCTTCTGTACGGCTGCTGCGGGTAAACGCTCTGGGCAGCAGGTCGTCTGTAATTTGCTCTTTAAGCTCTTGTTTTTCTTTGCGACCGACATTGCGGGCTTCATTGTTTTGGATTTCCGCTACCTTCTCTTCCAAAATATCGCGGATGACGCCGGCAGGCAGGACTTTTTCCTCTTTTTTCAGGGCGACGCGCAAGGTAAAGTCGGCAGGGAAAACGAGTTCCGGGGAGAATGAAACCGGTGCGGTAAAGCCTTCGCTGAACCAGTCTAAGCCTTGGCAATGGGTAAATTCAGCTTCAGCAAGTTTGTCGGCAAGTACGTCCGCCTCAGGCAGCTTTTCTTTGTTGAGCGGATAAAAACTAATCTGCTTGAACCACATAATGTTTCCTGTTGTTTGAAATGTCGGGAATTATTTGCTGAATTGTTTTTTCACGCTGACTTTGGTTTTCTTTTTAAAACGGTTTTTCTCTTCCTTGCGGCCTTCGCGTTTCTCAATACGGTTGCTCAGGCTGACACGGCGCAGCGGTTTTTTCTTCGGTTTGTCTTCCGCATTTTCATACGGGTTTTCCGAAACATTGTATTGAATCCGCAACGGCGTGCCTTGCAGATTGAAGGCTTTGCGGAAGGTCTGGGTCAGATAGCGCGTATAGCTGTCGGAAATCGCGTGCAGCGAATTGCCGTGAACCACAATCACCGGCGGATTCATGCCGCCTTGGTGGGCATAACGCATTTTCGGACGCACCAAGCCTGCGCGCGGCGGTTGCTGACGCTCGATCGCGCTTTGCAGGACGCGCGTGATTTTCGGCGTCGGCATCTTAATCATCGCTGCATTATAGGCAGCTTGAATGCTTTCAAACAAACCGTCTATACCGCGCTCTTTCAATGCGGAAATAAAGTGGAACTTAGCAAAATCAAGGAAATACAGTTTGCGGTTGATATCGCGTTTCACTTGCTCGCGCCGCTCTTCGCTGATGCCGTCCCATTTGTTGACGGCAACTACTAAGGCACGGCCTGCTTCCAAAGCAAAACCTGCAATCGTCGCATCTTGGTCGGCGACATCTTGTTGCGCGTCCAATACCAAAACAGCAACATTTGCGGCTTCAACCGCCTGCATGGCTTTGATAACGGAGAATTTTTCCACTGCTTCATCCACTTTGCCGCGACGGCGCACACCTGCGGTATCGATGATGGTAAACGGTTTGCCTTCACGTTCAAAATCAATATGGATACTGTCGCGCGTCGTGCCTGCCATATCGAAAGCAATCACGCGCTCTTCGCCGAGGATGGCGTTAACCAGCGTAGACTTGCCGACGTTCGGACGACCGATAACGGCAAAAACAGGATATTTTGCTTCTTCCTCTTCCTTTTCAGGTTCAGGGAAGGTTTCCAAAATATCTTCAATCAGATAATACACGCCATCGCCGTGCGCGCCTGAAATAACATAAGGGTCGCCCAAAGCAAGTTCGTAGAACTCGGCTGCAAGTACAGCCCTATTGCCCCCCTCACCTTTATTCACGGCCAAATAAACAGGGCGCGGGCTTTGGCGCAAACGGTCGGCAATAATCTTGTCTTGCGGTGTCAAACCGGTACGGCCGTCCACCAAAAACACAACCGCATCGGCTTCATCGACAGCCTGCAAGGTTTGTTTTGCCATTTCGTGCAAAATGCCGCTGTCCACAACCGGCTCAAAACCGCCGGTATCGATGACCAAATAAGGTTTGCTGCCGACTTTGCCATGACCGTAATGGCGGTCACGCGTCAGGCCGGGCAGGTCATGCACGAGCGCGTCTTTGGTGCGCGTCAAACGGTTGAATAAAGTAGATTTGCCGACATTGGGACGGCCGACAAGTGCGATGGTTGGTTTCATGATTGAGTCTTTCTGTGTCAAGTGCAGGCTTGGAGGAGTCTGAACACGAGCAGGTGTCCGTTGGAACACGGTAAATAGGTTCTTCACGGCAAGAGGCCATAAAGAGGGAGGGTAAAATGCCGTCTGATAAATAATGGACGGCATTTCAGACGGCATTTATTTCAGCGAATCGAGTTTCATTTGAACCAATTCGCGACCGACAGAATCTTGAGGCATTTTTTCCAAAGCCTGTCCGTAGTTTTTTAAGGCTTCCTGGCTTTTTCCCTGTGCAGCATAGACATCGCCTTTGGTTTCCATCAGCAGCGGGGTAAAGGCTGCGTCTACCGGCGTATCGAGTGCGGCAAGGGCGGCATCGTATTTCTTCTGCTGGAGCAGTACCACGCCGAGGCGCTGTGCCGCCAACGCCTGAATCAGGCTGTCTTGCTGATTGGACAATACCCATTTCAAGTGGGCTTCTGCAACATCGTAACGGTGTGCATCAAATTCGGTTGCCGCCGCCATTAGTGTGGCCTGTGCCGCGGAAATAGACTGGGGGTAGCTTTGTTGGAGTTTGGTCAATTCGGCATTGATTTCGTTTTGCGGGGCTTTGCTTTGCGCCTTTTCCACGATTTCAGCCAATATGGCAGCGGCTTCTTGATTTTGGGAAACTTTACGGTTTTGGTAAACCGTGTATCCCAAGTAGCCGAGCGCCGCCAAAATCAGCACGGCAAACAGCCATTTGCCCGTGGTTTTCCAAAAATATTTGAAGTTGTCTAACTCTTGTTGTTCTTCGAGATGGGCTGCCATTTATGCGTTCTTCCATTGTTGTAAAGTAGGGGTTAAATCCTCGGCGGCGACGGTTTGTTGACCGTGTGCGCCGTTCATGTCTTTGAGCGTAACCGTACCGTTCGCCAGTTCGTCTTGCGCGACAATCAGGGCAAAGCGTGCGCCGCTGTTGTCGGCTTTTTTCATTTGCGCTTTTAGGCTCTGATAGCCGGAATGCTGCATCACATTGAAACCTTGAGCGCGTAAGGCTTGCGCGTATTTCATCACCTGCAAGTCCGCACCTTCGCCTTGGTGCATTGCATAGACATCAGGCGCGGCGTTCACTTCCAGAGAGCCGTATTCGCTCACCAAAAGCAGCAGGCGCTCAATACCCATTGCAAAGCCGATAGACGGCGCAGGTTTGCCGCCAAGCTCTTCAATCAAACCATCGTAACGGCCGCCGCCGCACACAGTCGCCTGCGCGCCGAGTTTGTCGGTCGTCCACTCAAAAACTGTCTGATTGTAATAATCCAAACCACGGACCAAGCGCGGATTTTCAATATATTGGATACCCAAACCATCCAACATCGCCTTGAAGCGTGCATAGTGGTTTTGCGAAGCCTCGCCCAAGTAATCCACCAGACGCGGCGCCGCGTTGCAGATTTCCTGCAAATCAGGGTTTTTCGTATCCAAAACGCGCAAAGGATTGGTTTTCAGACGGCGTTTGCTGTCTTCATCCAATTTATCTTCATAACGGGTCAGATATTCAACCAATGCCGCACGGTGTGCCGCGCGTTCCTCACGGTTGCCCAAGCTGTTGATTTCCAAAGTCAGGTATTCGCGAATACCCAATTTTTCCCACAAATCGGCAGACATCGCGATGATTTCCGCATCAATATCCGGCCCTTCAAACCCCAAAGCTTCGATACCGACCTGATGGAATTGACGATAACGGCCTTTTTGCGGACGCTCGCGGCGGAACATCGGCCCCATATACCACAGCTTTTGCGGGCTGTTGTACAAAAGGTTGTGTTCGACCACCGCACGCAGACAAGAAGCCGTACCTTCGGGACGCAGGCTCAAACTCAAAGAATCGTTTGAATCGGAAAAGGTGTACATTTCCTTGCCGACCACATCGGTTTCCTTACCGATGGAGCGGACAAACAAACCGGTTTGCTCGACAATCGGCGTACGGATTTGTTGATAGCCGTAAGCGCGTGTCCAGCGGCCGACCGTATCTTCAAACGCCTGCCAAAACGCAGCCGTGAGTTTGAAATCTTTTTGCTCGACAGGCAGAAGGTCGTTCATGCCTTTGACGGATTGGATTTTTTGTGCCATTTCAAGTAAGAATGCTTAAATCAAATTGCGGGCGATTATAGCGGATTTTTAAGGGCTTGTGAGGATGGAGATGGTTTGCGGACGGGTAAAAATGCCGTCTGAAAATGATATGGCGCTTTTTGCCACAAGAAAGTTTTGCCTCTTTCTGCCGTCCGGTGAGGATTGTGTATGCCAATATTTGAAATTACCACAGTTTCTATATCTGATAACACTGTATGTTGGTTTCCGAATGCAGGTAAATTAGGTACAATCGTTTCCAATTTTATCTTGATGGGTGAAATATCCATTTGATTTCAGGAGTATATTTATGAAGAAAATAGGGCTGTTGGTTGCGGCACTGCTTGTGCCGTCAATGTTATTTGCCGACGGGGGCGATTCTGCAAAAATCAATCTGGTTAAGAAACTCTATAAAACGGATGCGCAAGGTTATGCTGTCGGCGCAACGTATTCGGAATATGCCGCGCCGGAATTTAAAAAAACAATCAGGCAGGCTTCACGTATCATTGATAGGATTAATGAACGGACGGGCGAGTTGGCTTGTGACTATTTCGAGCATTACGATATGGGTTTGGGTAATGGCGATACCGAAATCAGAAAACTTAAAATCGTTCCTTCATCGGGCAATATTGTCCAAGTTTCCTTTTCCGACGGTTCTCGGATGAACAATCTGAAATACGACATCAGTTGTGCGGGCGGCCGTTGTCTTATCAACGATATTGTCAATAACGGGGAGAGTGTCCGGAAGCAGTATCAGCGGATTGTTTCCAAGAAAAAGTGTGATTGAGCGGCCGGATTTTTAAAACCGGTTTGAATCAGTGCCAATTAAATCTTTTGAGGTGTTTTATGAAGAAAATCCTCTTGTTTTTCGCTGCGTTGGCAGCGTCGCAATTTTCTCAGGCAGCATCCTCCGATTGTGTGGTACTGAATAAAACAGCAGATAGAAATGGTGCTGTGTATTCTCCAGTCTTGGGCAAAAAGGTGATGAAAAAGGGAAGACGGTACTTTCACACTGCCCCTCATTCTTCTGGCAAAATGCCGTCGACCTTTTTATTATCAAAGGAGATCATGTAACCGCTTATCAAAACTATAATGGCTACGATGTGTACGGTCTCGGCAAGACCTACCTCATTGTAGCCGTTGCACTGGGTGTGGCGGCCGGCGGCGATTTCAGCGTACGGGTTCTGACCGATACTCTTTCAGACGGCATTTCACAAATCATGACCGGCGACAGCGATGTCGGCAGTAAGTGTCTGACACAAGACAGTAAATCCATCATAGGCTGCCGAATAGACCAAAACCTGACGGCAACCCAAAGTATGATGGGCATACTTGACGGTATCGATACTGCCGACAGCGAATATCTCGAAGGGAAAGTGACACAGGCAAGATGGTTTGTCGGCGTCGGTACCGCAGGGCCTGCCATCGTAGCGGGTACCATGCTAATCATGTTCCGCATTGCCATGGCTTTGTTTATCGGCTTTGCGCCCATCTTTATTTTATGCCTTCTGTTCAAAAAAACAGCACCCCTGTTTCAAAAATGGCTATACTATGGACTGGCAACCATCTTTTCCAGCGTGATGCTTGGCGTCATGGCTGAAATCTCTATGGATCTAGTAGGCAATATCGCCATTACCGATGCAGTATCCAATATTGCTTCGGCACTGATCGGTGGAAACGTCGGCGGTATTATGAAGACAGTTACCCAACAGCTGGGCTTGGGTCTGATGCTTTCTACCTTGCTGATCACCGTACCGCCTATGGCAGGTGCCTGGTTTAATGGCATGATGTCTACATACTCTGGATACAATGCAATGCAGGGTTGGGGAACGGGTCAGCCTGCTACTCCGCCGGGGATGAATAATCAACAGCAGCAGGCTAATTATAATGTACAAAATATAGCTGAGAATCCTAATAATCCACAACCAAATATGCCTCAGCAAACAATATGGACACCTAGTGGAAGTCAGACAAGCACTGATGCAATAAAACAGGCCAACCAACCCAGTAAAGGAAATACCTCATCCTAATTTTCTATATTGAAAGCTTACAAAGATTAGACAAAAATGACAGATTGGACTCTTTAGATGAAAAAATTGCTTTTTGTATTATTAGGTCTGACAAGCCTTGATATTTATGCCAATGGCTGTGGTGGAGAATACCAACCTGCAACAGGGACTTGTCGTATTATTGACAGCTCCGGTCGGCAGATTTTATATAATGTTGGAAAACCACAATCTTCCAATAACGGTTCTGCTCAGACGAAAATTGTTAACATCGATGTTCCTTCAAAATATTTGGCACTAGCTATCAATATGAAGACAGGTCTATCTGGTGGTGCACTTGATATGGATTCTCTTGAGGCAGCCAAAAAACAAGCTATTAAAACCTGCGAACAAGGAGGTAGGAATGCCCCATGCGAAATTGCAGTATGGGTTAGAAACGGCTGTCTTGCTGTCGCACAGGGTAGGCATAAAGGCAAATGGAAAACTTTCTATGGGGTAGATGACCTTGGACGAGCTGAAGCTAATGCATTGAATCAATGTCATGCAGTCTCAGGAATAACACAGTGCAGAATTACTACTCAGGAGGCGTGCTCATTGCCTAGATACTAAATATCTGAAATTTCAGATATCTACCTTTACTAATACCATTCAATAACAGAGTAAATTATGAAATTCATTTCAACAGTTATTGCCTTGGTAATGAGCTTTTCTTAAGTTACCTCTATGGCTGCCAATCCCCTCAATCCTCCACAGATGGGTGGTGATGAGCGACTGGCTTGCGAGGCGCTTATGTGCTTGGTCAATCCGGCATCTCAGCCGTCTGAATGTCAATCTGCTTTGAAAAAGTTCCACTCTATCAAGCATAAACATGGACACGATACGATTACCGCACGACGCAATTTCCTAAAAAAATGCCCTTATGTAATGTTTATGAACGATAAGACGGGGGTTAATACGGAAGGCTGGGTTTTGGCAAAAGATTTGAGGACGACAGGAACCATGGGGCAGCCCGCTACTGAACCGTGAAGGATATAAAAGGTAAAAATGCCGTCTGAAACAGTTTTCAGACGGCATTTGACTTACTCTGCACGCCCTTGCCTGATTTGTTTAACTGCAAACTCCGTCTGTCGTTTGGGGTGTTGTGTGAAAAACGGTTACAATTCGCCGCATGAAAAAACGCAATAATCCTCTTCCGTTATTGAACGGTGTCAAACCCAGTTATTTGGTGCTGCCGCATGAAAAGCAGTTTTACGGGCTGCCGCTGCTGCATTTTCTGTGCATCCGCTTTCCTTTTGTGGGCGCGGACGATTGGCGCAGGCGGTTGAACAGCGGTTTTGTGGTCGGTTCGGATGGTGCGGCGTTGGATGAACATTCTTTGTTCGAGCCGGGTAAGACGATGTTTTATTATCGGGAAACCAGCCGTGAGAGCGAGCCGCGTATTCCGTTTGAAGAAAAAATTTTGCATATTGATGAGCATTTGATTGTGGTGGACAAGCCGCATTTTCTGCCCGTCATCCCCAGCGGGCGTTTTTTGAGGGAAACGCTGTTGACACGTCTGCGCCTGCGCCCTGAATTGCAGCATTTGAATGTTGAAGACATTACGCCGCTGCACCGCTTGGACAAGGATACGGCAGGCGTGATGCTGCTGTCGCATAATCCTGCCACGCGCGGAGCCTATCAGACGATGTTTCAAAACAAAACGGTATGGAAAACGTATGAGGCGCTTGCGCCGACAAGGACGGATTTGCTGTATCCGCTTGATGTGGTTTCGCGTTTGGTAAGGGGTGAAAAATTTTTTACGACGCAAGAGGCGGAAGGCGAACCAAACGCGCACACGACGGTCGAACTGATTGAAAACAGGGGGGAATTCAGCCTTTACCGCCTTACGCCGCATACCGGCAAGAAACACCAGTTGCGCGTACACATGATGGGCTTGGGTATGCCGTTATTGAATGACGCGCTCTATCCCGTGCCGTCTGAAGCGGGAAGCGAGGATTATCGGAACCCTTTGAAGCTATTGGCAAAAAAGATTGCATTTGCAGATCCTTTGTCGGGTCTGGAAAGGGTGTTTTACAGTAGGTTTTGCCTATAATGAGAGGGAATGCAAACCCGTATCGGCAGATGCCGCCGATACGGGTTTTATATTATTGATGCCGTCTGAAAGGGGTTTTATCCGTTCAGGCATACGGGCGCGAAGCGGAGGATGGTGTCGCGCAGAACGATGAGTTTGCCGTGAAAGAAATGCGTGGAACCGGCGATGGTGATGACGGGCAAATCTTGCGGTTCCGCCCATTTCAGTGCTTTCCCGATTTCGACGACTTCGTCTTCCGCACCGTGTATCATCAGTGTTTTTGCAACGTTGGGAACGGCTGACGGTTCCGGACGGTCGGTATAGTGGCAGACTGCTGCGCCCATGAGCAGTAACAGGTCGGGTATGCGCTCTTGTGCGGCAAATGTGGCGACATAACCGCCGAAGGAGAAGCCGGATAAGGCAAATTCGGGGGCTTCGGGATGTCGGGCACGGGCATAATCGATGACGGTGAGGCAGTCTTGCGTTTCGCCGCGTCCGTAATCGTGTGTGCCTTCGCTGTTGCCTACGCCGCGAAGGTTGGGAAGGTAGCAGTGGAATCCGAGTTTGCTTAATGCTTTGGCGGCGGTTTGGATAACTTTGTTGGTGTTTGTTCCGCCCTGGAGGGGATTGGGATGATTGATGACGGCAACACCGCGTGCCGGTACTTGTTCGGACGGGATATGGATGGTTTCTAAAATGCCGGCAGGACCGGATATGTGTATGGTTTCGGGTTTCAGCATAATGATTTCCTCTTGATTTTCCGCATGTTCCGATGCGGCCGTGAAGATAGTTGCTTAAAGGTAGAAATGCTTGCCGTTGTTGGGGTTGGATGCTTTCAGGTCGGCGAGCATGCGGTGGAAGTCCAATCCGTAAGCGTTGCTCAGTTTGTCGGCACGTTTTTTGAGTTTGTCTATGTTTTGCTCTTTGGGGCTGCTTTGGAAGGCCATTACCGCGACATTGCCGTGACTTTCGGCAGGAAGTTCCAATACGCGCCCTTCAAAAACGCTCAATAAACGTTCGATGAAGCGTTGATAGCGTTTGTCGCCGCTCCACCAGTTGGTAACGAATATGCCGTCTGAAGAGAGTGCGTTTCGGCAGTCTCGGAAGAACGGTTCTTCAACCAGCGTATCGATGATTTGTTCGCCGTCGAATCCGTCCACCAAGATGATATCGGTGTTGTGGCGGAAGACTTTGATGTACTCTGCACCATCTGCTTCAATAATTTCAAATTTCTCGCCCTCGAAGGGCAACTCAAACAGGTTGCGGGCAATGGCGATAACCTGCGGGTTGATATCTACGGCAGTTTGACGCGTATCGGGCAGGTAGTTATCTATCCAGCGCGCAAACGAGCCGCCGCCCAAGCCGATTTGGGTGATATGCTGCGGAAGCGCGTCGGTAAACAGCAGCCATCCCATCATGGCACGGCTGTAAGAGAGTACCAGCTCGGACGGGTGGTCTAGGTTCATTGAGCTTTGGATGGTGTCGCTGCCCAAGTGAAGCGAACGGATATTGCCTTCTTCGGAAATGCCGACTTCGGGGAAGCTGGATTTTGCAGGACGGAGGCGGCGGTAGGGATGTCTTGCCATCGGTGTGAGCAGTCAGTTTGAAAGGCAGATATTTTATCAGAATGCCGCTGCTTGTTCTGTTTCAAAATAATCTTATTTAAAATAATATAGTTATTCTAATTTTGTGCATATTTTAAAACAAATGTCTTGCCAATTTGGCAAGTTGTATGCATAATATGCAGCTCTTTGCCGGTATAGCTCAGTTGGTAGAGCACCTGACTTGTAATCAGGGGGTCCCGAGTTCGACTCTTGGTGCCGGCACCATTCTTATTTATGGTGCAGTAATGCAATCCCATATGCCGGTATAGCTCAGTTGGTAGAGCACCTGACTTGTAATCAGGGGGTCCCGAGTTCGACTCTTGGTGCCGGCACCAAATTTAACAGTCCGACCGTTTTGCGGTCGGACTGTTATTTTGTATGCCGTATGCGGTCTTTTCCATTTCGGGGCAAAACTTTATAATAGTTAGTTTCTGTTGGGAGGCCGTCCTGTTGGACGGAATGTTTGGTTATGATTACAGTGAATACGCTGCAAAAAATGAAGGCGGCAGGTGAGAAAATCGCTATGTTGACCGCTTACGAATCCAGTTTTGCGGCTTTGATGGAAGAAGCCGGCGTGGATGTGCTGTTGGTTGGGGATTCTTTGGGAATGGCGGTTCAGGGGCGGAAATCGACGCTGCCCGTCAGCTTGCGCGATATGTGCTATCACACTGAATGTGTGGCAAACGGTACAAAAAATGTCATGATTGTCAGTGATTTGCCTTTTGGTTCGTATCAGCAGGGTAAAGAGCAGGCATTTGCTGCCGCCGCCGAACTGATGGCTGCCGGCGCGCATATGGTTAAACTTGAAGGCGGTGTGTGGATGGCGGAAACTACCGAATTCTTGCAAATGCGCGGTATTCCGGTTTGTGCGCATATCGGTCTGACGCCGCAATCAGTGTTTGCCTTTGGCGGATACAAGGTTCAGGGTCGCGGAAGTAAGGCGCAGGCGTTGCTTAACGATGCCAAGGCGCATGACGATGCGGGGGCGGCGGTCGTGTTGATGGAGTGTGTTCCTGCGGAACTGGCAAAAAAGGTAACTGAATCCGTTTCTTGTCCGACCATCGGTATCGGTGCGGGTGTGGATTGCGACGGGCAGGTTTTGGTGATGCACGATATGCTCGGTATTTTTCCGGGTAAGACGGCGAAATTCGTCAAAAACTTCATGCAGGGGCATAATAGCGTTCAAGCGTCGGTTCGTGCGTATGTCGAAGAAGTTAAAGCAAAAACCTTTCCTGCTACAGAACATATCTTTACAGACTGAACGGTTTACATGCAGCATGCCGTCTGAAAGCCGATTCAGACGGCATTTTGTTTCGCCATATACGGCGCGTATAATTGGCATCTGTCATCGGGTATGAGCCCCGTAAAATAAGGATTACCGTAATGCAAATCATACATACCATTCGAGAACTGCGCGCGTGGCGTAAAAATGCGGGAAAGGTGGCATTTGTGCCGACCATGGGCAATCTGCATGAAGGACATCTCGCGCTTGTGCGTGAGGCGAAAAAACGGGCGGACAGCGTTGTAGTCAGTATTTTCGTCAACCGCTTGCAATTTGGTCAGGGCGAAGATTTCGACAAATATCCGCGTACGTTGCAACAGGATGCGGACAAGCTGGAAGCCGAGGGTGTTGCCGTGATATTCGCACCCGATGAGAAAGAACTCTATCCGAACGTGGAGCAGCGGTATAACGTCGAACCGCCCAACCTGCAAAATGAGTTGTGCGGCAAGTTCCGTCCGGGACATTTCCGCGGGGTGGCAACGGTTGTTTCCAAATTGTTCCACATCGTTTCCCCAGACATCGCCTGTTTCGGTAAGAAGGATTACCAGCAGCTCGCTGTGATTAAAGGTTTTGTCGAAGATTTGAATTTTGATGTTGAAATAGTGCCTGTCGATACAGGGCGCGCGGAAGACGGGTTGGCACTGTCCAGCCGCAACCAGTATTTGAGTGCGGCGGAGCGTGCCGAGGCTCCTCGCCTGTACCGTGAATTGAAGGCAATTGCCGAATTGTTGGGTCAGGGCAGTTTGGATTATGCAGGTTTGGAAAAACGGGCCGTCCAATCTCTGACGGAACACGGCTGGACGGTCGATTATGTTGAAATCCGCCACGCCGATACGCTCGAAGTGGCACGGACGGGAGATAGGAAGCTGGTGGTCTTGGCTGCGGCCCGTTTGGGGGCGACGCGTCTGATTGACAATGTGGAAATAAAACTCCCTTGAATCGCAAGCGTCGGTAATGCCGTCTGAAGCAGTATTTCAGACGGCATTTATTTTTTTGAACGGGGTTTCGCAAATCTACAAACGATTCTGCTTGTGATAAAGTTACGCCTGATTATATGCCGTCTGAAAGTTCGGACGGATGTCGGATAAAGGATGATTATGCTACCTAACCGTTTCAAAATGTTAACTGTGTTGACGGCAGCCCTGATTGCCGGACAGGTATCTGCCGCCGGAGGCAGTGCGGGGGATATGAAACAGCCGAAGGAAGTTGGAAAGGTTTTAAGGAAACATCAGCGTTACAGCGAGGAAGAAATCAAAAACAAGCGCTTACGGCTTGCCGCTGTGGGTGATCGGGTTAGTCAGATATTTACGTTGCTGGGAGGGGAAACCGCCTTGCAAAAGGGGCAGGCGGGAACGGCACTTGCCGCCTATATGCTGATGTTGGAGCGTACAAAATCCCCCGAAGTTGCCGAGCGTGCCTTGGAAATGGCCGTGTCGCTGAATGCATTTGAACAAGCTGAGATGATTTATCAGAAATGGCGGCAGATTGAGCCTATACCGGGTGAGGCGCAAAAACGGATGGCCTGGTTGCGGAGCGTGCTGAAAGGAGAAGAAAATCAACGTTTGGATGGGCTGGAAGAGGTCTTGGCGCAGGCAGATGACGGGCAAAACCGCAGGGTATTTTTATTGTTGGCCCAAGCCGCCGTGCAGCAGGACGGATTGGCGAAAAAAGCATCCGAAGCCGTCCACCGTGCGGCAATGAAATACGGGCATATGTCGGAAGCGGCGATTGCCGATGTGGTTTTTAACGTGCAAGTGCGGGAAAAAGATAAAGCAATCGCGGCATTGCAACGCTTGGCAAAACTTGATACAGAAATACTACCGCCGACCCTAGTAACCTTGCGTCTGGTTGCGCGCCGTTATCCCGAGATACTCAGTGGCTTTTTCGAGCAAACAGACACCAAAAACCTTTCAACCGTCTGGCAGGAAATGGAAATTATGAACCTTGTTTCCCTGCGTAGGCCCGATGATGCATATGAACGCTTGAAAGTGTTGATGGATGCCAATCCGAATGCGGATCTGTATATTCAGGCGGCAATATTGGCGGCAAACCGGAAAGAAGATATTTCCGTTATCGACGGCTATGTCGAAAAGGCATACGGCAGGGGGACGGAGGAACAGCGGAGCAGGGCGGCGCTAACGGCGGCGATGATGTATGCCGACCGCAGGGATTATGCCAAAGTCAGGCAGTGGCTGACAAAAGTATCCGCGCCGGAATATTTGTTCGACAAAGGTGTGTCGGCAGTTGCTGCAACCCTCGAACTGGATGGTGCAAAGGCGGCTTTGCGGCAAATTAGGGAAGTACGGAAGCTTCCCGAGCAGCAGGGGCGTTATTTTATGGCGGACAACTTGTCTAAAGTACAGCTGTTTGCCTTGTCAAAACTGCCGGATACACGGGAGGCTTTAAGGGAGCTGGACAAGATTATCGACAAACCGCCTGTCGGCAGCAATACAGAATTATTGGCAGAGGCATTGGTACAGCGGTCAGTTATTTACGAGCGGCTTGGCAAGCGGAAAAAAATGATTTCAGATCTTGAAAGGGCGTTCAGGCTTGCACCCGATAACGCTCAGATTATGAATAATTTAGGTTATAGCCTGCTTTCCGATTCCGAGCGTTTGGACGAGGGTTTTGTATTGCTTCAGAAGGCATATCAAATTAACCCTGACGATATTGCCGTCAACGACAGCATAGGCTGGGCGTATTACCTGAAAGGTGACGCGGAAAGTGCGCTGCCGTATCTCCGTTATTCGTTTGAGAGCCAGCCTGAGCCCGAAGTTGCCGCCCATCTGGGCGAGGTGTTGTGGGCATTGGGTGAACGCGATCAGGCGGTTGACGTGTGGACTCAGGCGGCACACCTTACGGGAGACAAGAAAATATGGCGCGAAACGCTCAAGCGTCACGGAATAACATTGTCCGAACTTTCCCGAAAACCTCTAAAATAATGCAGGTCAATCCTTTCAGACGGCATGATGTGGCCGGAAGGTCCGTATGGTTTGGCGCACAGCCTGCATATAATATGTGTTTTGCGTGCCGAACCAAATCTATTGTCCGGCAGGCGGTCGCCCAAGTCGGAAGGATAACCATCAAGGAATTCTGATGAAACATACCGTATCTATATCCGCCATCCTACTTTTATCGGCTTGCGCCCAATTGCCTCAGGAACATTCGAACCTGTGGCAGGTATCTGAATATATTGACAGCTTTTCTGCGGAAGGACGGTTGGCGGTTAAGGCGGAAGGCAGGGGTTCTTATGCGAATTTCGACTGGACATACCAGCCTCCTGTAGAAACCATCAATATCAATACACCTTTAGGCAGTACGCTCGGACAAATGTGCCAAGACAAAGACGGTGCGTTGGCAGTGGATGCCAAAGGAAATGTTTATCAGGCGGAAAGTGCGGAAGAGTTGAGCCGGCAGCTTATTGGTTTCAAGCTGCCTATTCAATATCTGCATATCTGGGCAGACGGCAGACGGGTTGCACGCGCACCTTACCGCATCCTGCCGGACGGTATGCTGGAGCAATACGGTTGGATAATCAGCAGAACCGTCAACAGCGAAGGAAAAGCCCGCATCCTGCAATTGGATAACGGGAAATTGAATATCAGGCTGGTTTTCAGCGAAATCGGTATGCCGTCTGAAACTGAAACCCAAGAACAATGTGCGGCACGGATACGGTAAGGTAGATATATGAGTGTTACGGACGGACGGCAAGCCTTTCCCGCGCCTGCAAAACTGAATCTCGATTTGAGGATTACAGGCAGGCGTGAGGACGGTTATCACAATATTGAAAGTATATTCTGTCTGATAGATTTGCAGGATACCGTATATTTGAAACCGAGGGACGACGGAAAAATCATTCTGCACAATCCGGTTGATGGAATGCCGCAGGAAGCGGATTTAAGCTACCGTGCCGCATCATTACTGCAAAAATATGCAGGTACCCCTGCCGGCGTGGAGATATGGTTGGACAAAAAAATTCCGACCGGTGCCGGTTTGGGCGGTGGGAGTTCTGATGCTGCAACGGTTTTGCTGGTATTGAACCGTTGGTGGCAGTGTTCCCGAACGACGCAGCAGCTGATTGACTTGGGCGCGGCTTTGGGCGCGGACGTACCATTTTTTATTTTCGGAAAAAATGCTTTTGCAAGCGGGATAGGTGAAAAACTGATAGGAATGGATATTCCGAAACAGTGGTATGTCATTGTCAAACCGCCTGTTCACGTTTCCACTGCAAAAATTTTCACGCACGAATGCTTGACACGGGATTCTGCCTCAAGCATAATGCCGACTTTCCAAAACCTGCAACCGTTTAGAAATGATATGCAGGCAGTTGTATTTAAAGAATACCCTGAAGTTTGGAAAGCCTATTCCGAATTGTCCCGATATGGGGCTGCTTTAATGACAGGTTCCGGGGCATGTATATTCACGGTATGTCAAGATAGGAATAGCGCATACAATATATACCGACAAGTTTCATGTTTATATGAGGCGTATTTGGCAGAGGGTCTCGCAATACACCCTCTGTTGCCTGGTTAAACATTGTTGGGGAGTCGTCAAGCGGTTAAGACACTGGATTTTGATTCCAGCATGCGAAGGTTCGAATCCTTCCTCCCCAGCCAAGCTAAACAAGTTGGGGAGTCGTCAAGCGGTTAAGACACTGGATTTTGATTCCAGCATGCGAAGGTTCGAATCCTTCCTCCCCAGCCATATTTCCTTGGGGAGTCGTCAAGCGGTTAAGACACTGGATTTTGATTCCAGCATGCGAAGGTTCGAATCCTTCCTCCCCAGCCAGATAAAAGCGTGTAAGCTTGCTTACACGCTTTTTATTTAGAAATAAAAATATTGAAATGCCTTTGTTTGTGTCGGGTGTTGCAGGTATAATGTCGGACTTGGTACAGGCAGAGGGAAGCATTATGTTTTCTGAGCGGAAGTTAAATATAAAATCAGGTGAAAATATGGCTGCTTATGACAGTTTGATGGTATTTACAGGTAATGCCAATCCAGAGTTGGCACAACGCGTTGTCAAACATTTGGATATTTCCTTGGGAGATGCTTCGGTTTCCAAATTCTCAGACGGCGAAGTTGCCGTCGAATTGTTGGAAAACGTACGCGGTCGCGATGTCTTTATCCTTCAGCCTACTTGTGCACCGACCAATGATAACCTGATGGAAATCCTGACAATGGCGGATGCGCTCAAACGTGCTTCGGCAGGCCGCATCACGGCAGCCATTCCGTATTTCGGATATGCGCGTCAAGATAGACGGCCGCGTTCCGTCCGTGTTCCAATTTCTGCCAAATTAGTGGCAAATATGCTCTATTCAGCAGGCATTGACCGTGTTTTGACCGTTGATTTGCACGCAGACCAGATTCAGGGTTTTTTCGATATTCCTGTGGATAATATTTATGCAACCCCGATTCTGTTGAACGATATCAAGCAGCAGCGGATTGAAAACCTGACTGTTGTCAGCCCTGATATCGGCGGTGTAGTCCGCGCCCGTGCCGTTGCCAAATCCCTGAATGCTGATTTGGCGATTATCGATAAACGCCGCCCGAAAGCTAATGTGGCGGAAGTCATGAATATTATCGGCGACATTCAAGGTCGTACTTGCTTGATTGTGGATGATATGATTGATACCGCGAATACCTTGTGTAAAGCTGCCGTCGCTCTGAAAGAGCGGGGGGCGGAACGTGTTCTGGCCTATGCCAGCCACGCCGTATTCTCCGGAGAGGCGGTCAGCCGTATTGCCTCGTCCGAAATCGACCAAGTTGTTGTAACAGATACCATTCCTTTGTCTGAAGCAGCGCAAAAATGCGATCGTATCCGTCAGGTAACGATTGCAGGTTTGTTGGCTGAAACGGTTCGCCGTATTAGCAACGAAGAATCCGTCTCATATCTTTTTAATGAAGAAGTGATGACAGGCAGCATGTTGCTGCCATAAGCCCGAAGCCGTCTTAAGCTGGTCGCGGCCGATGACGGTAGTTTTATTTAAATTGGAGTATTTAACATGACTTATGAAATTCAAGCCTCTGTTCGTGAAGCACAAGGCACTGGTGCGAGCCGCCGCCTGCGTCGCGAAGGTCAAATCCCCGGTATTTTGTACGGTGAAGGCCAAGAGCCCGTTGCAATTGCTGTGGATCACAAAACTGTATTCTACGCATTGGAAAAAGAATCTTTCCATACCGCGTTGATTAAATTGTCTCTGAACGGCGAAACTAAAGACGTTATCGTCCGCGATTTCCAAATGCACCCGTTCCGCCGCGAAGTTCAACACATCGACTTCCAAGCTGTGAAAGCCGATCAACTTGTACGTATCCGTGTTCCCCTGCACATTGTTAACGCTGAAAATTCTCAAGCCGTTAAATTGCAAGGCGGTCGCGTATCTCTGCTGAACACGACTGTTGAAGTGGTTGCGTTGCCTGCCAATATCCCTGCTTTCTTGGATTTGGATTGTGCCGAAGTGGTTGCCGGCGACATTTTGCACTTGTCAGACATTAAATTGCCTGAAGGTGTAGAAAGCGTTTCCTTGAAACGTAATGAAAATCTGGCTGTTGCTACTGTTACCGGTAAGAAACGCTAATTGATTGAAAATAAGGCGGTACGTATATGATACGTACCGCCTTATTGTTTTTATATTGTTTGGTTCGAGTTATATTGGCGGTATTTGTTTAGTCAATTAGGTAATGAAAATAGAAAAAAATGAAATAGGGAAATTATAGGCATGATACAGATGATGTTCGGTAAAGTGTCCTATAGTTCCGTCAGTCTGATTTTGAGGATTCCATTACGGTCGAGATGGGTTTTAATGCGGTGTGGAAAAGGTGTTGCCTTGTGCTTTGGTCATGATACCTAGAACAGATTAGAGGTCAGAAAAGAGCAGCTCTATACTGGGAAAGCCGAATTGTGTTGAGTTGGCTTTGATGGAGAGGTTTATGGCGGGAAAATCTAGCATGGCGATAACCATTCATGCTATGGGAATCTTTTCTGATGGTTCCCATAGAATGGTATATAAAGTGATTTTATTAATGCGAGAATATTATGCAGGCCGTTCAGACCGTCTGAAAAATATTGGTGGCTTAAGACGGAATTTATATTAAGTAATAAGAATCATTATTGAATAATGAAGTAGGTTTTTGTAGAATGGAAGCCTTGTTTTTAAGAAAGGCTTGTTATGAAAGTTGCCAAAATTTCCGTCGTATTGCTGTCTGCTTTATTTTCCATTGCTGTTTTTGCCGCGCCCTTGGGAGAAGTTTCTTCTGAAAACGATAAGATTTTTAATGGTGAAAATTACATGGTTGTCAAGAAAGACATGAAAAAAGGGGAACAGATTAAGCCGCACAATCATCCGGGGTTTAAAACGCTGATTTTTGCCGTTGGAAAAGGAAGCTTTGACGTAACGTTGAATCAGACTAAGAAACATATTGTCCAGGCAGGATCGGTGCTGCGGTTTGGCGGAGATGTAGTGATTGGGGCAGTTGCAACCGAAGATGCGGATGTAGCAATTACTTTGATTAAGTAAACCAATCAATAATAAAAGGCCGTCTGAAAGATGATATCTCAGACGGCCTTATATATTGCGTCCCTAATAAGGGACGATTAACAAAAATTAACGCCCTTTACTTTCTACAAGTAACAGGGCTTTTTTTTGCCCGTTTTTGAGGATTCGCACCATGGAAGATAAGCAAGGGATGACAAAGGCGGTTGCCGGCGTGATGACGGACGCTTTAGCGGACGGCAGGAAGCCGGCAACCGCTTCAAATCTTCCCCCCTTATCTAACAGGGGGGGTACAGAAACCGAAACGGCAGGCAGGGTTCAGGAAGTCTTCGAATGTTACGAAACGTACATAACGGACGGCAAAGGAAACCTGTTAGGCGTCCCTCTTAGGCGCGGTGTATCAGATTCGGCTTTCATTGATCAAATTAGCTTTTCATTTCATGAAAAAACCTTTTTCGATAAATACGGCGTTCGTGTAAGTCTTTTGGAAGACGAAGATTTCATTCGAGCCGCGTCAATGCTCGCTGAAGAAGTTTTCGGTTTCGGTATCTACAAAGAATCCAAAGGTTCGGGTGGTCGTTTCTATGAGCGCTGTTGGTTGATGGGTTCGGAAGACGCCCTATACGGTCGCGTCCATTTTGGCGGACAAAACAATACCATTCTTTTCGAACTGACCGGAACCGGTTGCGGCGTCGCAAAAGAAGGCTGGGAATCCCGACTTTTCGCATTCCTGACTAATGCAATCCGCCCAAAAATAACCCGCGTTGACATCGCAAAAGACTTTTTTAATGGAGAGTACAGTCCGAATCAGGCAAGAGAGGATCGCAATAAGGGTTTGTTCACGTGCCATCACGTAAAACCAAAAGGAGAATCCATCGGCTCTGATTGGGAGGAAGACGACGAAACCAAAATGACGAGGGGTAAAACCTACGGCATCGGCTCACGTGAATCGTCCAAATACGTCCGCGTCTATGAAAAAGGCAAGCAGCTTGGCGATAAAACAAGCATTTGGACGCGCTTTGAAATTGAATTCAAAGCAAAAGACATCGTTATACCTTTCGAAGTTTTGCAGAATCCGGGCGAATATTTCGGCGGTGCATATCCTGTTTGTGAAAGCTTTTCACAAAAGGCAAAGCGCATACATGCGGTTAAGGAAAATAAGGTCATTTCAGCCGACCGTTACCTTGAATGGGTGAAAAAACAGTTTGGACGTGCGGCAAACGGTCTGAAATTTATTTTTCCAGAATTGGACAAAGCAAAACTGTTTGAGCTGATTGAGCCGAGTCATCACAAGCTTCCCAAGTCTTTGGCTCCCGAAGCCTACGACTGCGCCTTTTTGAAAGCTCAAGCCATTCATGAACAGCCCGCATTCAAACCGTACAAAGACCCTTACAGAATGTACGAATATTACGAGAATCTTGAAAAGCAGCTTGAACAGCAAAAACACTTTGTCGATGAAGAAAGTTACTACGATTTCATGTATGACAAATACGCAGATTTACCAATTTCATGGGCTTAAAACGGCAGCCCTAATGTCGTTAAATTTTATTTTTTAGGAAAAATCATGAATCTTAATATGCGCGGCCAAATCATTGGCGTTAAAAAATTCTCCGGAAACATCGAAGGCAAGGAATTCGATTATTGCCGAATTATAGTGGCTACCCCTTTAGATGCAACTCAGGGCAACGCTTTAGGCATGTCTGCCGTTGAGTACAACTATGGCGCGTCCGCCAATTTCGAACATTTCAAAAATCAGAAATTCCCGATTGAGGCCGATTTGGATGTAGAAATCGTAACAACCGGCAAAACCCAGAAAGTGAACGTGTTGGGATTTTCTCCCGTGAAGAAAGGTTAAATAAATGCAGAAAGTCTATGTTGTTCAGTCCGTATCAACAGGGGACTTTCTGTATTTGTCCCCTGAAACGGGGGATATAGGGCACACGAAACTTATTGTGAATGCCGGTTGTTTCGACAATTTCGAAGACGCAGCAAACGCGGGATTGGAAGAAATCGGGAACGAAAACGAATTTATCGTTTTCACGTTTTTTAAAGTCTGAATTTGGGCGGATGGCGGTCGCCCGAATAAATTTTTTAATTACCGCCGATAGGAAAAAAATCATGAACATCATGAATACTTGCCGTAAATACGGCGCAAAACTGGCTGTTGTAGCAGCTGCTCCCTTGGTTTTGGCCGCAAATGCAAACGCAGCATTGCCAGAATCTGCAAAAACTGCTTTGGAAAGCGCGAAAGCCGACGGTATGGAAGCCGGTTGGATTGTCGTTGGCGTTTTCGCAGCACTTTTTGTATTCGCCATCGTTAAAAAAGTGATGAAGTAAGTCGGTATGTACTACCAAGTCGGAAATAAATGTCTTGAGAAGCACCAGGCTGAAAACCTTTATTTCAGCTTGGTAGTACCAAGAATCAAAGAAAACGGACAGATAATCAGGCCGGAATATAACGGCAGCCTGTGGAAGATGTCGGACGGTCAACCGCTAAGCCTATCCTTGGCGGAATGCAGTCCGGAAGACAATTTGAAAAGTGGTCTTGAAACAGGCTGGATAGTATTCGGCGTCCTCGCGTCCGTTTACTTTGTTTCCCTGCTGAAAAAGGTTTTGAAATGATGGATTTTTATTTCTACCTAGGCGTTTCAGTACCCGTATTAATCGGGGCGATTCTGTTTAAGGATTGAGCGCATGAAGTTATGGTGTCAAAATCGAAGCTTTCAACAACCTTTGAAAGACAGAACCATGAACAAGCCGTTTATCACTCAGGCGCAGTTGGCACTTTATAAATATCAGCCGTCCAGCAAGTATTTTGGGCAATCGATGGCGGTTATAGCGCAATCTGAATTTGTTGAATTTGCGAAGATTAATAAGCCTGAAAATGTTATTGATTGTTTCTCTTTTTTTTGGAATAGAAGAGTTAAACATGATATTTGGTTAATCTCATTTCCTGATAATTCGGAAATGGTAATTAAAGAATCCCTGAAAGATGGTCATAAAACGTACAAATTTGAATTTTGCGAAATTGTCGATAATTGCAATTTCGATGATTTATTCGTTTGAAGCAAATGCAAATGCAGTAAAAATATCTGAAACAGTTTCAGTTGAAACTGGACAAGGCGCAAAAATTCATAAGTTTGTGCCTAAATCAAGTAATACTTATTCATCTGATTTAACAAAAGCGGTAGATTTAACGCATATCCCCACGGGCGCAAAAGCCCGAATCAACGCAAAGATAACCGCCAGCGTATCACGCGCCGGTGTTTTGGCAGGCGTCGGCGCATTAGTCCGCCAAGGCGCAAAACTTGGCACAAGAGCGGTTCCCTATGTCGGAACTGCTCTTTTAGCCTACGACATATACAAAGAATTAAATCCAGAGCTTGAAAAAGCAGGCTTCCGATATTCAGAAGATATTGGCGATTACGTCAAATATTACGATAACGCATTGTGTAAAGGCAGATTCAGGAGTGAACCTGGTTATTTTTCATGTGTTGGAGTTGATTCATCCGAATTATTGGCTTTGTCTCAAGGCGGACAACGCGCTAAGGAAACTCAGGATTTATTAGTTAGAAGGGTTCAAAGCGATTTAGAAAGAATTGCGGATGTTTTGGGTAAAGATTACGGCGAACCTAATAGATTTAAAATAATTGATTACTGTTTTTATAATGGAGATATTTCTGTTTCATGTTCTTTTGGAGATCTTTTATTAAGATATGGTTTGCAACATAAAATTAAAAAGTCCGAACCCGATCCAAATTCATTTAATGATCTGATTGCAAAAAAAGTAGATGAAAATCCTGACAAGTTCATCAAATTAACAAATTTCCCCGGCTACAAGGAAGATGTTGAAGTTGCACCCGGAACAAAACTGAACATCGGCCCGGTAACCGACAAAAGCGGGAATCCCGTACAAGTCCTTGTTAGCTTTGGGCGCGATTCCCAAGGCAAAACAACAGCCGATGTTCAAGTAACGCCGCGTCCCGATCTCACGCCCGGAAGCGTGGAAGCTCCAAATGTCCGTCCGTCGCCTGATACATCACCGGCAACGAATCCATCAAACAATCCGAATCCCAATGAGCAACCCGGCACGCGTCCCAATCCCGAACCTGACCTGGACACAAATCCCGAACCAAACTTGAAGCCCGGTACAAGCCCTGGGTCGCCGGTTATACCGGGCACATCACCGGCAAACGGCAGGGACGGAAAGGACGGCAAAGACGGACAAGACGGCAAAGACGGCGGATTTCTGTGTCGGTATTTTCCGACAATACTAGCCTGTCAGGAGATGGGCAAACCGACTGACGGCATGTTTGACGACATAACCATACCGCAGGTAACAGACGATAAAACATGGTCTTCAGACGACTTTTTACCGTCTAACGGAGTATGTCCGCAGCCGAAAACCTTTCATGTGTTCGGCAAGCGATATGAGGCAAGCTATGAGCCGTTATGCGTGTTTGCGGAAAAAATCCGTTTTGCCGTACTGCTCGCCTTTATCATCATGTCCGCCTTCGTTGTGTTCGGGTCTTTGAGGAAAGAATAATGCCATTGCTCGCCGGTCTCATTCCACTTTTAGGCATACTCCTGAAAATGCTGATTGTACGAATCATCATTGCAACGGGTATGACATTTGTAACCTATGCCGGGTATCTCATTGCACTGAACAAGTTCAAGGACTACACGGCAAACGCAATTAATTCCATGCCTTCCGACATATTGAATCTTCTTTTAATTTCAGGATTCGGTCAGGGTTTGGGCTACTTGTTCGGCGCGTTTTCATTCTATATCGGAATGAAAACATTGAACAAACTGACGTTTGTCTTTCCGCGATAAGGGGGAAACATGATTTATCTGTTTACAGGAAATATGGGGACGGGCAAAACCTCCCGCGTCGTCTCTATGATTTTGAACAACGAAGACGGATTGTTCAAAATGAAATTGGAAGACGGCACGGAGGTAGATCGGCCGCTTTATTTCTGCCACATCGATGGATTGGATAAACGTAAGTTCCTAGCCCACGAACTGACGGAAGAGCAAATCATGGCCGCTCCGCTTCGTGATGTCATACCGGAAGGCGCGGTGCTGATTGTTGACGAAGCGCATTACACTTACCCGGTACGAGCGGCAGGTCGTCCCGTTCCGCCATATATTCAGGAACTGACAGAACTCCGCCATGATGGGCATACCGTGATTTTGATGACGCAGCACCCTAGTCAACTTGATATATTCGTCCGCAACCTTGTTTCAAAGCATGTACATCTTGAACGCAAGGCAATCGGCATGAAACAGTACTCGTGGTATAAATGTGTAACGTCGTTAGATAACCCGGCAGGGGTTAGCGGCGTAGAATCCGCAAGTTGGAAACCGCCGAAAGAAGCCTTTAAATACTATAAATCCGCAAGCCAGCACCAAAAGTTCAAGAAAAAAGTTCCTTGGGCGGTTTGGGCGTTAATTGCGATTATAGGATTTATAAGCTGGAAAAGTTACGGCATGTTTCAAATTTATAGTAAGGCAACAGGTGGCCAGATTGAGCAGGAAGAACAAAAAGAAAGCGTTGTGCAACAGACGATGACGGAGCAGACGGCATCATCAGAAACAGCGCCTTTTGAGCATTCCGACAATCTGAAACCTGAAGACTTTACGCCGACTTTACCCGAAAAACCAGAAAGCAAGCCAATTTACAACGGAGTGAGGCAGGTAAAGACATTTGAGCAAATAGCAGGATGTATCGATGGCGGAAAATCAGATTGCACATGCTATTCCCAACAGGGAACTCCCTTGAAGGAAATCACAAAGGCAATGTGCAAGGATTACGCGAAAAATGGCTTGCCCTTCAATCCATACAAGGAAGAACAGCAAAGGACGGAACAGGCGGCAGAGTCCGCGAAAGCGGATAAGCCACCAGTTCTCGTAATGGGCGGAAAGCCCCAACAAAACTTGATGTATGATAATTGGCAAGAAAAGGGCAAACCGTTTGAGGGAATCGGCGGTGGCGTTATTAATTAGGAAATCTTTCGGTTTCAGCCCCTACCCCCCTCAGGATGGCTTGAGCTGAGTGAAGGGGGTTAACTGCTAGAATGGCTGTTTTTTTTTAAAGTGTCTCAGTCTGGAATCGCTTCGTTCGGGGGTTGTAGGTGCAGGAAAATAGGGCAGAAAAAAGGAAAAGGGGGAAGCTTTGTAAAGATTGGGCGCGCTTTTTGCCCAATCTTTACGAATACCCCCTTTTCCTTTTTTCTGAACTGTTTTTCAATACCGGAAACCCACTAACGGAGTGATTTCAGACTGAGATACGCCTAAAAAAATCAGACATTCGGGTCGAAACAGAAATTTTTACCAAAACCAGTAACCATAATAGAATCAGACACGGCAAAGACGATAAGCTTCAAGCCCTGAATGAGTAAATCAGCCCATTGAGGGCTTGGCGTTTGACGAAACACCAAGTAAAGCCCACGACTTCGAAAGTACGGCCAAAGCGTACAGCTTGTAACTAAGATAGAAGCGTGGGCTTTCGTACATCTTAAGTTTGAACACTATCTAGGGCAAAAAGCCCGAATTAATAAGGTTAAACCATGTACTTAGGAATAGACGTTTCAAAGCTCACAATAGATTGCTGTTTGATTGCAGACGGTCAAAATCATCAAAAGAAGTTTCAGAACAACAAAGGAGGATTTGAACAATTAATAAATTGGCTACAAAGTCATAAAGTAACCGATAAGCTTCATTGCGTGTGCGAAGCAACAGGCACATATTACGAAGCATTAGCCGAATATCTTTATTTACGATACACAATTACCGTAGAGAATCCACGAAAGATAAAAGGATATGCGATAGCAGAACTACAACGATCAAAAACAGATAAACAAGACGCAAAGTTGATAGCTCAATATTGCCAAGACAGAAAGCACAAATTAAAAGCATGGAAACCACCGGCAAAAGAACAGAAGCAATTACAGGAAATCGCCCGATATTTAGACTATCTGAAGCAGCAACGCGCAACAGAAAAAGCTAAACAACACGAAGCACCCGACTATATCAAATCCCATATTCAAATAACTATTTCAAACCTGACAGCACAAATACAGATAGTCAAAAAGCAATTACTCCAGTTCTACAAAGACAATCCAAGTTATAACAATCTACGCAAAAGGCTGAAAACAATAACAGGCATAGGCGAGCAAGCGACAGCCGTATTGCTATCAACCTTTAAAAGACATGAATTTAAAAATGCAAAACAGTTCACGGCTTATCTAGGCCTAGACCCTAGAAAATATCAATCAGGAACAAGCGTAAACGGAAAAAGCAGAATATCAAAAATAGGAAGTTCGGAAATACGGAAAAGCCTTTATATGCCTGCACTTGTTGCATATCGTTGTAATGCCTTCCCTGAATTTGTAGACCGTCTGAAAAATAAAGGGAAGCATATAAAGCTGATATTAATTGCCATAATGCGGAAACTGGCGGTAATAGCGTTTACGCTCTTGAAGAACGGCCAAGATTTCCAAGTGGAAAGATATAAATAAAAAATTAAACCGGGCTTTCCCCAGCGATTTTCAATTTATTGAAAATAAAACATAAATTAAAACATCAAATCCATTCAAAACGAAACAAACACCCCGAACAAGTCGGGGTGCGTATTCTTGCAAAGTCAAGAAATGTAAAGTTATTTGACCGTGAAATACACTATCTTAGTTATTCAGCCAACTGTTGCCGTTAAGCGCAAATCAAATAGAGGTAGATGAGTTATGATATTTGATTGGTCGTACAACTTGATTTAACGGTCTTTTGAATATCGTCTGAAGATTGTTTCAGACGGCATTTTAATTCTCCTATTTTGGATATGGAAATATAGATGCTTCCTACCCCGTTAGGCGTGCCCAGAGTTTTTTCCACCAGTTTTTCTTTTCTACGTTCTCCAGTGCGACAATTTCTTTTTCGGCAATGGTGTATCCGTTTTGTCTGATTTTGATTTTTCCTAGGACCTGCCCTTTTCTTACTGGTGCACGGAGCGGCTGTATGGTTTCCAGAATTTGTTCGGCCGTTTTTGCTTGGGTATGGGGTAGGGTAATATAGACTTCTTTCGGAAAACCCGCATGGACGTTTTTTTTGCTTCCGCCCAAGACTTGTATTTTGGTAACAATTTCGCCTGCCGAATGGATTTTCGGAGTGTCAAAGGATTGTAATGCCCAGTTCAGCAGCTTGCTGTTGTCTGATGCGCGTATTTCTGCCGATTCTGAACCTAGTGTGATGACAAGGATATGCCTGCCGTTTCCAGTGTATGACACGGCAAGGTTGTAGCCGCCGCTTTCCGTATGTCCGGCTTTCAGACCGTTTACACCGGAGTCCCTGTATAAAAGGATATTGCGGTTGTTTTGTTCTATATTTTTAAATTTGAACGATTTAATGGAAAACAGCGGGTAGTATTCCGGAAAGTCGAGTATCAATGCTTCAGAAAGGAGGGCGAGGTCACGGGCAGTGGAAACTTGTCTTTCTTGACTAAGACCTGTTGGATTTTTGAATAAAGTGTTTTTCATGCCCAAGCGTCGGGCTTCTTCATTCATTTGTTTGACAAAGTTTTCTATCGAACCATTACCAAGCTTTTCGGCAAGGGTTAGGGCTGCATCGTTTGCGGATAAGGCAATCATGCCTTTCAAGAGATCGTCGGTCCTGATGAGGTTGCCCGGTCGGACAAACATTCTGCTGCCGTCCGATTTCCATGCTGATTCGCGTATTTTTAAGGTTTCTTCAGGGCGGATATTTCCCGACTTCAAGTTTTTGAAAACCAGATAGGCGGTCATTAATTGTGTCAGTGCTGCCGGTTCTATGGGCGCATTGATGTTTTTGGCGGATAAAGTCTGTTTGCTTTGAAGGTCGGTAACGATGTGTGCCGCTGTGAGGATTTCTGGTGTTTGAGGGGAGGATGGTATGTTTGCCGGCAGCCTGTTTGGAAAAAATGAATCCGCTGTTGCCGGAGAGGAGCCTAAAATGACAGATAGAAAGATTGACAGGGCTTTATTTGCAGTCATGAAAGGTTTCAACCATATAATCGCTTCAGTTTGCCGATTATACGCCCGAGATGTCTGTTCAGGCGGATTTTTCTTGATTTCAAACCGTCATGGGGGTATGGTTTCACGTTTTGTAATTTTAATAAACCGATTATTTTAGTATTAAATCATGAACACGCCTCTTTCTTATTCTGATTACCTTATCCGTATTCTGACAGCATCTGTCTATGATGTGGCGGTTGAAACGCCTTTGGAATCAGCGCGCAGCCTTTCTGCACGTTCGGGAAACAATATTTTGCTGAAACGCGAAGATTTGCAACCTGTATTTTCTTTCAAAATACGCGGTGCTTATAACAAAATGTCCAAGTTGCCGAAAGATGCGCTTACTTGCGGTGTGATTGCGGCAAGTGCGGGCAACCATGCCCAAGGGGTGGCATTGTCCGCGCAGCGTTTGGGTTGCCGTGCCGTTATCGTCATGCCAGAGACTACGCCGAAAATTAAAGTAGATGCGGTTAAGAGCCGTGGCGGCGAAGTGGTTTTGCGTGGTGTCTCATACAACGATGCATACGATTATGCGATGGAGTTAGCGGAAAAAGAAGGGTTAACCTATATCGCACCGTTTGACGATCCTGACGTTATTGCGGGGCAAGGTACGGTAGGCATGGAAATTGTCAGCCAACATCCAGATGATATTCACGCTGTATTCGTACCGATAGGGGGAGGCGGTTTGGCAGCGGGCGTGGCGGCATTTATTAAGCAGGTCCGTCCCGAAATCAAAGTTATCGGCGTTCAGACGCATGATTCCTGCTGTATGAAGCAATCGGTCGAAGCGGGTCAAATCGTCCATTTGAAAGATGTCGGGCTGTTTTCAGACGGCACTGCGGTCAAAGTTGTCGGAGACGAAACCTTCCGCCTCTGCAAAGAACTTTTGGATGAAATCATTACAGTCGATACCGATGCGGTTTGCGGTGCGGTCAAGGATATTTTTGATGATACACGCAGCATTACCGAGCCGGCCGGTGCATTGGCATTGGCAGGTCTGAAGGCTTATGTTGCACGCGGCGGTATCAAGGGGCAGACCTTGATTGCCGTTACAAGTGGTGCAAATATGAATTTTCACCGTTTGCGCCATGTGTCGGAGCGTAGTGAATTGGGCGAGGGCAACGAAGGTATTTTTGCCGTTACCATTCCAGAGGAACGTGGAAGTTTTCTTAAGTTTATCAATATATTGGGAAATAGGAATATTACCGAGTTCAACTACCGTTACGGAGATGATGAAAAAGCGCATATCTTTGTCGGTCTTCAAGCGGCAGGCCCGCAGGATTTGGCGGTTATCGGTAACCAGTTGGATGAAGCGGGATTGCCCAATGTCGACCTGACCGATGATGAGATTGCCAAAATCCATATCCGTTATATGGTTGGAGGACGGACGGACAAAGTAGAAAACGAGCGTTTGGTCAGTTTTGAGTTTCCGGAGCGTCCGGGGGCATTGGCACGCTTTTTGAACCATATGCAGGGAGGGTGGAATATTACGCTCTTCCATTACCGCAACCACGGTGCGGATTACGGGCGGATTTTGGTCGGTATCGATGTGCCGCCTCACGATGCCGCCGCATTTGACGGTTTCTTGGAAAGTCTGGGATACAGCTATCATGAGGAAACGCAAAATGCCGCGTACAAGCTGTTTCTTGCTTAATGGGTAATACACAATGCCGTCTGAAAGCCTTTCAGACGGCATTGTTCTTTCAAGGTTAAATCGAATATTCAATCAGCTCGTTTTGAGAAAAGACATAAACCTGTTTCGGAATCAGCTTCAATTCTTTGTCTTCGGCGATTGGGTAACGCGGGGCATCGCTGCCAGCCAGCGTGATATGCACGTCTTGTTTGTCGTGTTTTACCAAAATATGCGTCAATGCCCCGACGGCGTGGATTTTTTCGATTTTGGCACGGATCATCGGGGTTTCGTTTTCGGCGGCAAGCTGCCATTCGTGTGGGCGGATATAGCCGATAGCGGTTTGTTCCTGCCATTTGTAGTGCGCGTCCAATTTCCACGCGAAGCCGTTGTAATGCCAGAAGCCTTTTTCGATGCGTCCTTCAAATGCGTCGGTTTCACCGAGGAATTCGGTAACGAAGGCGTTTTCGGGTTTGCGGTAAATGGCTTCGGCGCTACCGGTTTGTTCGATTTTGCCGTGGTTCATGACGACGATTTCGTCGGAAACTTCAAGGGCTTCTTCTTGGTCGTGTGTGACCAAAATGCTGGTTACACCTAGGTTGTGATGGATGTCGCGCAACCAGGTGCGTAATTCTTTTCGCACTTTGGCATCCAGTGCGCCAAAGGGTTCGTCCAGGAGCAGGAGTTTGGGTTCGACCGCAAGCGCGCGGGCGAGGGCGATGCGCTGGCGTTGGCCGCCGGAGAGCTGGTGCGGATAGGATTTGGCGAGGTGGGAGAGCTGCACGAGTTTGAGCAATTCTTCGACTTTGGCGCGGATTTGTTCTTTGGACGGGCGTTCGGACTTGGGCAATACGGTCAAACCGAAGGCGACGTTGTCAAACACGTTCATGTGGCGGAAGAGGGCGTAGTGTTGGAACACAAAACCGACTTTGCGCTCGCGCACATGTTTGGCGGTTACGTCTTGCCCGTCAAAGAGGATGTTGCCACCGTCGGCGTTTTCCAGTCCGGCGATGATGCGCAGGAGCGTGGTTTTGCCGCAGCCGGAAGGGCCGAGCAGGGAAACGAGTTTGCCGGTGGGGACGTTGAGGTTGATGTTTTTCAGAGCGTGGAACGCTCCGAAGTGTTTGTTTAAGTTTTGGATGGTGATGCTCATGCTGCGTTCCTTTCGGCGGCGGCGAGTTTTTTATCTTGTAATTTTGTGATGATGTTCTGCACCGCCAGCGTCGCCAGTGCTAAAAGTGCCAATACGCCGGAGAGGGCGAATGCGCCGGTGAAGTTGTATTCGTTGTAGAAGATTTCAACCAAAAGCGGAATGGTGTTGGTTTCGCCGCGTATGTGTCCCGATACCACGCTGACCGCGCCGAATTCGCCCATCGCGCGGGCGTTGGTGAGGATGATGCCGTAGAGCAGCGCCCATTTGATGTTGGGCAGGGTAACGCGCCAAAACATCTGCCAGCCGCTTGCGCCGAGTATCAATGCCGCCTGTTCTTCGCTGTCGCCCTGCGCCTGCATTAAAGGAATGATTTCGCGTGCGACAAAGGGGAAGGTAACGAACAAGGTCGCCAGAATAATGCCGGGGATGGCGAAAATAATCTGTATGCCTTGCGCTTCCAGCCAGCCGCCCAATGCCGTGTGTGCGCCGAACAATAAGACGAACATCAAACCGGCAACCACGGGCGATACGGAAAACGGCAAGTCGAGCAGGGTAGTCAGCAACTGCTTGCCTCGAAAGTCGAAACGGGTCAGCAGCCACGCCATCGCCACACCTAAGACGGCATTGACGGGAACGACCACCGCAGCGGTAATCAGGGTGAGCTTGATCGCCGCCCACGCTTCGGGGTCGGTAATAGATTGCAGGTACAAATCCCAACCGCCTTTCAGCGCTTCGTAAAACACGGCGACAAGCGGTACGACCAGCATCAGCAACAAGAACCCCAGCGCGACGGCGGTCAGCAGCACGCGCAGCCAGCGTGGTTCGGTCAGGTTCGGATTGGTGGAATGCGTTTTCATGTTAGTGAAGTCTCTATTTATTCTTGTATCCGTTTTGGCCGTCTGAAAAATGTTGGCTTGATGTTTCAGACGGCCTGTTGTTTGTTAAACCTTTGCTCCGGCGCGGCGGCTTAAAGTCCATTGCATGATGTTTAAAATCAGCAGGATGACAAACGAAATCATCAGCATAAACAACGCCACCGCCGACGCGCCCTGTACGTCAAACTGTTCCAGCTTGCCCGTAATAATCAGCGGCAAGATTTCGGAAACCATCGGAATGTTGCCCGCGATGAAAATCACCGAGCCGTATTCCCCCGTTGCCCGCGCGAACATCATGCCCGCACCGGTTAAGAGCGCCGGCGTGATTTCCGGCAGCAGTACGCGGCGGAACGTAGTCCAACGGCTTGCGCCTAAGGTCGCAGCCGCTTCCTCATATTCGCCCGACAATTCCTCCAATACCGGCTGCACGGCGCGGACGATAAAGGGCAGGCTGACGACAACCAGCGCAATCCAAATGCCGACGGGCGTAAACGCAATTTTGATGCCCAAAGGCTCGAAAAAACGGCCTATCCAACCGTTGGGCGCATACAGGGTCGCCAACGCGATACCGGTAACCGCCGTCGGCAGCGCAAACGGCAAATCGATCAGCGCGTTCACCAGCCCCTTGAGAGGAAATTCATAGCGCACCAACACCCACGCCACCAGCGTGCCGAACACGACATTGGTCAGCATCGCATAAAACGACATCCGCAAACTCAGCCACACCGCCGCCAATACGTTCGGCTCGGCAATCGTGTTCCAAAAGCCGCTCCAGCCGATTTCCGCCGCCTTCGCTGCCATCATCGCAAACGGCAAAACCACCAGAAGTGACAGGCACAATACGGTCAGACCGAGGCTGATTTTGAAGCCGGGTAGTACGCTGGGCGTTTTGAGTAATAACATGAAATAATGCTGAAAATAGAAAAAAGAAGGGCTACTTTAACGATGCCGTCTGAAAAAAGGAAAGAATTATTGGTTTGGCGCAAAGATAATTTTGTTATAAGGCGTTTGAAGTTTATCAGATGGGCGGTATATTCTAAAATAACGCCCTATTTTTATATCAAACCATATGTTGTAAGGAATTATTATGGAGATTTTACCTTTTCAGGAAAGTATTGCGGAGCGTATGCTTGTTGGAACGGAAGGAGAGTCGGTTCATCGGGATGCGCAGTTTGTTCAATCGGCAAATGGGTATTGGATTGCGTGGCACGAAGGTTTGGCGGCATTGCTTGCGCCGGATACACCTCCCGATATTCCGTGTTTTTGGGTAGAAGGGGCGGAAAGCCTTGAAGAATTGTGTGCCATGGTTGAGCGCGGAGAGTTTGACGAAGTGGAAGAATTTGACGGTGACGACGATGCATGGCATGAGGCTGCACAGGGTTGCGGGCACGGGCATCATGGAGGCTGCGCCTGCGGGCATTAAATGCATTGCGGGTTTGCCGTAAGAGTCGGATTTTAAGATTTTGCCACTCCTTTGAAAAATGCCGTCTGAAAACTTTCAGACGGCATTTGTTCGGTTCGGCAAAGCCGGCGGGTTAGGCGGCGAAGCGTTTGGTGACTTCGTCCCAGTTGATGATTTCCCAGAAACCTTTCAGGTAGTTGGGACGGCTGTTGCGGTAGTCAATGTAATAGGCGTGTTCCCACACGTCGCAGGTCAGCAGCGGAGTGTTTTCAGTAGTCAGTGGAGTTGCTGCGTTGGAAGTGGAAACCAAATCCAATTCGCCGGCAGGGGTTTTCACCAGCCATGCCCAACCGGAGCCGAAAGTACCGGCAGCGCAAGCGGAGAATGCTTCTTGGAATTTCTCGAAGCTGCCCCATTTGGCGTCGATGGCGGCGGCCAGTTCGCCGGAAGGTTTACCTTGACCTTTGGGCGTGAAACCCAGCCAGTAGAAAGTGTGATTCCAAGTTTGGGCCGCGTTGTTGAACACGCCGCCTGAAGATTTTTTCACAATTTCTTCCAAAGGCAGGTTTTCAAATTCGGTGCCTTTGATTTGATTGTTTAGGTTGGTGATGTAGGTTTGATGGTGTTTGCCGTAGTGGAATTCCAAAGTCTCTTTGCTCAGATGCGGGGACAATGCGTCCAGTTCATAAGGCAGTTGCGGCAGCTTATGTTCCATTTTGTACTCCTGAATATTGTTTTAAATGTTGTATTTTGGCAGTGTTGCTGCAAATAACTCGGCAGCGCGTGTATTCTACCTGTTTTGCGGTGCGGAAACCAATTGAACCTGCTTTACGCTATAATAGAAGATTGCAATTTCGGCACAATAGATAGGATGTACCATGAACGATTACACAGCCATGCCGTCTGAAGACGGAGGAATCGGCTCATTGTCGCTTCCGCCGCACTCAATGGAGGCGGAGCAGTCTGTTTTGGGCGGTTTGATGCTGGAAAATCCGGCATGGGACAGGATTGCCGATGTGGTTTCGGGAGAGGATTTTTACCGGCATGAACACCGCCTGATTTTCCGATCCATTGCCAAACTGATCAATGAGAGCCGTCCTGCCGATGTCATCACGGTTCAGGAAGATTTGCAGCGGAACGAAGAGCTGGAAGCAGCAGGGGGGTTCGAATATCTGATTTCCCTAGCGCAAAATACTCCGTCTGCCGCCAACATCCGGCGCTATGCCGAAATCGTGCGCGAGCGTTCCATTATGCGCCAACTTGCCGAAGTGGGAACGGAAATCGCCCGCAGCGCCTACAATCCGCAAGGCAGGGATGCAGGTCAGCTTTTGGATGAGGCGGAAAACAAAGTATTCCAAATTGCAGAAAGCACGGCTAAATCCAAGCAGGGATTTCTCGAGATGCCTGCGCTTTTGAAAGAAGTGGTCGAGCGCATCGATATGCTTTATTCGCGCGATAACCCGGATGAAGTTACCGGCGTGTCAACAGGCTTTATCGACCTCGATAAAAAAACCTCGGGCCTACAGCCGGGAGATTTGATTATTGTCGCCGGCCGTCCTTCTATGGGTAAAACCGCCTTTTCCATCAATATTGCCGAACATGTCGCCATCGAAGGCAAGCTGCCGGTTGCCGTTTTCTCGATGGAGATGGGCGGTGCGCAGTTGGTTATGCGTATGCTCGGTTCCGTCGGACGGCTTGATCAGAGTATTTTAAAAACAGGCAGGTTGGCGGACGAACATTGGGGACGGTTGAACGAGGCCGTCGTCAAGCTTTCCGATGCACCTATGTATATCGATGAGACACCGGGCTTGACTGCGCTCGAACTGCGCGCCCGTGCCCGCCGTCTTGCACGTCAGTTCAACGGAAAATTGGGATTGATCGTCATCGACTACCTGCAACTGATGTCGGGTTCGGGGCGTTCGGACAACCGTGCTTCGGAATTGGGAGAAATTTCACGATCGCTCAAAGCGTTGGCGAAAGAATTGCAGGTTCCTATCATCGCTTTGTCTCAGTTGAGCAGGACGGTCGAATCGCGTACTGACAAACGCCCGATGATGTCCGACCTCCGCGAATCCGGTGCTATCGAGCAAGATGCCGACCTGATTATGTTTATGTACCGTGACGAATATTATAATCAGGAATCGAAGATGAAAGGTTTAGCGGAATGTATTATCGGCAAACACCGTAACGGCCCGGTCGGAAAAGTTTTCCTGACATGGATGGGGCAGTTTACCAAATTCGACAATGCTGCCTATATTCCCGACATTGAAGGGATAGGGGATTGAATGCCCGAATGAAAATTTATTGGGCGAAGACGTGTAAAATAGTTTAGAATCCTTACAGGGATTTCCCTAATAAAATAAAAGATGCAGTCTTGAGACATTTTGTATTCAGACGGCAGATAATTGAAAAATACATTACCGGTTAACGTGTTATTGCTTATGTATATACGAAGACAACAAGGTTTCACGCTGATAGAGCTGCTCATTGTGATGGTTATTGCAACCATTATGGCAATGATAGCTTTCCCCAGTATGAGTCAATGGATTGCATCGCGTCGCGTTGCAAGTCAGGCGGAGCAGATTGCCAATCTCTTGCGTTTTTCAAGGGGAGAGGCGGTCCGGCTCAATGTCCCTGTCTATATCTGTCCTGTTCAGGTTAAAAAAGATGGTACGGCCAACAATAAATGTGACTTCGGCAAGAAGGAGCAGGGAATGTTGGCTTTCGGCGATAAGAATGGCGATAAGGCATACGGAGGGGATACAAAAGATGTTTTCATCCGCAGTGTGGTATTGAATGATGATATCAAGGATAAGCGGATTAATTACACCTTCAACCATGTCGCTTTCGGTCAAGCCAAGCCGGCTGCAGACCATGTAGTTTGGATATTCAATCAAAACGGGACGTTCGGTTATACGAACGACCCGAATCTTACAAGCAAATCCAGATTTTCTTATTCCGATGGTTATATTCAAATTGTTCTGACAGATGCGAGAGCAGTTTCAGATGCCGATAAGAAATTCCGTTCGGCCGTAGTCTTGATTGACAGCAGTGGCAGGGTCGAAGTTTGCCCTAGGGGTGATCAGCGTACTATGTGCCAGTATAAATAACAGTTTCAGTTTTAAAAATGAATATGAATAATAATGATTGCTGCCGTCTGAAAAATCCCCAGTCGGGTATGACGTTAATAGAAGTCTTGGTCGCCATGTTCGTTCTGACCATCGGTATTTTGGCGTTGCTGTCTGTGCAGTTGCGGACGGTTACTTCTGTTCGGGAAGCGGAAACCCAAACGATTGTCAGCCAGATTACCCAAAACCTGATGGAAGGAATGTTGATTAATCCGACCATTGGTTCGGATAGCGGTAAAAAGGCCTACACGCTTTATATGAAGAAAGGTGTTTCCTCCGCCAATGATGGTGAGTTTACGATTGATGCCATAAAAACTAAGGAGCAGTTGGCAGAGGCACAATTGAAGAGATTTAGTTATGAGCTGAAAAATGCCTTGCCGGATGCTGCCAATATTTATTATGCCGTCTGTAAGGATTCGTTGGGTGCCGCCCCGACATTGTCAGGCAAAGGTTTTTCTTCAAATTGTGACAATAAAGCAAATGGAGACACCTTGATTAAGGTATTGTGGGTAAAAGATTCGGAAGGACAGTCGGACATTGACTCTACCAATCTGAAAACCCATGGTAACAATATTGTGTATACCTATCAGGCAAGGGTCGGAGGTCAGGAATGAAACGTAAAATACTAGTCATACCAAATGGTTGTGATAGTGGCATGAAAGGTTTTACCATTGTTGAATTTCTGGTCGCAGCCCTGCTCAGTATGATTGTTTTGATGGCAGTCGGTTCAAGTTACTTCACATCCCGAAGATTAAATAATGCGGCAAGCGAGCGTCTTTCTGCTCAGCAGGATTTGCGTAATGCGGCAACATTGATTGTTCGCGATGCAAGAATGGCGGGTAATTTCGGCTGTTTTAATATGGCTGTAAATCCTTCAAGTGCCGTTATTTCCGATAAAACTGAGAAAAATCCCTTCTTTGCCTTGAAAAAGGGTAATTTGGATAAACTGATTCCCGTTGCTGAATCCACGGATATTAAATATCCGGGCTTTAGTCAGTCTGGAAAGGCATTGATTTTCCAGTACGGTATTGATGATCTTGATGCGAGTGCCGAGACTGTTGTGGTTAGCAGTTGTTCTGCAATAGCAAAACCGGGTAAGAAAATATCTACCTTGGGGGAAGCAAAGAGTGAATTAAAGATTACGGACAATACACAAAATGGAAATATCACCCGTCAAAAACATGAGGTTAATGCCTATGCGGTCGGCAAGATTTCTAATGAGGAAGGTTTGTTCCGTTTTCAATTGAAGGATAATGGGCAGTGGGGTAATCCTCAGTTGTTGGTTAAAAAGATTAATAAAATGGATATACGGTATATTTATGTTTCCGATTGTCCTCAGGTAGAGGGTGATGGAAAAGTAGAGAAGTTCAAATATACGGATACATTTGATATTTCGCAGGCGGCAGTTACACCTGCTGAGGTTGAGATTTTGTTGAATAGCGGTAAGCTTGCTGCCTCTGCCGACAATGAAGTTTATGCTTACCGTATCAATGCAACAATACGCGGGGGGAATGTATGCGCAAACAGAACACTTTAATGAAAGTTTCACTCCCTTGCAGACAGAAAGGGTTTGCACTGTTCATCGTTTTGATGGTGATGATAGTAGTAGCTTTCCTGGTTGTTATTGCCGCCCAGTCTTACAATACCGAGCAAAGGATAAGTGCCAATGATTCGGACAGGAAATTGGCATTGACTTTAGCAGAAGCCGCGTTGAGGGATGGTGAGCTTCATGTTTTGGATTTAGAGGAGAAAGAAGTTACATTCAGTGAGAATTGCACGGATGGGTTGTGCGCTGCTCCGGATGTGCGGACGACTACCGATTCTAAGGAAAAATTCGGTAATATTACGGTTGAAGGCAATCCTAAGGTTGAAGCATGGAAGCGTTTTTGCCCTAATGATTCGGCAAACCTCTGTATCGACCAAGGAAAGGAATATGGAAAAGGGGTGGAGGGTGTCAGTAAGATGCCGCGTTACATTATCGAGTATCTGGGTGTAGAAAATAGTCGGAATATTTACCGCGTTACCGCTAAGGCGTGGGGAAAAAACTCTAATACCGTGGTTATCCTTCAGTCTTATGTGAGTAATGAATGAGTAAGAAAATGAAGCAAAACGGGTTTACATTGGTTGAGCTGATGATTGTCGTGGCCATACTCGGTATCATCAGTGTCATTGCCATACCTTCATATCAAGATTATATCGAGAGGGGTTACCAATCCCAGCTTTATACAGAGATGGTCAGTATCAACAATGCTTTCAAGCAGATTATTTTGAAAAATCCCGGGGAAAGTAATCAGAAACTTGATACGGAACTGAAAAAGTTTGCACCGGCCTATAAGATGAATCCGAAAATTGCCGAAAAATATAGTGTTTCGGGGGAGTTTGTCGATGCGGCAAAATCAAGGGCATACAGGTTGGTCGGTGTTCCAAAGGCAGGGACGGGTTATACCTTGTCGGTATGGGTGAACAGCGTGGGCGACGGATACAAATGCCGTGATGCCGCTTCTGCCCGGGCTCATTTGGAAACCTTGTCTGCGGATGCCGGTTGTGAGGTTTTCTCTAACCGTAAAAAATAGGGCTGTTTTGCCGATGCCGTCTGAAAATTAATTTTCAGACGGCATTTTTATGGGTATTTTGAAATGAATTATGCCATCAACCATCCCAAGATGCCTGATGATACGACCCCTATCAATACGGTAACCAACATAGAAAAGCGGCAGGCTGCCAAGGCGGTTAATGCGATGGCAATAAGTTCGTGCGGCTTGTCGGATACAAAATAGGGGGCAATAACGGAAATGAGGACGCAGCCCGGCGCGGCTTCCATAATGGTTTGGGCGCGGCGGCTTAAGGTTCGGTTACGCAGTGCAAAAAAGCCGATCAGTCGGGTAGAGTAGGTGACGGCAAGCATACAGGAAAACAATAGGAATGACTGGAACGACAATAAATCTTTCATTTCCGCCCACTCCAAAAATAAGCGGACAACAGGCCGGATAGTGTGCCGGCAGGAACATACCACGCGCTGTCAACGGTTAGGTAAACGGCAGATGCAACAAACAGGCTGACAAACCAAGGTCTTGATGCGGAAAAACTTTTCCACATCCCTCTCAATAAAACCAGAAATACGGCAGGAAACGCCATGCCGAATCCCCAAGCGGCCACATTGCCGAACATAGGTCCTACTGCCGCGCCGAAAGTGGCAAACCCTATCCAAGTAATGTAGAGGATAAAGCATACGCCCATATAAAAAGGCATATTGAATGCAGGCAAGCCGGCTGCTTTCCGTTTTTGGATTTCGGAGAATGCCATAGCCCAGCTTTCATCGCACATAAAAAACAGTGCGGGTACGGCTTTTTTTAGCGGTATTTCTTTCATGTGCGGGGCAAGTGCCGCCCCCATCAGGATATGTCGCGAATTAATCATGAAGGTTATGGTGGCGATAAGCAGTATCGGCAGAGGTTCCGCCCACAGGTTGACCGTTGCAAATTCGGAGCCTCCGGCAAAGTTCATACCGGTCATCAGCAACATCTCCAGCCAACTCATGCCTTTTTGCCCGCCCTGTATACCGAGTATTAATGCCCAAGGCAGAAGTCCGATAAGTATGGGTGAGCTTTCTTTTATGCCACGTATAAATTCGTTACGGGGCGAGCTTATGTGTGTCATATTGATATGTAATAGGGGGCTGTAAGAACTCTTAATGGAATTACTTTTTTCTCCACCTGTTATAAATGAGACAGATAACCATGATACTAGGCAAAATAGTTTTTGCATATGTATGCAAAGGATCATCAATATACCAATATTGCCCCGTTCCTGTTGGGTTATATTCAGTATTGGGGAAGAAATTTATACCTATCGTAAAGACTAAAACCAAAATGATATCACGATTGTCTTTTAAGAATTTCATATTATAAAATTTGTTATAACAGGATATTACAAGCCAAGTAATTCGATTTCAAATTTTGAACGCCAGCGTGTTTGAGCTGTAACAATGCACATTTTTAAGAGACGGTCTAAGGTCGGGCATTATACACAGACGGAGTATTTCAAAACAAAACCTATTTGCTGTGTTTCAGTGTAAACACGGCTTGTGTATAATCCACCATCTTTAGACAGACCGACCGTATGCGGGAGTAAGGCAATGAATATTGAAGTAGAAATGAAAGTATTGGACGAACGGATGGCGGATTTTGTCCCTACCTATGCGACAGCGGGTTCTGCCGGTTTGGACTTGCGCGCCTGTTTGGATGAGGAAGTTGTCTTGCAGCCGGGTGAAACGTTTCTTGTACCGACAGGTTTGGCAATTTATTTGGCCAATCCTGCATATGCCGCCGTTTTGCTGCCCCGTTCCGGATTGGGGCATAAACACGGTATTGTCTTGGGTAACTTGGTCGGTTTGATTGACTCCGATTATCAAGGGGAATTGAAGGTGTCGTTATGGAACAGGGGTAGTGAACCGTTTGCCGTCAAGCCGTTTGAGCGTATCGCGCAGATGGTTGTCGTGCCGGTTGTGCAGGCGCGTTTCAAACGTGTCGAAGAATTTGTCGGAAGCAGCCGGGGAGAAGGCGGTTTCGGCAGTACGGGTTTGCATTGAATATAAAATGTCGTCTGATGGGTGCCGTCAGGTTCAGACGGCATATCTTCCCAATATGCCGGTAATCGGAGAACATTATGAATACCTTACTCAATCAACTCAAACCATATCCCTTTGCCCGACTGCGTGAAGCGATGCAGGACATTTCCGCTCCCGAAGGTCTGGAAGCCGTCCCCCTTCACATCGGCGAGCCCAAACACCCGACACCGCAAGTCATTACTGATGCGTTGACCGCCTCACTGCACGAGTTGGAAAAATATCCGCTGACGGCCGGTTTGCCTGAATTGCGTCAGGCGTGTGCAAACTGGTTGAAACGCCGTTACGATGGTTTGACGGTGGATGCGGATAATGAAATTTTGCCGGTTTTAGGCAGTAGGGAAGCCCTGTTTTCTTTTGTCCAAACCGTATTGAATCCCAGTTCGGACGGCATGAAACCCGTCATCGTCAGCCCGAACCCTTTTTATCAAATTTACGAAGGCGCGGCAGTTTTGGGCGGCGGGGAAATTCATTTTGCTAACTGTCCCGCACCGTCTTTTAATCCGGACTGGGGCAGCGTTCCCGAAGAAATTTGGCACCGCACCAAGATGGTATTTGTTTGTTCACCCAACAACCCCAGCGGGAGTGTGCTGAATTTGGACGATTGGAAAGAAATTTTCGATCTGCAGGATAAATACGGCTTCATCATTGCATCAGACGAATGTTATTCAGAAATCTATTTTAACGGCAACAAACCTTTAGGATGTCTGCAAGCCGCAGCGCAATTGAAACGGGGTCGGGAAAAACTGGTTATGTTTACCAGTCTTTCGAAACGTTCCAACGTACCCGGTTTGCGTTCCGGATTTGTTGCGGGAGATGCGGGATTACTTAAAAATTTCTTGCTTTACCGAACTTATCACGGCAGCGCAATGAGCATTCCCGTGCAGCGTGCCAGTATTGCCGCCTGGAATGACGAACAACACGTTATTGACAACCGCCGCCTGTATCAAGAAAAGTTTGAACGGGTTATTCCTATCCTGCAACAGGTATTTGACGTCAAATTACCGGATGCCTCGTTTTATATTTGGTTGAGGGTTCCGGATGGCGACGATTTGGCATTTGCGCGAAAATTATGGCAAGAAGCCGCCATTCAGGTTTTGCCGGGGCGTTTCTTGGCGCGGGATACCGAGCAGGGGAATCCCGGAGAAGGTTATGTCCGTATTGCCTTGGTTGCAGATGTTGCAAGTTGTGTCAAAGCTGCGGAAACCATTGTTTCCCTATATCGGTAAAGAATAAAAAATGCCGTCCGGACTTTTCCTGATGGCATTTTTTAATACTATTAAGATGTATTTATTATAACGGTATTTACATCACAATTAATTGGCTTGCCTGAGGATGCTTTTAAATCTAAAATTCCGACGTTTGACACTATACCGAGCAGATTATGTTTTTTGTCCTTTCCCCTGCGAAAAACCTTAATGAAAAAGACCCATCCCCCGTTCGCGAATATACCCAACCCGATCTTTTGGCAGAATCTGAAATCCTGATGCGCCAACTGAGGGAACTTGCCCCTCAACAAATTGCAGAGTTGATGCACGTTTCAGACAAAATCGCACTCTTAAACGCCGAAAGAAATGCAGCGTGGCACATCCCGTTTACGCCGGAAAACGCCAAACAGGCAGTCTTTATGTTCAACGGTGATGTTTACGAAGGTATGGATGCAAACACATTGAATACCGATCAAATACAATATCTGCAAAACCATGTCCGTCTGCTTTCGGGGTTGTATGGTCTTCTGCGTCCACTGGACCTGATGCAGCCCTACCGCCTGGAAATGGGAACTCCCTTCGCCAATTCGCGCGGGAAGAACCTGTATGAGTTTTGGGGAGACATCATTACAAACCTTTTAAATGACACGCTTGCCCAAGCAGGCAGCAATACGCTTATTAACCTTGCCTCACAGGAATATTTCAAGTCCGTCAATATAAAAAAACTTCGGGCACAGCTGATTACACCGATATTTAAAGATGAGAAAAACGGTAAATATAAAATCATCAGTTTCTATGCCAAGCGCGCACGCGGATTAATGGTGCGCTATGCGGCCGAGCATCATATTACTGACCCTGAAATGCTGAAGTGTTTTAATTATGAAGGTTATGCATTTAATGCAGCCGCCTCAAATGAAAACGAATGGGTATTTATGAGGTCGGAACAAATCAAGTAAAAACAAAAAAGTAGGTATTTTTTGAAAAAAACACTTGGCAAAGTATACGAACTTTATTATTATTCTAGCTTCAAGAAAACGGAAGCGTGGCAGAGCGGTTTAATGCAACGGTCTTGAAAACCGTCGAGGGTTGATAGCCCTCCGTGAGTTCGAATCTCACCGCTTCCGCCATCTCTTGAGAGTAGAACCAAATAAGAATGCAATAGTAGCAAATATTGTATTTTTATTTGGTTTTGCTGCATTATCGGAAACGTGGCAGAGAGGCTGAATGCAGCGGACTCGAAATCCGCTGAGGGTGCAAATCCTCCGTGGGTTCGAATCCCACCGTTTCCGCCAGAAAACATAACCGCCCTGATTCAGGGCGGTTCTTTTTTGTTCAAGTTGTGTCAATTACTATATAAAAATCATCGGTTTGCCCTATCAAAACGCGTCAAAGTAAATCATTTGCAATCTTACGGCATCTTCTTATTGCATTTTTTTTATGGTAATGTATATGGTAATTTTTGGATAAGTGGGAAATTACCATAATGGCGAAAATCATTACGCCGCTGTCGGCAAATCAGGTTAAAAATGCGAAGCCGCGCGATAAGCTGTATAAGTTGTCGGACGGCGGCGGGCTGGCTTTATGGGTCTACCCGACGGGCGGGCGGAGTTGGAAGCTGTCGTTTGTGCAGGATGGAAGGCAGCAGACAATTTCTCTGGGGCGGTATCCTGATTTCTCGCTGGCCGATGCGCGGGAATGGCGGGAGGAGGTGCGCCGAAAACGGGCGCACGGGGAAAATGTCGTCAATAAGAAAGTGCGGGCGGATTTTGCTTTTGAGAAGGTGGCGCGTGATTGGTTTGTGCGTTGGTCGAAGGGGCGGTCTGAAAAGTATGCCGGACAGGTTATGCGAAATTTTGAACGGTGGGTTTTTCCGGCTATCGGCAATCTTGATATTCGTCAAGTAAGGACGGCGGATGTGGTCGGCTGCTTGCGTGTGATGGAGGCACGCGGTATCGTTGATACGTTGCGCAAAACGAAAAACAGTCTAAAGATGGTGTTTGCGTTTGCGGTCGGTTCGGGAATGATGGAAATCAACCCTGTCGCGCAAATCGGTTCGGGTGTGTTTGAACGGGCGAAAACGGGGAATATGGCGGCGTTGAGTCCGTCTGAATTGCCGCGCCTGATTGATTTTTTGGAGCAGCGCAATGAATTTGCGGTTTATACGGGCAGGGTGCGTATCCATCCTGTAACGCGGCTTTGTATCTATTGGCTGCTGTTGACAATGACGCGGATTCAGGAGGCAGCGTTGATGGAGTGGTCGGAGTTGGACGGGGAGGTTTGGCGTATCCCCGCCGAACGGAAAAAGGAGCGGCGGGGGCATGATGTGCCGCTGTCGCAGGCGATGCAGTGGGTGTTGGATCAGGCGCGGGCGTTGAATGTGAACGGGCGGTTTGTGTTTGAAAGTGTGAATTTTCAAGGGCATATCAATAAGGAAAGTCCGCGCGTGGCGATGCAGCGGGCGGGGCTGGATACGACGGCGCACGGTTTGCGCTCGCTTGCGCGTACTTATTTGCGCGAGGTTCTGAAGGTGGATAATGATGTGGCGGAAAAGCTGCTTGCCCATTCGTTGGGGACGAGAACGCAAACGGCTTACAACCGCTCGGAGCTTTGGGATGAGCGGAAAGACGCATTGGAGCGGTGGGGGAATGATATTTTGAGACTTGTCAACAATGAAAAATGATTTTTTGTGCGCATTTTTGCATAATGCGAAGACGCAAATAAAAAAGCCATTTTCGTATTATGCGAAAACGCCCTAATCGGGCGTTTTTTTTTATTGCTGTAACCCCAGGGCTTCCAAAACTTCGCGGGTGTCCCATACGGGGGATGTGAGCGGGGTTTTCAGACGGCACGGTATCCGTCCGTCTTTTTCCATACGCAGCAGTGTCGAGTTTGAAATGGGGCGGTTACGGCAGGTTGCGTAGGCAATCAGTTCGCGGATGGTCGGGCGGTCTATCCTTGTGCCCAGTTCGTTGATGTTCATTTTTTTACTCTCCTGTTCGGTTTAATCTTGCGCCGTTTTACGGCTCTGTCGTTTGTCTGCTTATTTCTTCTTCACGATTTTTTTATATTGCAACAAGCTTTCCAGCGGGAAGAATATGTCAAAGTCTGTTTTCAATTCGTGGTTGATGATGTCGGCGGCAATCACGCCATAGCTGAGATGATTTCTTCCATTCGTTCATTTTTAAACTTCTTTCATAAATGTAAACCAATGTGTTGCTGTTTGATTTGCCTTGTGCTTTCTGGTTGTATGCCCAAAAATTGGTTTTTGGTTAGTCAAAGATAGAATTTCTTTGACTGATATTTGATTTTCGTTCCATTTAAAAATTAATATTCCACCATCCTCCAATACTCGGAAACATTCGTAAAATCCCTTTTTTATATCATTCCGCCAATCTTCACCAAGCTTCCCGTACTTCTTGGCCAACCACGAATTTTTTCCTGCACGCACCAAATGCGGCGGGTCGAAAACTACAAGACGGAAACTCTCATCATCAAATGGCAGTTTTGTAAAGTCCATTTTGATATTCGGCTTTATCTCTAAGTGCCGAATTGAATCGCGGTCTTTAAGGTAATGCTGTTCTTCCCTTATGTCTCCAAATAAAACTCGTTGGTCTTGCTTGTCAAAATACATCATGCGACTACCGCAACATGGATCCAGTACTTTCATTTTTATTCCACTTAAAAATCATGATTACGGCTATTAAGCCTTTAATAATAAATCTTCCTGTTTCATTAATCCGATCAGGTTCGCCGCCCGTTTAAAATGTTTCGTCCAATTAAAGCAGCTGAAGCCGGTGCCGTTGTCGCAATGTCGGATGATGTCTTCTGAGTCCTTGACGGCTTGAACCAACGCGCCGCCTTTGTTTGCTGCAAGCATTTTCATCATAGGCTGTCGTACGTCGCTTATTCGTTGGGGACGCACGGGATTCAGCGGCTTGCCGTACATCGCCGAAAGCTCCTTATCCGCTTGAACACCCACATCGTAAAGCAGGTTTGCAGCGTGTAGGATTCGGTCTGTAAATTCGGCATAGGGCATTTTCAGACGGCGGGCTTCCGCACGTGAATCCGCGCCGTTGATGACTTTATCAATTGCCGAAATCAAACCGCCATCAAGTTCTAAAAACGTCATGGATTTCTTGGCAACTCTGACGGCCAATGAGTATGTCGATACTTCGGCTATTAGTCGTGCAGGCGCATCTCTCAAAAACTCTTCATACGCAGCGAACAGATTTTGCAATGGACGCAGCACGAGTTGCCGCTGATTCGGGCTTAAATTGTCAAAATCCTTAGTCCATTTTTCGACAGCCTGCGACGCTTCACGGCAGGCAAACAGCACGCTTTTCTCGTTTGCTGGGTCGTCAGTGTTGCAGTACAGGCTAAGACGTTGAACCTGCCTGATGATATGTTCGGCGAAGTTGATTAGCTCCTGATTGCAGGCGTAGCGCATATCTTGCAGGGACAGCCACATCATAATGCTGCACGTCAGGGCTTCGTCTTCTGATACTTTCTCGCCTGACAACATCACGTCGATATTTTCTTTTTGCGCTTTTGATGAGGTGGATAGGCGGTTTCGGTCAACGTTTTTTACTGTTCCCGCGCGTTTCAGGGCGCGTTCTTGCTGCGTTGATTTCTTCGTCGCTCGCTTGGCGGCAAGTATTTGGCTTGCCGTCGGTTTTGTTGCTACTGTTTGCATTTTGTTTTCTCGTTTTTTTGATGCCGTCCTCTCAACGGCTTGGGCGTTTGGCTGCCTGCCTGTGGGGATTAGTCGTCTTTTTCAGGGAAAAACTCGTAAACATTAGGCGTATCAGGCCAGTTTGTAACAACGCCGTCCGCACTAATATCGAGATTGATATATTCTCCTTTTTTGCCCGGAATTAAATCATAAGGGACATAATAATTATCAATCTTTCCTACCACATTCCCAGATTTGTCAAACAAGGTGTATATGCCGTTATTGTAGATATTGTCATGTATTACTACTGGCTCATCTCCTTGCCAAGATACAACTTTTCCTGTATCAACTTCGATTAATAAATCAAGTTCGCCATCATCATTAAATAAATGTTTTGGCAAATTTTCTGAAACATCATCATGCAATTCAACTTCTATTCTTACGGAATGAATATCCAATTTAGTTGGTTTATAAACTTCTACTTGCATTTTTTACTCCTAAAATCGTTTAAAAGTTACTGCTTTTTTATCAAGCACATCACGCAACTCGTCTAAGATCGAATCCCCATGACTCTGCTTTCCCCGCATAATTGGCATTTTAATTTCGTACCCTTGCCCATTCGTCTTTCGCCTTGCTTTCGATTTGGTCGAGCCATTCAGCTAAGGCTGATACGCTTACAAATTTGGGGCTTTTTTTGTTTCCATCTGCTGAGATTACCGGCCACGGCAAGCTTTGTGCACTTGCTTTTCTGCGTGCCACTTCGGGGCTGAGGTTCAAATATTCTTTTGCCACGGTCTCCAGGGGGATGTGGGTATTGCCGTGGATCAGCATTAATCTGGTTTCTGTTGGCATTTTTGACATTTTCTCGGTCCTTTTTATTGTCTGAGTTTTAAACAATCTCGATAATAAATGTCTGTTTTTTTCATAAATTCATCTTCTTTATAATCAACATCGTATAAGGCAGACGAAGTGATTCTACATTCTGTAACAACATCCGCTTCATCATCGGTAGCAGTTTGCAGACGTTTTGGGCTATTCATGCATTGTAAAAAGACGTTTTTATAATCTTCCCGTCTTTCTTTGATTGCTTCTCTTTTTATGCAGATTTCCTGAATAGATAATTTATCATTTAAATTTTCTACTTCTGAGCATCCGATGATGCTTAAAAGTGATGCCGCTAATATAGTTTTTTTCATCTTCTTCCTGCCTTTCTAATCTTCATTAGGCGGTATTTCCGCCGTCTGTCGCATTGGTAGTTATTCAGCCGTCTGCGCATTTCCGCCCCAAGATATTTCTATTCCATAGTCTGAGAATTGCGAACCATCATACTGAAAATAATTTACAGAAAATCCGTTCTGACGTAATTCTTTCAAAACTTCTACGGCGACCCTGTCATCTAACTTCTGCTCGTTGTAAAGCCAGCTTGAATAAGGTGCTTCGCGGATGAGAACAAAATCCTCCCCATTTAAAGCTGCTTCTCGTATTCTTTTTTCAAGGAAAGTCTTGTACTCTTCAATGCGTCCTTTCGGATTCAATTCACGCGCTTGCTCTGCTGTAATCATTTCAATCTCCTATTTAATCTGTATGGTGTATTCTTTGCGGTCATGCGGCTTTTTTTGGTTTACTGACTGCACATAGAAGTAGGCACATAATCCGTCTGCGCTTGGATGGGTCAGGATTTGGCATATAGCGAACCTCAGGGTCTTTGCCCATTCGTCCAATCAGGATTACTTTATTCAGCATTTTTGCTTCCTTTTAAAACTGTTTTGACAGGCTTCCAAACGGTTCACCCGTTCACTTCCTGCGCCTGCCTGATTCCTACAATGTGGATGTCGGGATTGCCGCTAGACAGCCTGATAAACTCTTCGGCGGTCTCAATGGCTGAATACTCAGGGCTTATTTGATAGCGACTGTTGCTCAGCCGCTTCCATTTGCGCCGGTCTTCGTACCACGTCGAATCATCTTTGTTGTAAACAAGCCGCCGCTGTTTTTCTTCTTCGAGACGACATTTTCCAAAGACTGCGAACATGGCGACTCCTTACAGGGCGTTGATTTCCGCCGCCTGTTCTTCGGTCAGCGCGTACGCTTCCAAGACTTCGGCAACTTCTTTCATGCCGGTAGATACCGCTTCTATCAATGCCGCGAACTGTTCTTCAGTCGGTGCGGGCTTTGATGTTTCTACATTTTCGGCTTCGATGGTGTTTGCCGCGATTTGTTTAAACCGTTCGTGATTTTCGCTGCCCAGCTTCAGACGGCCTGCCGCGCCGATTTCTGAAAACCATTTTTTGTATTCTTCGATGCCTTTGTTTGCCGCCGCTTCGCCTTCGGCAACCAGCCTGTCTTGTTCGGGGTCTGCCTTTGCCTCCTTGTGCGTTTCGGTTGTTTGGATACGCTGCGCCTCGTCCTCGTCGTAGATGCCGCCGAAACCGAACGCCAGCCGTGCGGCTTGAATCATTGCCTTATGGCGTAGCATACGGCGCGGGTGGCTGTTCCAAGGTTGTGTATTGCGTCGGCACTCTTCCAGATACTCGGTTACGGTTGTCGGATGGTTGCGATCTTTGCGGTAGATTTTGCAGGTGCAGCTTTCCGCGTCGGCAGCAAACTCCATGCCGTCGAATTGCGGATGGCTGTTGATGATTCTTGCCCAGCCGTCAACGCCCACGACAGGCGTGATGCCGTTGTTTTTATCGGGAAACGCGTAAATCTCTCTTGTGAATGGGTTCAAGCCGTATTGCGTCGATACAATCATCAGGGCGTTGAATTGCGCATCTGTCGCATTGCCTTTAAAGGCGGTGGCTTTGAGCGTTTGAACCAACTCTTGCGGGTCGCCTTGGATGTTGAACTGTTTGGCAAGGGCTACTGCTTGATTTTGTGCGATACTCATTTTTAAATTCCTTATCTGTATTGGTTTAAAAGTGTTTCGTAATAGGCTTGGCAGGCTGTTACACGCTCTTTGATTAGGTCGATTTTTTCGTCATCGCGCATGACGGTTACGGTCGTGATGCGCTTCTCAATCGGGATGTCTTCCACAAGCTCGATGTATTTCTCACGGTCTTCCCACGGTTTCAGCAAATCTTCGGGCGTGGGCAACAGCCAAAAATCAATATCGGCGCGGTCGCAATCGAACAGCCACATGTAGCCTTGCATTTGCCAGTCGTAACCGGCTTTGACGGCTTTCTTTTCGGCTTCGTCGTGGAAGAATGGATGCGTGCCGATGTCCCATGAACACTTTGTGTCAACAATCAGGCGGTCGTCTGAATCGTAAACATCACATTCACCAGTCAGCCAATCGTTGACGCGCCGCTCGATGTTTTTTTTGTACTCCTTGCCGCGAACCAAGCCGCTGTATTTGATGGCGGTCTCTTCCATCAGGTCGCCCTTTTCAGTAAAGGCGTTTCCCTCGAAAGCCTCGAAGCCGAATAGTTCGCGCTTCGCCATTTCAATCAGTTTCGATTTGGCGGTTTCCGTTATGGCTTCGCCTTTGGTTTTTGGCTTGCCGATGATGTCGGCAATAGATGAACACCGGATTTTCATTCTTTCCCCTCCGGCACTTCCGCATCGCCGTGTACCCATCGGTGGTAATCGGCTTCTTCCTCAGCCAGTCGCTGACGTTCCTCCAGGCTGATAAGTGCGTTCAACTCTTCAAGCTCTGCCTGTTTCTTCGCCGCTTCCAGCCTCATGGCGGTAATTTCGTCGTGTTTAAGCTCTGCTGCCTTGCTGCCGGTATTTGCACCGCAGGCAAAAGCCGCTGCAATTGTCGCCACCGCGATTGCCGTCCCCGCGATTACGGCAAATGCTGCTTCATTCATCATCTTCATCTTCATATCTCCGTGTGGTGCGCACCGCGCCTGCTAAGGATGGGGCAGACCGTGCGCTGTCGGGGTTATAGGCGGCAAAATCAGCAAAACCGCCGCCGCGCCCACTCTCCGACTAACGGCGCGGCTGCTATCAGGCATTAGCCAAACTGTCTATATATTCCGCCCGGGTGAACCAGTCTCTATCATCTATCGCGTAGCTCATCGCTGCCTCTGTATCTTTATCGACACTACGGGCATCTTCTAAGAGATAGGTTTCCCAATCCTCCTGCTTATAAGGCTCTCCATCAGCATCTCTTATAAATTCCCGTGCCGATTTCTTGGCAATCTCAAGCAACTCAGATTCGTGCAGGCTTCGGTTTTCCTCTTTCCAATCGTCCAAAAGCTGCTTTATGTTTGCTTGTGCGTAATATCTTTCCATTCCCCAATCGGGGCTGCTGTAACCGATAATGCCCATTTACTTCATCCTTTTTGTTTGAGAAAACCGCCCGTAGCATTCACTGTTTCGCCGTGCCGTTGCCCCACTTTGAAGTTCGATACTTCATCGCTTTGTGCTATCCCCGTCTTGGCAGATATAGCTTTCGGGCGGTTTGTTCTCTTTACAAAACAATCATTACTTTTTCTTTTAAGCCGTCTTTTTTCACTGTGAAAGTAAAGGCGGTGTAGCTGATGCTTTCGCTTTTCCTAGTGGTAAATGTCGCTGCTGCGTCGCGGCAGATTTCACCAACTTTCAATAAAAGGCTTTGCTCATTCTTTTCTTTCGCGCCAAGCCGATTTATTTTGCTGATTAATTCGTTCATCTTGTTTCCTTTGAGTCGTTGTTTGTTTCGATGGGTGTAGTTTAGTAAACACTTAACATCTAGTCAAGTGAAATGTTTAGTGATTATTTAATAAATACTGAACATTTTGATTTTAAAAAGAATTTATTTTTGAGATTTCGCAGGCACAAAAAAACCGCCCGAATGGCGGTGTATCATGAAAAAGAAAACCGCCCTAGGGCGGTTCGGTATTGTTATGAGTGGTAAGGAAGCCAAGAAAAAGACAAAGGACGGCTCTCGGAGAGAATATGGTTGTGTGTTTTCATTCTTACATAAATGCGGTCGTTGTCTGAAACGGGTAGTCCGCTGATTGTTTGGTGTAGCATGAATGACACGTTTTCTTCTGTATTACTGCCGTCATATGATGGAATCTCAAGTGCCGAGATTACATCATCGTTGCGGACGATTTCCAGAAAAATTTGACCGGTTTTCATAGTCTGTATATCCATGCCTTCGGCAGAAAATGAAACAGACAGGCACAGGCGGCCTAGAATGGCCTGCGGTGTCGGAATATGGCATATGTCGGGGAATATACCTATCAGACTGTATTTGTCATTTTCCGCATGGCGGATAATTTCATCGCAATAGTGGACATTTAAGTGAATCATGCCTGCTCCATATATTCGTACTGCCGTTCGAACGCTGCGCGAACTTCAAGCGGGGAAACGCCTAATGCGTTTGCCAATTTTTGTACAGTCTTATCTTGCAGGGATTGTTTGCTGTTTTCGATGCGGGACAGATAGGGTTGAGGCAATCCTGCGGCGGTTGCTAATTCAGATTGGGTAAATCTCTTTTTCATCCTCATGCTGACAAATGTTTCCCCACCTGCTTTGAGGGCTATTTTATCGGCAATTCTTGCTGCCGCCCTGTCCATCGCTGCTTTGCGGCGCGGATTTTTCCGCACATGCTCAATATGCTCTACGGCAGGGGTAGTGTTGGGGCTTATCGGTTTGATGCATTTAATCTGCCCGTTTATCCGCAGGCAGTTTACGTGGGTGATGGGGGTGGCGGATGTAGGTGTTGATACTGTGCAGGCGGCCACGGCAATAGTGAGTGTTGCACCCATTTTGAACCATGTGCCGTTAGTTGGAGTACAGTTCTTCATAGTCTTTGATAATCCGTTTTGTGATTGGGTGTTCTGCCTGATAGTCAAATTCGTCTGTCTTCTTGTTTACAACAGCCAATATATCTATGCGGCGGATATACGTGCCGTTTGGCTGTTTTTCATGGCATGGTGCGTAAATTATTCTGTATCCGGCGGCTTCTTCGCTGTCAAATCGGACGCGCAAAACTTTGATGTCTTTTTCCCATAATGACAATATGGGTTTCACTTCCAAGTCAATCGGGCCTATGGGTTCGCCATATTCTCTGAAGTATCTGTTTCCGTATAAGCCATCAAAAATAGCAGAGTCCGCCTGAATCATCTCAATGACGGTATCGAGATAAGCGACCGCTTCTTCGTCTTTTTCAAAGAGGCGGTCTAAATCCTGCTCGGCGTTAAAGTGGACGGTCAGCTCCATGAGTGCCCTTTTTATATATTATATATTATATCTTTTTAGTTATACCGCGCAATATGCGGTAATAAATCAGTTGTTCAAGTATTTTAATCCAGCACGCTCCACCAAAATACCCTACCTATAACGGTCAGGCTGTCTAAAGGGGCGGTTTCGTCAGAATAGAAACTACTGTTGTGGCTGCGTATCAGCACGTTGTTGCCGGGCTGCCGTATCAGGTATTTGACGCGGAACATCCCGTCTTGCGCGAAAGCATATATTTTACCGTCCCGTATAGTGGTTTCGCCCGTATCTACGGCGATTGCCGCGTCTTCTGCGATTTTCTCCTCCATGCTGTCGCCGGTCAGGGTGCAGCAAAACACGTTGTCGGGATTGATGCCTTTGCGTTTAAGCGTGGATTTGCCGAACGGCAGGCGGTAGCCGTTGTAATCGGGGATTTCATACGTGCCTACTCCGCCTTTGAAGCAGCTCTCTTTGAGGTAGGGGACGAAAACATAATCATCGTCGGGCAGTGGGTCGTTGCTGCTCCACGTCATCGGGCGGTGGATGTCTTTGACTTCGTGGGGTAGGTTTGGGTCAATAAGGACGGGCGCTGTTCTGCTGCCTTCACCTGTTCTCAGCCATGTTTCAGATACACCGAATGCTTTTGCTACTTCAGGCAGCGCCTTTGCCGCTATGCCACGACTTTCCCAGTTTTTCAAAACCTGCTGGCTGATATTCAGACGCTCTGCTATGTCGGCCGGCTTTAAAACTCCCTGCTCTTTGGCTATCTCAAAAAGTCTGTCAGTTGTCTCGTGCATTTTCATTGGTTCGTGCGGAATAGAGTCTAAGTACAGATCTCCCATTCCATATTCTTCTTCAAGCCGCCTACTTACTTTCTCCCCAAAAGATGCTTTACCGCTCATCAATTGAGATAAAAGGCTTTTGTCTTTAACTGGCAACGTTTTATTTTCAAAGAATCTTTTCAAATTATCGATACGGATTGCCTTCAGCTCGCTATTAGTCATTTTCGCGCTCCATTCAGATTGGGATTTAATTTTATTTAGTTTTTGCTAAACAAACAAATATTAAATATTCTTGCCTGTGCGTTTAATGTTTGCTAAACTTGTTAAATGTTTACAATGAGACCACAGAATGACTCATTCAGAATTTATTAAAACGCTGTCAGAACAGCGTGGTGCAAAAACGGAATACGCTAAAAAACTTGGCTTATCCCTGTCTTTTCTATGGCAGATAGAAAACGGACGGGCAGTAACGCCAAAGCGTCTTTATAAAGACGTTATGTTGTTGACAAAGAATAAGGTTTCTATTTCTGAATTAATTTCGGAGTTCAGGGTTTGTCCCAAATAAAAAGCCCGTCGGGGATGACGGGCGAAGGATAGAAATGAAATCAATAGTAGGCATCTTTGGTGGTTACGGCAAATTCGTTGCCGCATTGCGGGCAAAACTGCCTGTCGGCTTCGCCGGGGCGGAACTGCAAAACCGATTGGATTCCCTGATGGTAGCAATGTGTGCAGATATTATGCGCCGGTGTCGGGTCGCCTATGTCTTGCTCATGACGGTAAACCAGTCCTCCCGCTTCATGGCGGTGCAGTTCGTAGCGGGACAGGTGGGCGCGCTGCTGCTCGATGTCTCTTATTTTGCGTTCAAGCTCCGCATTGCGGCTTTGCAGCGTCAGATTCTGCGCATACAGCGTTGATAGTTTTTCTTGAAGGTCTAGGACGATGAGATTTAGTTCTGCCGTGCGTATCCTGACCTGTTCGCCCGTTTTGGCTTCCTGTATGGCTTTTAGGGATTGCAGGGCGGTTTTGAAGGCGGCAAGGGTGGCTGAAAAGTCGGCAAGCATTTTTGATTCCGTGCGGTTGTTGTGTGGAAACGCAATTGTAGCGGAAAGGCAAAGCGGACAGACGGCAAAAGAAAGGCCCGTCGGGGATGACGGGCGAAATGTGGCTGTTCTAGCCACGTTGAAGGAGTCGAGATTATGAACGATAAAAATACCCAATGCAAACAAATTGTCGATTACATCCGTAACAAGGGGTACATCACATCCTTTGAGGCTTATCAGAATCTGAATGTAACTCAGCTTGCGGCACGAATAACCGACTTGGAAAGCAGGGGCTTTGTTTTCAACAAGCCTAAATTCAAGGTCGGCAACTGTAAAAATCCGGTCGCCCATTACTCGATAGCAAGGTCAGGAATCGAACCATGAATGAATTTATCCCAAACAGTTTTCAGATTGCAAACTCGGTTGTCGATGAATACCTGTCGAAGATGAGCGGCAACGCGTGGAAATGCTACGTCTTGATTGTCCGAAAAACAAGGGGTTGGCAGAAAACGCATGACAGTCTCTCAATTTCTCAGATTCAAAAATTTACCGGAATCAGGAAAGAAGAAACGGTTCAGAAAGCCATTAACGAACTGGTCGAATTAGGGCTGATTGGCAAGCAAAGCAGGATCGGATTGCCGAACGAATATTTTTTAACTTCAGACCCGAAAAAAGGGGTAACACCACCCCCAAAAAATGGGGTACCCCCTGAAAACGGGGTACCCCCGAAAAAAGGGGTAACACCACCCCCAAAAAATGGGGTAGGACCACCCCCAAAAAATGGGGGTCACATAAATACAAAATACAAAAAACAAATATCTACTAACGTAGATATTAATACAGCGCACGAAAAAACAGCGAAAAAACCGACCAAGCATGAAGCTGATTTGGCACTGTTGGCGGAGCATGGGATAGCCGGGCAAATCGCTGAAGACTTTTTGACAATCCGCAAAGCAAAACGGCAGCCGCTGACGGAAACGGCGATGAAGCTGCTTGCCGCCGATGCGGAGAAATGCGGGATGACGGCGTTGCAGGCGGTGGAATACGCCATCGGCAACGGCTGGGGCAGTTTCCGTGCCGAATGGCTGCAAAACAAAACTTTCGGCAGTGCCGCCGCGGCACAAAAGCCGAGTCGCATCAACGACATTCCCGCACCGATGAAGGGCGGGGCTTACTTGGCGAAGGACGTGCTTTGACATGGAAAACTTAGACAAACTTTTGAAAGTGCACCCGTTTTTTAAACCAATTTCGGAGACTGAAAAGCATTGTGAGAAACACGGTTTAGATTACCTTGAGCAGGTTTTTAAGACTTACACAAAGGGTTGTCCGCAATGCGCCGAGGAGGTGGAGGCGGAAAGAAAACAGAAGGAAATTGAGAAAGTTGCAGCGGAAAGACTGGCAGCCTTACAAAAACAGATTGAAGGGCGTATCGGTGCGTCAAAAATCCCGCCGCGTTTTGTCGGTAAGACGGTAAAAGGCTACATGGTCGATGAGGGCAATGAAGCACAAAGCTACGTCGTCGAGAGAATCAGGGCTTATGCGGTTGAGTTTGGCGGAAAGCATTCAGGTCGTTGCCTTGCACTACTTGGAAACGCCGGAACAGGGAAAACGCATCTTGCTTGTGCAATCGGAAACCACTTACTGAGAAACCTGAATAAGACGGCGAGATTTACCAGTGTGGCCGAATTAAATCGAATGGTTCGAGAGGCTAAGTCTTACAGCAGTGAATTTACTGAATCCCAAGTAATTTCTGACTTTGCCAGTTATGACCTGCTGATCATCGATGAAGTGGGAATGCAGAGCGGGACAGAGGCGGAAAGCCGCGCGCTGTTTGATGTGTTCAACGAGCGGTACCAGCAAATGAAGCCTACCGTTTTGATTTCAAATTTGGATGTTGCAGGCTTTGTGCAGGCTGTCGGCAGGCGCATTGCCGACCGCGTGAAGGAAGACGGCGGTGAGATTTTGAGTTTCGACTGGGAGAGCCACCGTGCGTGAAACCTGTTTCTATTGCAACCATGCCGACTTCAAGGCAAACGCCGACACGCCGATGCGCGGTTTTGCGAAATGCGCGAAAGCGCGCAACGCAGAAGAACGGGCGAAGCACTACCCACGAACAAATCCGTGCGCGACCGGCGCGTTTCAGACGGCATCGGAAGCAAAAATAAGAAAGCGGCGGCAAACATTTGGAGATCCGCCCTCTGATTCAAATCCAACCGAAAGGAAATAAAAAAATGACCGACAACATCAACCCGAGCCACTACCGGCAACACGCCCACGAGTGCATTGAGTTTACGCAGCACCTCAATTTCAACCTTGGCAATGCCTTCAAATACATCTGGAGGCACAAGGAAAAAAACGGCCGCGAAGACTTGGAAAAGGCGATTTGGTATCTCGAACGGCAGCGCGCCGATGCGCCGAAGTTCAAAAAACTCAAAGACAAACGTTATGACGAGTTAAACGACAAGTTGTGCGTGGTTCCCTTTGATAATGACACCCACGCGGCGATGCTCGCGATTCTGCATGCCGCCACAGATTGCACAGAAGACAATATCAGCTGGGCAATCGCCTGCGTCAAAGACCTGTTGAAGAAAATGCCGTCTGAAATGGAGGCAGAAGATGCTTAGCATTGCCCTCTACATCATTTCGCTCATCGCACTGTTTGCCTCGCTCGTGATGATTGGAGCAGACCTGTTAGGTTTGACGGATTTCGGCCCTATGGCCTACCTACCGGCGGTAGCACTGATATTTTTACTGGGGCTGGTGATGTTTGCCCTGATGATGTCAGACAGGTTCGATTTGCTGGTGGCATGAAAGGATATTGAAATGTGCGAAATGAGAACCTGCAAAATCTGCGGCGAAACCAAGTCGCTGAAGGAGGAATTCCCAAAATGTTACGGGAAGCCGAACAGAAACCTGGAAAGGAAAACCTATTACGAAAACTCTTGCTTGAAATGCAAAGCCAAGAAAAAACGCGAATGGGACGCAGCCAATTACGCCCGCAAGAGAGGGGAAGCGGAGATTGATGAGGCAGCCTCCCTCGCGCTGGCGGCAGCGATTAAGACTCAAGAAGAAGCCCGCGCAGTTATCAATCTTTTTGAAAGTATCAAAGCCGCCCGTGAAGCCTGCCCGATTCTAGGTTTTAGCTTGTGGACGGGAGACGCACCCCAAAGGTTGGGCGCATGGTAAGGCTGAAGCTTCCTTATCCCGTATCGGCAAACCGCTATTGGCGGATTTGGCGCAATAAGGCAGTCAGGAGCGCGGAAGCGACGGCGTATAAGTCCGTCGTCCGCCGTATCGCGCAAGAAGCGGGCGTGATGCCGTCTGAAGGCAGTGTGGCAGTGCGCCTGCGGCTGATTCCCAAAGCAAACAAAGACGGTAGTGCAAGCAAAACGGTTATCGACTTGGACAATGCCCTAAAGGTTACGCTGGACTCGCTTCAGGGCGTTGTCTACGAAAACGACAAGCAGGTCAGACGCATTGTCGCCGAATATGGCAGCGAACCGGTAGCAGGCGGCGGTTTGGCGGTGGAGATAGAGGAGTTGAAATGAGTAGGGACGAATTGAGACAGTTGGCGTTGGCCTTCCGGGCGATTGACCGGGTAATCAATAGTCGCGGGGTGCGGTTGAATACTGTGAAAAACCGAGCAAAGAAGATGAGGCGCAAGGGTAAACAGGTCGTCTGAAATTCTAATTAGAACGGACGGCAGTCTAATTAGAACGGGAAAGGATTTGAAATGGCAGTCAATGTTGCGGTGGTGAAAACACCGGTCGGAACGCTTGCACCGGCGACGGCATACGATGCGGAACTGTTGCGGGATTACGCCGCCGGCCGGCAGTTGAAGGTGGAAATTAAGCAGATGGGCAACCGCAGTTATCAGCACCATAAGCTGTTTTTCGGCGGGCTTTTGCCTTTGGCGTATGAATACTGGGTGCCGTCGGGCGGGCTGGTGACGGACGGGGAGCAGAAGCTGATCAGCGGTTTTGCGCGGCGGCTTGAGGCCATGCATTCGAGCGGCGGGCTGTTTTTGGAGTTTGCCGACGAGTTTGTACGGATGGTGGCGGCAAAGCGGGGCGAAAGAATCGGTGCAGTGCTGCAAAGCATGGAGGCTTTCCGCAAGTGGTTGACGATTGAGGCAGGGTATTTCGATGTTTACGAGACGCCGAACGGCTACCGCAAGGAAGCGAAAAGCATCAGCTTCCACAGTATGGGTCAGGAGGAGTTCAATCGGTTTTACCGGGATTGCTTTCAGGTGGCTTGGAACATGATGTTGTCGTCGAAGTTTGAGTCAGAGGAGGCCGCAGAACGGGCGGCTATGGAGATGATGGAGATGGGCGGATGAAGGATAGATTGGTTGAAGTAGTCATAGATAAGTTCAGGGATAAGGTTGATAAAGGCGGCCATCCATACATAGAACACTTGTACCGTGTTGCTGATGGGGCGGAAGAACTTCAGGTTGGGTCTTATATGACGGGTTTTTTGCATGATACGTTGGAGGATACCGATTTAACGGCAGATGACTTGTTCTTGCTTGGCGTAAGTAACGCAGTTATCAACCGTGTCAGTATGTTGACCAAGCCGCATGATATGCCGTATGAAAAATACATCGATCGTATAAAAAATTATGCACGGAAAAATAGAGACAAAATTATTTTGGCAGTCAAGATTGCCGATTTAAACGACAACCTAAACGTATCAAGATTAAAAATGTTGAAGGATGAAGATTTTAAAAGGTTGGTGCGTTATATGAAGGCAAGGCAAAAATTATCTGATGTTTTAAATTATTTACAGGGGCATAGATGAGCAAGATTACGCAGTCGGCACGCGGCGAGCGTTGTCAGATACGTTTCCCGGGCATTTGCAATCATGACCCAGAAACGACGGTTTTCGCGCATTACCGCTTGTCGGGCTATTGCGGCACGGGCATCAAGCCGCCCGACTTTATGGGCGCGTATGCCTGTTCGCGCTGTCACGATTTGGCCGATGGGCGGTTGAAGGCGGATTGTGCGGAAGGGGAAATTCAGACGGCCTTCGCGGAAGGTGTAATGCGGACTTTGGTTTTGTTGCATGAAAAAGGGTTAATCAAGCTATGAATCAACAAGAATTTGAATTTATGAACGACTTGGCGCGTGCTTTTGAGCGTCGTTACCGTGATACGCGCAGCCTAAATAGATGTTTGAGTATCGAAGGCCGCTATATGGGGGAGGAAGTTTACCCGCATAAGCCTGAAATCGGCTTGAGGTACGGCGAAGATGCCATGTTTCTTACTTTGCAGGCATGGGCGAAAGTGGATGCGCCGCAACAAGAGGCCGTCCGTATTTCGTTCGGCATCGGTGCGAAGTCGCAGGCAGCCTACGAGGAACGTTTGCAGGCTGAAATCAGGCGGCGCGGCGAGCAGCCCCTGCATTCGCAGACGGATTTGGGCTTGGCCGCGTGGTACGGGGCGATACGGCAGGCGGCAGGGGATGATTTTGATTTGCTGTTTGAGAAGATTTGATTTTCTTTACGGTTACGGTATGATTGTGGAACAACCTTTAACCGAACTTAGGAAAGATTTACCAAATGAAAAAACTAATTTTGGCTATCACATCCGCTTTTATTCTCGCCGGATGCGCTGCAATGAATGAACCAAGTCAGCAACAATTAGCGGCTGCAACTTTCCCTGAGCCAGTTGCACCAAGTGAGTTTGGGAAAGTTATAAAAGAATGGGCAGTGGACACTCTTGCTGACCCTGATTCAATGAATGTACGCGAAATAGATACAGAGCCAGCACGCAAAGGATGGGTTTCTGTATGTACACAAATTGAGCCAACATATGGCATATGTTTGAATCGGGTATTTTATTTTGGTCATATCTTTAATGCTCGCATCAATGCAAAGAATCAACATGGAGGATATGTCGGCTTTAAAAATTATGTATTTGTTTTGCGTGGAAATAAAATTAGTTATGGAGAGGAAGCAGACAAGATTTCTAGCATGAAGTTTTTACCGAATTGACTGTTCAGACGGCCTTTCAGTTTTCCGCCTACGGTTTTTTGGGAAACCCCTTGCATGTGCAGGGGGTTTTGTTTTATATTCCTGTTCGTGGCGTAAGAACCACTCCAAAGCGGCAATCACTCCGTCAATGTGATTTTTTCATGTCTATAGTTTTCTTTCCTTGTTGTTTGTTTCGATAGCGCAGCAGGAAGTTTCTATGACCGCGTGGGCGACGAATACAATACCCGTAAGGGGAATAAGTCCGCCCATCTTTGGAGGGTTCTTAACCACGCGGTCGCCCATAAGGGCAATTTAAGAAACTTCCAAAGGGCTATCAAAATGAATCAAGTTCAATATTTCAACTTCAATCAAAACGCAATCCAAGTCATCAACAAAAACGGCGAAGCGTGGTTTATCGCTTCGGAGGTTGCCGCTATGCTGGGCTACCGTGATTCATACAATATGACCCGTATCTTGGATAACGATGAAAAGGGTACTCATAATGTGAGTACCCTAGGCGGAAACCAAGACGTATCGGTTATCAACGAAAGTGGTTTTTATCACGCCGCTTTTAAATCCCGCAAACCTGAAGTCAAACCCTTCCGCAAATGGGTAACATCCGAAGTCCTGCCCACCATCCGCAAAACAGGCGGCTACCAAATCGGACAAAAAACCACCGCCGACGACCGTACCGGATTGCGTCAAGCCGTTGCCGCGCTTGTCGGACGCAAAGGTATAGACTACTCCTCAGCGTACAGTATGATTCACCAACGCTTCAACGTCGAAGCCATCGAAGACATCCCCGCCGACAAACTGCCCGAAGCCGTCGCCTACGTCCACGCGCTGACCCTGCACACAGGCTTGACAGGCGAAGTCCTCGACCGCGAACCATTGCCCGCGCCGTTCGACGACCTCGACGTCGCCCATCTGCTGCTGCACGCGCAGGACATCCGCCTCTTCATCCGCCGCTACCTGCCTGCCTTCGAGAATTTGAGCATCGACAAGGGCGGCGCATTGTGGAGCTACGTTCACGACACCGCGCCTGTCTTCAACCGCGTCCGCGCCGCCGTCCTGCCGCGCCTGAAAGACCAATGGCTGCAACGGCAGATTATGAAAACCGCAGGCGTGTAAGGTTTGAGGCCGTCTGAAACCGCAGGGCGGGCGCCATATCGTCAGCTACGCCACTTTCCCGTACGAAGACGGCCTGATTCCGTGCCTTGCGCATCAGGTTTGATGGGGATTGCAGCAACGTCATTCAAGTGCTTCCGCATTGCCTGCATGATGGCTTCCCGTTCTGCACTCAAATAAAGAAAGCTCCGAGAACCCGGAGCTTTTATCGGTTAGAACCTGTTATTTCAATTCATTGAATATGTTTTCGGCAAGTTTTAACGCCTTCACCGGCTTATCTGAATAAATATTCAAATCCAAACGGTAATCTGCCTGGGTACGTTGATGCTTCAGTTTCTTCAGCAGATCGGCAACCACCAACAACGCTTCACCGCCTTGCCGCTCAAAATAGGAAATCAGATTGCTATGCGTACCACCTGCTTCTTTAGGGTTGTATTGGTAACCACTCTTTAACGCATACTCCAAGGCTTTATGCATGGCCGCGTAATAGGCGCGGCCGATACATACCCGGTCATCCGTCTCGTTATTGCGCGGCAGGGAGCGGGCGAAGTCAAGATAATCCTGCGCCTGTATCATAAACTTGCACCCGCCAATTCACAGCCGATAACCAGTTTGGATAAATCCAAGCCATGCTCCAGCGCATAGCGCACTTTGGCGCGCGAGATTGCGATGTCGCAATCTGCCACCGCTTCAGGATCAGAATCAGGAATAGCCAGCAGTGTTAGGTAGGCGATATTATCGTCAGTATCTATTCTGTCGCCGGAATGAAACAGATTAAATTGCTTCATAACGCGCCCGGCCTCTACCAGAAGCCCCTTCAGATGCTCCTCGTCAACCCCGGATTCAGATAACGCCATGAATATTGCACGTTCTTTTTTTACATCTTTCCCTAATTTTTCCAAACGATCAGTAATTCTGCCCATCAGGTTCAGCTGTCCGGTAAAACGGCTGCGGTTGAAGCAGGCATATAACCGTTCCGGCGTATCACCGGCCAAACTGAAAAGGCGTTCCGCTAGTGCATAAGTTTGTTCACGCCGATGCAGTCTGACGAGCGAATTAAAAAGAAACGCATCCACCACATAAGCATCATGCGGGCATTGTCGGGCAATCTCAAACTTTTTCTCTGCTGCCGATAATTTCTCATCATCTGTCAAATTATCGTCAAACACAGCCAATGCGCCTAAGGTAACGTAACCCATATAGGCTTCGGGTGTATTAAATAATTTTTCTGCCTCAGCAGTCAGACGTTTGAGCTTGAAAGAGTTTAGATGCGAAGCATAATAGGCTGCATCTAACTGCTCGCCTAAATAGGAAGCGATAGTTTGTGGCTGGATAATCTTCATGTGCTGTATTCTAACACATACTAACCACGACACGCCAAGTAGTTCAGCACCGCCTGCTGCGGGTGCGAATGCAAAATGGCGCATCCCTTTTGATTTCCTGATTTCTGCGAAATCAGTATTCATCTTTACCACCACTTAATCACACTTAAAAAATAACCCGTCGCCGGCAGGAAGAAAATCAGCCATACGGCGGCGAACCACCACGTTGAAAGTTTGTCCATTCTCTCAATCACCCTATCAAAAATTGATGTATAATCTTCTACATTCATTAGCTTAGTCTCGTTAAGTTAATGCAAAACCCCCGCAGGGCGGCCGCCCTGCGGGGTTCGCTTTTTTCAGACGGCCTGTTGTTTTTTCCGGCAATAGGTGTATAATTCAAATCGTTACCCTTGCGGGGCTTTTCGCACGCCCGAAGGATATGAATTTTTAAGCCCGTACATGATAATGTGCGGGTTTTGTCGTTTTCGGAATAGCAAAACGCCGTGATGCGGGAACATCGCGGCGTTTCTGTTTTAAACCCTTTCATGCGCAAAGGATTTGAACTTGATTAAGTATAAACCAAAACATCAGGTAAAGGTAGGTGGAAGGATGAATGTTGAAGATGCAGGTGTTGTCGGCAAACGTTTAGCTAATGCCGCTTTGATTTTTGCCATATTAACGGGATCCGCCGCTGTTTTGGCAGCCATAGCGCAATTTTTCAAATAGGCGGAATGCCGGTTTCGGGCGTTTGAATTTTCAGACGGCCTGAATAACCTGAAATTTTGGGTTAGAGGGTTCTCCGGCCGGTTTCAGGTTTCTATGAGTGTTTGCCTTAACGGGCAAAGGCTGAAAGGGTGCTTAAAGCACTAAGGAAGATGACGCGGACGCTTCCAATAAACAGGGGGTCGCGCCCCACGCTCCTTGTTGGTCTCTGTAAAAAAAACGCGGAGCAAGTGAAACGCGTTTGCCCGACCTAAATGGTTGTCATGCGAAGACAGACTATAAAGCGGTTCTTGCACCCTTCGCCCTATGCCTTGCAGGTGTAGGGCGTTCCATTTTTCCCATGTGGTGAGTGTGTGTTTGCCGTCTAATTCTGAGAGGGGTCAGAGTTAGACGGTTTTTTTAAATCTTATCGATTAAACGGTTATATTTTGCCAGTAGCTCAAGATAGGCAACTGCGTATTGCGGAACGCCGATTTTGTGCCAGCGGCTGATGGCTGCCGCTGTAATTCCGAGTCTTCTTGATAAATCGGTCTGTGTAATTTGAGCGGCCTCAAGTAAGGTTAAAAAGTCTGTGTTTTTGAGTTGCATGATTATATTAAGTATAATTTAATATTATATATAGTATATCACAGGTAACTTATGAAAGCATTAAGTGTAAAACAGCCGTATGCTTTTCAAATTGCAAACGGCGAAAAGACGATAGAGCTGCGCAGTTGGCAGACTGATTACAGGGGTAAGCTGTTGATTTGTGCGTCCAAGTCTGAGAAAGATACTTGGGTAAAGTCAACAGAGGTTGGTGAGCATCGCTTACCCGTTGGTGTGATGATGTGTGTTGTCGACTTGGTTGATATAAAAAAATGCTTTAACACACCATATTACCAAAAGGCATCTTGTTGTGATTATGTAGAGCATGGCATTTGGGGCTGGGTTTTAGAAAACCCGCGTGATGTGATACTTAAGCCTGTAAATGGGCGATTGAGATTGTTTGATGTAGATGATAATTTAATTGAGTTTATGTCAGATGATGATGATTGGTTTGTTCATGCAGATAAGCTGGCCGATCAGTCTAAGGGCATCGGTAGTGCGAGCCTGATTTTAAATTACGATTAACGACCGCCGAAAGGCGGTTTTTTTATGAGGTTTGATTATGGCTAGAAAAGTAAAAGGCAGTGGCACAAGTTTTCGCGGCACCACTGGTGGTGCGGCTGGTAATGCGCGTAAGCGTCAATTTGCACAAACCCAAAACCGCAAGGCTTTGGGGGGTGGCGGTAAGGGCGGTTAACCATGTCTAATCTCCTGTTTGAAACAGTTAAGACGGCAAGCAGGATTTCGGACAAATGTATTGTGTGTTTTTCGGGCGGCAAAGACAGCATAGTAACGCTGGATTTGTGCGCCCGTTACTTTAAGCATATTCATGTTGTGTTCATGTATTCCGTTCCCGGCTTGAGTTTCCAAGAGGCTAATTTGCGCTGGTACGAAGCGAGATACGGTATTCAAATTGAACGCATACCGCATTTTATGATTTCGGAGTGGATGCGGTACGGCTTGTTTCGAAAAGGAGACTACACCGTCCCTGTCGTCAAGCCGCTTGATGTCTATCAGTATTTGCGCTTGTCGTCCGATATGTGGTGGATTGCGGCCGGTGAGCGCATCGCCGATAGCATTGTCCGTCGGGCCATGATTAAAAACAGCGGCAGCATAGACGATAAACGTGGGCGGATATATCCCGTTGCGCATTGGAATAAAGCCGAAGTGATGCGCTATATCCAGCATCACAGATTAAAGCTTTCGCCCGAAAGTGCCGTATTGGGGCATTCTTTCCGTTCGCTTGAACCGTCTGAAATGGCCTTGCTGAAAAAGCACTATCCTGCTGATTACAAGAAAGTGGCGGAATGGTATCCGTTTGTCGAAGCGGCTGTAAGAAACTACGAGATGAATCATGAAGAAAACGTCATTGCAAAAGTTTGAGATGGTAACTGTCCATCGAAGCCAGTTGCATGAGCATCCGAAAAATCCGCGTGTAATCGCAGATGGCGCAAAGAAGAAGTTGAAAGACAAAATGCGTCAGGTCGGATTGATTCAGCCGATTACGGTCAATCAGCGTGAAGACGGTACGATGTATATCTTAGGCGGTCATCAACGTTTGGGCGTGATGGACAGCTTAGAGAATTACAAAGACGGTAAAAACGATTATGAGCTTGATGTCGCGCTTGTGAGAATTAGCGAGGCTGAAGAGCTTGAAATGCTGGTATTCCTGAATAACCCGTCTGCGCAAGGCGGTTGGGACACGGAGTTGCTGGCAGAACTAAACCAAGATTTCGGCGTTGATTTTGGCGATATGGGCTTTGATAAGCTTGATGTCGATTTACTGTTTGACGGCGATGCGCGTTTTAGCGAAATGTTCCAAGACAACACGGAAATATCGGAAACTAAAGACGCGCTGCGAGAGATTAAAGAACACCGCAAAGAGTCCGCCGAGAAATTGAAAGAGCGTAATAGTGCAGAGATATACACTGTTATCGTTTTCAAGGACGAGAAAGAGAAGGAAGAGTGTATGAAGCTGCTGCATTATCCAAAATATGAACACTATATCAGCGGCAGCGCGGTAATTGAGGCGGTGGGGAAATGAGTGAACAAGGTGAGAAAAATAAAGGTGGACGCCCTGCTTTTGTTATGGATGAGGAAAAGCTCGCGCAAGTTGAGGCACTGGGGTCAGTTCTTTCTATTGAGCAGATAGCTGATTACTTTGGTATCGGGAAGACTACATTTTATCGGGTTGTTGAAAGACAGCCTGAAGTTATGGAACGATATAAAAGAGGACAGGCTAAGGCTATTGGTTCTGTTGCCCAGAGTTTGTTGATGCAGGCGCGTGAAGGCAATTTGACGGCTGCGATTTTTTACCTGAAGACCCGTGCAGGATGGCGTGAGACGCAAGTGGTTGATAATGTATCTTCAGACGGCAGTATGACACCCAAAGCGAAAGAGATTGAGATGTCAAAAGAAGATTTGCAGGGGGCATTGTCGGAAGCACTGAAAGAAATTGCGAAATGACATACACGGTTGCTCAAAGGCAAGAGGCATTGCGCTTGGCGTCGCGGAATAATTTGTATTGCTTCGCGCTGAATATGTTTTACGCGCGTCGCGGATATCCGTGGCTTGTTGCAAGACACCATGCCCTAATCTGTGATGCACTTGAGCGTGTTTTTAACGGCGATACGAAACGCCTGATTATCAACATTCCGCCGCGTTACTCAAAAACGGAAATCGCGGTTGTGAATTTTATCGCATGGGCGATGGGTCGTGTGCCTGATTGCGAGTTTATTCATGCGAGTTATTCATCAACGCTAGCGGTCAATAACTCCGTGCAGATTCGTAATCTTGTCCAGCATGAAGAGTATCGGGCGATATTCCCCGATTTCGCGTTGGCAAGCGAGAGCAGCCATCATTGGAAGACGACAGCAGGCGGCGTGATGTACGCAACAGGCGCAGGCGGTACGATTACCGGTTTCGGTGCAGGCAAGCATCGGGAGGGATTCGGCGGCTGCATCATCATTGACGATCCGCATAAGGCAGACGAGGCGCGAAGTGAGGTCAGGCGGCAGAACGTCATTGACTGGTTTCAAAACACGGTCGAATCTCGGAAGAATAGCCCTGACACGCCGATTATTCTGATTATGCAACGCCTGCACGAGAAAGATTTGGCGGGCTGGCTGCTTGACGGCGGCAACGGCGAAGAGTGGGAGCATTTGTGCCTGCCTGCTATCCAAGACGACGGCACGGCGTTGTGGCCTGAAAAGCATGATATTGAAACACTGCGCCGAATGGAACAAGCCGCGCCGTATGTGTTTGCCGGTCAGTACTTGCAAAAACCTGCACCGCCTGATGGCGGTACGTTCAAGCCTGACAACCTGCAATTTGTTAAGGCGTTGCCTGCCGGTAATATCAGATGGGTTCGCGCGTGGGATTTAGCGTCAACAGCGAACGACGGCGACTACACGGCAGGCGGCAGGCTTGGTGTTACAGAAGACGGTCGGTACATCATCGCCAATATCGTGCGCGGTCAGTACGGCGCGGATGAGCGGGACAGGATATTGCGCAACACGGCGCAAAAAGACGGTGTGAAAACTAAAATATCTATCCCACAAGACCCCGGTCAGGCTGGTAAATCGCAAACTTTATATTTAACCCGTCAACTGGCGGGTTTTTCTATATCTGCCAGTCCTGAATCAGGCGATAAGGTTACACGCGCCGAACCGTTCGCGGCACAGGTCAATATCGGCAATGTGATGGTGTTGGATGACGGCACATGGGACACGGACGCGCTGATTGCTGAAATGCGGATGTTCCCGAACGGGCAGCATGACGACCAAATCGACTGTTTGAGCCGAGCATTTAACGAATTGATGGTCAAGCGTGGAGAATTGGCGCGTGTCGGCTTCAGGCTGTGAGGCCGTCTGAAAGGTGTGATTTATGGGTGTTTCAAGTAAAACCGCCGCTGTGGCCAAGATGCACGGCCACGGCGTGATGATTGATGCGCTGTTGGGCGGTACGGAGGCAATGCGGGTGGCAGGCAAGATGTATCTTCCGCAATGGCCGCAGGAAGAAGACGACGGCTATCAGACGCGGCTGGGTACGTCCACGCTTCTGCCGGTTCTGAAGGAAACCATCGGGCAGATGGTCGGGCGAGTTTTCTTCCGCGATATAGGCACGGACAAGGTTTCAGACGGCCTGAAAGACTACCTGCAAAACTTCGACCTGCAAAACAACGCCCTGAATGTGTTTTGTGCTGCATGGTTTGCCGATGCGCTGGCCAAGGGTGCCAGTTATGTGCTGGTGGACTACCCGGACGGCAAGGCAAGGACGAAGGCGGAGGAGAAGGCATTGGGCTTGCGGCCTTATGCGGTTTTTGTGCGCAATTCTGATGTACTGGGCTTCCGTTATGAGATGCGGCAGGGGCGGCCTGTCTGTACGCAGTTCCGATACCGTCAGGCGGTTACGGAATATGACGGCGATTTCGGCGAACGGACGGTAGAGCAAATCAATGTACATGAGGCAGGCCGCGTCAGGCGTTACCGCATGGACAAAGACGGCAAGTGGTTGATTCACAGCGAGGCTGACCAGTCGCGCAACGGCGAGCCGCTGGGATTTGTCCCGGTGGTTGATTTGGTGTTGGAAAAGACGGGCTTTTTTGCAGGCCGTCCGCCGTTGATGGAGCTTGCCTATTTGAATGTGAAGCATTGGCAGAGCCAGTCCGACCAAGACAATATTGTGCATTATGTGCGTGTCCCGCTGTTGCAGTATCGTGGCAGCGAGGATGTGCAGAATGTGGTGGCCGCTGCGGGCAATATGATAAGCGTCGGTGCAGACGGCGAGTTGAATTACGTCGAGCATTCGGGGGCGGCCATTTCCGCAGGCGTTACGGCAATTGAGAAGCTGGAAACGGACATGCAGGCGGCCGGCGCGAAACTGCTGACGCGAACCAAGCTGGCATTGACTGAAAGTCAGGCGCGTGATGAGGCGGGGCGTGAAATCAGCTTGCTGCGCCATTACGCAAACCTGTTGGAAGACGCGATCGGCCGCGTGCTGGACATGATGGCGGCGTGGCAAGGGTTGGATGGCGGCGGCGCGGTGGAAATATCGGGCAGCATAGACGACAACGGCAACCCCGAATCGAGCGTGGACGTGCTGGTACGCATGAACGCGGCTGGCGTTTTGAGTAATGAAACGTTGTTCGAGGAGGCCAAGCGGCGCGGCCTGCTGTCGGATTATTTGAAATGGGAAGACGAGGCGGCACGGCTGGACGGCCAGCCGGCGGCGGGATTGGACTTTAGCGGCAAGCGGGACGAAGAAAGGCCGTCTGAATGAATATCGACGAGCAGGCAGTACATGACCTTCTGACGCGGCAGATTGATTTGATGCGTTTCGAGCGTTCTGTCGCCCGTGATGCGCTGCGGCAGTTGGAAAGGATGCAGGAGGAAGTTGAAGCGAACCTGCGCCGCCGTGAGTTGTCTGCATTGAACCGTCGGGATTTGGAAAGGCTGTTGTCGGAAATCGACGCGGTGCTGGCGCATTACTACGGCCTGATTGACGGGATGGTGCAGGAGGCGCAAACCGAAGTGGTGGCAGACGAACATGAGTGGCTGTTGTGGTGGCTGGGCGGCTTGTCGGCGGCGTATGTGCTTGATGGCGCGGTAAAGCCGTTGCCTGCCGAAAGGCTGGCCGATTTGTCCGCGCATGCACTGGTCGGCGGACTGACCTTATCCGAGGCGGTAACGGCGCAACGGCGCGGACTGTTTGATGTTTTGAAGCGCACGGTACGGTTGGCGGCGGCAGACGGGGTATCCTTTGACGATGTGGCCGATGTGTTCAAGCGGCAGGCCGCACAACTTCGGACGCTGACGCGGACATGGGCGGGGAGCATCCAGGGGTCGGTGCATTACGCTTTCGGCAGCATTAACCCGCTGGTTAAAGGATGGCGGCATGTGGCGGTGTTGGACGGCCATACAAGCGGCATGTGTACGGCGCGGCACGGGCTGGTGTGGGACAAGAAAAAACAGCCTGTCGGCCATGCCTACCTGTTCAGACGGCCTCCGCTGCATCCGAATTGCCGTTCGCGGCTGGCATTTGTGTTTGATTTGGACGCGCCGTTTGATGGCGTATCGGGTGAAGATTGGGTAAAAGGCCGCACGTTGCCGCAATTGCAGGAGCAGTTCGGGCACGGCATCGGGCAGATGCTGCACGAGGGCAAAATTTCGCTGGACGATGCGGTCAGGTCAGACGGGCTGGCATCGGTAACGCTGGCCGAACTGAAGCGTAAGTATAAGTAAGGGTTTTTTTATTTTCGGCCGTTTTAATTCCTTTGAATCGCAGGGGGTTAAAACGGTTTTTTGTTGCCCGCCGTATGGATATGCGGGGCGTTTTGCGGCGGATGCCGCTTTTTTTACGGAGTTTTGAAACATGAAATTGAAATTGGACGAAAACGGTCATGTGGTGGTATCCGACGGCAAGCCGGTGTATGTGCATGACGACGGGAAGGAAATCCCGTTTGACGCGCCTGCCGCGATGCAGAAAATCAGCGGCCTGAATGCCGAAGCCAAGCAGCACCGCGAAGCCAAAGAGGCGGCGGAAGCGAAGTTGAAGGTGTTTGACGGCATTGAAGACGCAGCGGCGGCCTTGAAGGCATTGGAAACGGTCAAAAACTTGGACGACAAGAAGCTGATTGATGCGGGTGAGGCGGAGAAGGTCAAAGCCGAAACCGTGAAGCTGTACGAAGAGAAGCTGGCCGCCGCCAACGCCGATGCCGAGAAAATCCGTTCCCAATTTCATGCCGAACTGGTGGGCGGCAGTTTCGCCCGATCCAAAGTGATTGCGGAAAAGCTGGCTATCCCCGCCGATGTGGCGCAGGCATTCTTCGGGCGGCATTTTTCCGTGTCGGAAGACGGGAAAATCGTAGCCAAAGACACGAACGGCAATGAAATTTTCAGCCGTGTAACGCCCGGGGCGAAAGCGGGGTTTGACGAGGCACTGGAAAGCCTGATTGATGCTTACCCGAACAAGGACAGCATCTTGAAAGGCAGCGGCGCGAGCGGCAGTGGTGCGGCGGCGGGCGGTGGAACGGTTGGCGGTTCGTTATCTGATTGTAAGACGGAGGCGGAGAAAGCCGCTCTCTTAAAGGCTAAATATGGCCGTTAATTTTATGGAGTAATTTATGGCTTTTGATTTACAGGTTTTTAACCAGCAAACGCGTGATGTAATGAATGAAACCATCGCGCAAGATGTGGCTAAGTTTAATGAGGCTTCCGGCGGTGCACTGGTATTGTCAAACGAGCCGTTTGACGGTGATTTCTCAATTAAGTCGGCATTCCAGTCCATCGGCGGCTTGGTACGCCGCCGCAATGTGTACGGCGACGGCACGGTACAGGCAAAACGTTTGAAAGAGATGCTGAATGTCGCAGTAAAAGTGGCGGCCGGTACGGCTCCGGTGGAGTTTGAGCCGGGTCAGTATGCATGGACGTTGCGTAACCCAGAATTGGCTGCGGTGCGTATCGGCGAGCAGCTTGCCAAGGCGCGTATGGGCGATATGCTTAACGCTGCGGTGCGTTGTGCGGTTGCGGCAATCGGCAACAATACAGGCATGAAGCATGACGCATCTACCGCCAAGCCTACGTTTAACGCGCTGAATGCTGCGGCCGCGAAATTCGGCGACCGTTCGGGCAGCTTGCGTGCTTGGGTGATGCACTCTACTGTTGCCCATAATCTGTACGACAACGCGCTGACCAATGCGGAACGTCTGTTTGCTTATGACGGCATCAATGTGGTACGCGACCCGTTCGGGCGTGTGTTTGTGATTACGGATGCACCTGATTTGGTGTCCTCTTCCGGTGAAGCGACCTACAACACGCTGGGCTTGGTCGAAGGTGCGGTTATCGTGAATGACAACGGCGATTTTAACGCAGTCATGCAGCAGGTTACCGGAAAAGAAAACCTGGGCACGGTTTATCAGGCCGAATGGTCATATGGTATCGCGTTGAGGGGCTATGCGTGGGATATGGCCAGCGGTGGGAAATCGCCCGACGATGCCGCATTGGGCACGGGTGCAAATTGGGACAAGACCGCAAGTTCTGACAAGGACACGGCGGGCGTTTTGCTGGTTACCAAGTAATTTGCAAGTATAGGCGGCTTTTGACCGCCTTTTTTTTGAGGAGGTGTTATGGGACGTCCAATTGTTTATGAGCCGCATCCCGTTTCGAGCGAGCGCAAGGCGGAATTGTTGGCGGAGGGTTTCCGTATTATTGATGCGAAGTACAGGCCGTCTGAAGCCGAAGATGTGCCGCCTGGCGACGATTTATCCAAACTGACGGTTGAAAAACTAAAAGAAATGCTGGATGCGGCAGGTGTCGAATATCCTGCAAATGCGAAGAAGGCAGATTTGTTGGCCTTGCTGAAAGCGGTAAATGCGTAATTCCTATCTGACGGTTGTCGAGGCGGATGCCTATCACGAAGTACGCCCGAGCAAGGCGAAATGGCAGGCGGCGGGAGACAGCAAGGCGGGGCTTTTGGTGGCGGCATCCGATTATTTGGATGCAATGTTCGGCCTGCCGCCTGATTTGATAGCGTCGATGCGCGGCATCGGGGAAATACCGCAAGCCGTGCAAAAAGCCGTGGCTGAGCTGTCTTTAATCGGCAATTTGATTCAAGGCGGCGGGCAGGCGGAGCAGAAGAGCCTGACTAAAGGTGGTATGACGGCATCTTACGGCGGCAAGTCGGAACATGCGGAACGGCTTGCCTATGTCCGGCAGTTGTTGAAGCCGCTGGTCGGACGCTCCATCCGCAATGTGCGGGTTAAACGCGGCTAGTCTTTCAGACGGCCTAAAAACGGAGGTGTGTATGTTGGTAAAACTAAAAGCTCCCGAAGGAATCACGGATGTTTCCTTCGGCGGGGTAAATTATGCCGTGGAGAACGGCATAGTAGAGGTAGCCGAAGAGGCAGTGCAGTATCTGCATCAGTATGGTTTTGTCATGCCTGCGGGCGATAAGCCGTCTGATGCGCGGCCGAAACGGGCGGAAAAGGCTGATGCTTAAATTCGAGATGGTCGGTGATTCGGAAATGCGGGCGGCTTTGGCCGGTTGCAGCAAGAAGATAGACGATGAAATCAAGAGCAGCATGGCTTTTGTGGTATTGCGCCTGCAAAAGCAGGTCAAGACGCACAAGCTGTTGGGGCAGGTTTTACACCGCCGCACGGGTAACCTGCGCGACAACATTGTCCGCGACAGTTGGCAGGACGGCGGCCTGACGGTCGGCGTGGTCGGTATTGCTTCGGGGGCGCCGTACGGCAAGCTGCATGAATACGGCTTTTCGGGTGCGGTATCCGTGCCCGCGCATGTGCGGCAGGTCAAGCAGGCTTTCGGGCGGCGGCTGAAAACGCCGATTAACGTCCATGTTTCGGCACATACGCGACGTGTGAGGCTGCCGGAACGGTCGTTTATGCGTACCGCCTTTGCCGATATGCTGCCTTTCATCCGTCAGGAATTTGAAGCGGCGGCGAAACGGGGGCTGAGATGGTAAATCGCGAAAAAATCTATGCCGCGCTGTTCGAGAAGTTGAAACAGGTGGAAGGCATCGTAACGTTTTCGCGCCGCTTGCGGCATTGGGACGAGGTGGAGGCTTACGAACAACCCGCCCTGTTCCTGTCGCCGGTATCGGAAACGGTCGAACCGAGAAACAGTCAGGACAGCCGCTATCTGATGCGGGCAAATGTGTATCTGTATGTGTATGCGGAAGACGCGCCGTCCGAGCGGCTGAACGAGTGCTTAGACAAGCTGTTTGCCGTCTTGAATACCCCGTCTCCGATTACCGGCCAACCGTCTTTGCCGGTAGAAGGCGTGGTGTATTGCCGCATAGAAGGCCATGTAGAACTGGATGAGGGGCTATTTGGCAATCAGGCTTTTGCCTTGGTGCCGGTGATGATTTTAGTAACGGATGCCGTCTGAAAAGCGGCTTTTTTTGAAAGGAATGTCATGCAGTTGACGTTTGGTAGCGGCGAAGTGTTCGCCGAAATGATTACGGATGCTTACGGCAACCGTGTACAGAACGCAACGCCCGTGCGAATCATGGGCTTGCAAGAAATGAGCGTCGATTTATCGGCGGAATTGAAGGAGTTTTACGGTCAAAACCGCTTTGCGCTGGCTGTTGCACAGGGCAAGGTCAAAGTTTCGGGCAAATTCAAGGGCGCGTTAATCAACGGTCTGACCCTGAATACCCTGTTCTTCGGCGCGGAATATGCAACCGGCACGATGAAGGCACTTTGGGCAGACACTACGGGTAAGGCTATCCCTGCAAGCGGTGCTTATACCGTTCAGGCAACCGCGCCCAATGGCGGCACGTTCGTTGAAGACGCGGGCGTAATGGGTCAGGACGGTACGGCTTACATCAAGGTCGCCAGCAATCCGACGGCGGGGCAGTACATGGTGTCCGCGACAGGCTTGTACACCTTCAATGAGGCGGACAAGGGTAAAACCGTTTATCCGAGCTTTACCTACACCCAAACCATGCCGTCAGCCAAGAAGCTTGATTTGTCAAACATGGCGATGGGTAACACGCCGACGTTTAAGCTGAGATACCTGACGCAGTTTAAAGGCAAAAAAGCCTTGTTGGAACTGGAAAGCGTAACCAGCGGTAAATTGGGCTTGTTCTCAACGAAAAACGACGACTTCTCCGTCCCCGAAATCGACTTTACCGCCTCAACCGACGAGGCAGGCTTTAAAGTCGGTACTCTGTGGATTCAGGAGTAATAATGCAGGCCGTCTGAGAATGACGGCCTTTTTCATTTACCCCAAAAAAGGAAAGAAAAATGACCGTACGAATTAAAGGCGTAACCGTCGAACTGAACGGTACGAATTACGTTATCCCGCCTATCGCACTTGGCGCGTTGGAGCAGTTGCAAAGCGACATTGGTGCATTTGACGGCAATGTGCAAGATGCAAAACAGATTTCTACCGTTATCGATTGCGCCTATGCCGCCATGCGCCGCAATTACCCTGATATGACGCGCGAAGAAGTGGCTGATTTAATCGACATCGGCAACATGAATGAAGTGTTTACCGCCGTGATGGACGTTTCAGGGCTGAAACGCAAGGAGCAGGAAGCCGCACAAGCGGGGGAAGCTCAGGCGGCGGATTAAGTTTCGGGGCGATGATTGCCCACGTTTGCGCCTCTACCGGCTGGACGTGGGACTACGTCGCCGACAACTTGGATTTGCCGCGTATCAAACACCTGAACGAGTATTGGCGCGAACATCCGCCCGTTCATATCTTGGTAGCGTCGTACATGGGCATCAAGCCGTCGTCGAGCGTCGCACAAAGCGAAGCGGACGAAGCCGAAGCCATCGGTATGCTTGGCGGTAATGAACTGTCTGAAGACGAATTTAACGCCTTGCTGAAAGCGAAAGGAATAATCTAATGGGTAATGCGATTTTCCCCACGTTTCCCGGCTTGAAGTGGGGGCGAAAGAAGACGGCGGTGTGGAGTACCGGCACGCAGAAATCGGCAAGCGGTCGTGAGTTCCGAACCGCCTACTACACTTACCCGCAATGGCGGTTTTCGCTGTCGTTCGAGGTATTGCGGACAAAAGCATCCGTGAACGAGTTGGAGCAGTTGGCGGGATTCTTCAATGCACGCAAAGGCAGCTTTGAAAGTTTCCTTTACGAAGACCCGACCGACAACGCCGTAACCGACCAGCCTGTCGGAAACACGGTGCAGGGCGTTACACGTTATCAGCTTGTCCGCTCTATGGGCGGATTTATCGAGCCTGTGTTGGCAGTCAAGGAACGACCCTCCGTCAAGGTTGGCGGCGTGGCTTTGACGTACGGGCGCGATTACACCGTTACCGATAAAGGTGTTTTGGTTTTCAACACGCCGCAAACGCCGGGTCGCCCGATTACATGGACGGGCGGCTTTTATTTCCGCGTGAGATTTACGTCTGACACGGTAGATTTTGAAAACGTTCTGGGCAGCCTGTGGGCGGCTAAAAAGATTGAGTTTACGAGCGTCAAATTATGAAGATTGCGACAAAAGAACTGATTGATTTGCTGCACGGCAGCGATGAGTTTCAGATGGCGGATTTGTACACCATCACGCTTTCGGGCGGTCAGGTGTTACGACATACCGGCGCGGATATGCCCGTCGTTTGGGACGGTCAGACCTACGGGGCGCACGAGCTGATTATCAAGCGCGGCGCAACCCGTATCGCCGTCGGATTGGATGTTGATTCCAATACCTTGCAGATTTCAGCCGCGCCCGATTACAGGCTTGAGGGCTTGCAATGGGCTGAAGCTGCTTTGGGAGGCGTATTGGACGGCGCGCGGGTCAAGATAGACCGCGTGTTTTTCAAACCATCTGCTACAAATATCGGCAACATGGTCGAAGATGCGGACGCAGTTTTAGAAGTTTCGGGCGTGAATCGAACCGAGACTAAAACGCTGCAAGTTCGCGGCGATTTGCCGAACGAGTTTGTCTTGTCATGTGATATTGCGCTTGAAAACGCAACGTCAATTTACGGCAAGCCATATCCGCGAATCGGCGCCGAACTGTCTGTAACCTATACGGACAACTCAGTCGGTTATTTCGACTGCTGGTATGGAGAGGCAGTCAGCGGCAGCAAGAAAACACTGAGTGAACGGATTTCATTCAAGCATGCAATACCGGCAGGCAAAACGGTCAAGGAAATCCGCAGCCTGATTATACAGGCGCGATACCAAACGTCCGATTCCATTCGGATTTCGGGCGTTGATTTGCGGTCTGCCGCCGATGTTGACGGTTCTCTTACCGAACTTAGCCCCGTTGGTGCCGTGAATATCTTTTCAGGGCGAGTGTCGGACGTATCGGGTAGCAGGTCGTCTGTAAAAGTCGATGTGAAATCCGACATCGAGCTTTTGAACGTCTCCAGCCCGCGCAACATCTATCAGGCCGGCTGCATGAGGACGCTCTATGACGACGGCTGCAAGGTCAACCGTGAGAAATTCACGGTAAACGGGCGTGTAACCGAAAACAGCCAAACGGGAACTATGCTGAAACACAATCTGACGCAGCCTGACGGGTGGTTCTCGCAAGGTGTGATTAAGTTTACAAGCGGACGAAACGCAGGCTTGAGCAGGACGGTCAAGGTGCATAGCGGCAATACGTTCGAGTTTGCCCTACGCCTGCCATTCCCGCCGCAAGCGGGCGATGTGTTCAAGGTTTATCCCGGTTGCAACAAGCGGCGCGATACCTGTAAGGATAAGTTTAACAACATCGTGCATTTTCGCGGCTTCCCATTTATCCCTTCGGCAGATACGGTGGTGTGATATGCCGTCTGAAATAGATTTGAGAAAGCAAATCGTCGAAGAAGCGCGGTCATGGCTTGGCACGCCGTACCATCATCACGCGATGGTAAAAGGCGCGGGCGTGGATTGCGCCATGATTCTGGTCGCCGTCTATGGAGCGGTCGGATTGCTTCCCGAAGGGTTCGACCCGCGCCCTTACCCTCAAGATTGGCATTTGCACCGCGATTCCGAGCGTTATTTAGGGTTTATCACGCAATTTTGCCGTGAGACGAAATCGCCGCAGGCGGGCGACATCGCAGTATGGCGTTTCGGGCGGTCGTTTTCGCACGGCGGCATATTAGCAGGCGACGGCAAGATTATTCACAGCTACATCGGGCGCGGCGTGGTGTTGGACGACATCAACCAAGCCGAACTTATCGGGCGTGAGGTGCGGTTTTTTACATTTTCATTTTGATTTTCGAGGTCATTCATGGGCGGTAAATCGTCAACTATTACATCAGCGGAAGAGCGTATCTTATCGTTACAGGTTCAGCAGTCATCACAAGGGCTGACCCTGCCCGTCATCTACGGCAGGACGCGCGTTGCCGGTAATCTGATTTGGTACGGCGATTTCGTTACCATCGAGCATAAAACCACGACGCGGCAGGGCGGTAAGGGCGGGGGCGGTATAACGCAGGAAGACATTAAATACACCTACGAAGCCGCCGTTATGCTTGCCTTGTGCGAGGGTGAAATTCAGGGCGTGGGGCGGATTTGGCGCGAAAAGGAGAAATTCGATTCGCTGGCACAGTTGCGTCTGACGCTTATGCGCGGCGGCGATGAGCAACCGTTGTGGACGCACCTGCAACAGGCGAAGCACCAAGACCAGGCGTTGAATTATTCAGGCACGGCTTATTTGTGCAGCCCGAACTACGAACTGACGAAATCGGCGCAAATATATCAGCACAATTTCGAGGTCATCGGGAAATTGGGCTATTCCGGCAATATCCCCGATGCAAACCCGCGCGAAATCGTATTGGATTTGCTGACAAACCAACGCTACGGCTGCGGTTTCCCGTCCCAAAACATCGGCGATACCGACCGATACAGTAATTATTGCCGCGCCGTCGGTATTTTCCTAAGCCCTGCCTACACGGAACAGGGGGAGGCGCAACGGAATATTTCCGAGCTGCTGGAGCAGACCAACAGCGCGGCGGTATTTTCGCAAGGCCGTCTGAAAATCATCCCCTACGGGGACGGCAGCTATTCGGGGAATGGTGCGGTGTATGTTGCCGACAACAAAGCCATATACGACCTGACCGATGACGATTTTATCGTTTCGGGCGCGCAAGACCCTGTAAAGGTTGAGCGCAAAACCAATGCCGATGCGTTCAATCAGATTCAGGTCGAGTACCTTGACAGGAACAACGATTACAACGTTGCCATCGCGGAAGTGAAAGACCAAGCGAATATCGAGCAGTACGGATTGCGCCCGAAAGACGCGATCAAGATGCACGGCATTTGTGATGCGAAGGTGGCGCAAAAAGTGGCACAACAACTGCTGCAACGCGCCCTGTACGTCCGCAACGAATATGAGTTTAAGCTGGGTTGGAAATACTGCCTACTAGAGCCGATGGACATCGTAACCCTGACAGACGCAGGGCTTGGCTTGAATAAAACGCCCGTCCGAATCACGGAGATTGAAGAGGATGAAGAGGGTGTATTGTCCGTTAAAGCTGAAGACTACCCCGTTGGTGTTTACACTGTATCGGAATATCCGACGCAGCCGTCTCTGGGTTATTCGGCTGACTACAACGTTTCGCCGGGCAATGCCCATGTGCCGGTGATTTTCGAAGCCCCGTTGCAACTGACGGGCGGCGAACCGCAAATCTGGCTGGCAACCGCCGGAGGCGATATGTGGGGCGGTGCTGAAGTGTGGGTGTCAACGGATGGCGACAGCTACACCCGTGTCGGCGCGGTCAACCATAAGGCGCGTTTCGGATCGCTGACCGCCGCTTTGCCGAATGGCGCGGTTTTTGACCGCACAAATACATTAGGCGTGGAAATTTCAGCGGGGCAGCTTACGGGCGGTACGGAGCAGGATAGCCGCGATTTGCTGACATTGTGCTACGTTGACGGCGAATTTCTGGCATACGCCAACGCCGAACTGAAAGGCGTAGGTCGTTACACATTGGGCAACCTGACGCGCGGCGCGTATGGCTCTGCCATCAATGCACACGCGACAGGCAGCCAGTTTGCGCGCATTGATGAAGCATTGTTCAAATACGCCGTTCCGCGTAACTGGATTGGTCGCACGGTTTGGGTCAAACTGGTTTCATACAATGTCTTCAGCGGCGGTATTCAAGATTTGGCAGAAGTGCCGGCGTATTCCTATACCATCAAAGGTGCGCCGCTCGGGCAGATTCAAAACCTGCGCCTGACATCATCTTGGGCATACGGAAAAGAAGCCGTCATCGCTTGGGATAAATTGGACGGAGCGGATACCTACGATGTGGAAATCTACGCAGGTAACAGCCAACGCCGTCTGCGTGAAGTCAGCGGTATCGTTGACAACAGCTACACCTACACTCAGGCGGATATGAAATCTGACGGCGGTCAGGTACGAGATATTGTCTTCAAGGTTCGCGGTCGTGCCGTTACCGGCAAGACAGGCAACTGGGCGCAAATCGCGGCGCAAAATCCGCAAATTCAAGCGTTGCAGGGTATTGCCATCGACAGCGGTTTGAAACAGGCGTTTTTTACCTGCCAAAAACCTGCCGAAGAAGATTTCGCCGGCATCATCGTTTGGGTTTCTGAAAACGCAGCCGTCCCGACCACGGACGCAAACAAAGTCTATGACGGCGCGGAAACGTTTGTAACCATCGCCAAATGCAACGGCAAACCGCTGGAGAAAGACAAGACCTACCATCTGCGCGCAGCGGGTTATGACAGCTTCGGCAAAGATAATTTGAGAGTCAGCAGCAGCGTATCGTTTACTGTTTACGATGTATCGACAAACGACCTGTCGGAAAGCAATCTGAATCAGGCTTTGCGCGATAAAATCAACCTGATTGACGGCAACGGTACAGGCAGTGTCAATGAGCGTATCAAAAACGCGAAGGAGGACAGTAAAAGAGAAGTACAGACCCTTTCTTCCAGGCTTGATGCGTTTGAGGTAGGGGGAAGAAACTACGCCCTTTCAACGGGTAACGAAGCAAAAGTGTTGAGAGTCAGCGGGAACAATCAGACCAAAAACGTTACTATCGACGTTTCGTCTGCTTTGGAACTGAAGCAAGGCGACAGCCTGATTATCTCGTGCGACATCGAGCTGACAAACGCTACATCGCCATACGGCAAACCATACCCGCGTATCGGTGCGGAATTTTCCGTAACCTATGCCGACAACTCTATCGGTTATTTCGACTGCTGGTATGGAGAGGCAGTTAGCGGTACGACAAAAACGCTGAAACAACGTCTTGTTGCCAGACACACGGTTGCCAAAGAGGTCAAAGCTCTACGCAGCATCATCGTTCAGGCGCGGTATCAGACATCAGAATCCATCAAGGTTTTAAATGTGAAACTGGAACGCGGAACGGTAGCGACCGATTGGACACCGGCACCTGAAGACAATGACGGTTTGCAGGAAGTTCGTGGCAAGGTTCAGGTGGTTCAACACACACTGACTCAGGCAACAGGCGATATCAAATCACTTGGCGAACGTATCACGGCAGCGGAATCAACGGCTGACGGCAATAAGGCGACGGTACAAACCCATGCCCGCAGTATCAACGGCTTGGAGGCGCAGTACACGGTCAAGGTTGACGTTAACGGCAGGGTAGCAGGCTTTGGCTTGGCTACCACGCCGAAAAACGGTACGCCTGAAAGTAAGTTCATTGTGAATGCCGACCGTTTCGGTATTGGTGCGACTGGGAAGGCGGATGTGTTCCCGTTCGTGGTGGATACGCAGAAAAATCGTGTCGGCGTAAACGGCGAATTGGTGGTAAACGGCAAGGCTATTGTCGATAAGTTGAACGCCGGGGATATTCACGGCGACAAAATCACGGCAAACACGCTGGACGCTAACCGCCTGAAAGCCGGAAGCGTAACGGCGCGGGAAATCGGGGCAAACTCCGTTACTGCCGATAAAATGAACGTTACCAGTTTGAGCGCGGTATCTTCCAATCTTGGAAGCATCACGGGTGGCAGTCTGAGTATCGGCGACGGAAAATTCTCCGTAACTGAAAACGGGGTATTGACCGCAAACGATGCCGTGATACGCGGACGGATTGAGGCAGATTCGGGTTATTTCAACGGCATGATTAAGGCTTCGCGCATCGAGGGCGATGTGATGAAGGTTCATAGGATGCGGCAGGTTTCAGAGAACGTTTGGGAATTAACACTGCCACCGGATGACTTGGTAAGGATGATTAAGGTTGAAATCCTGTTAAATGCTGAACCTGCTCCAGCTATTCTAGAATGGTCTGAAAACGCAAGGCGCCACGTATATGTACCTAATTCAGCCAACCCACGTACACTAAGGCTAACCATCAACAACGATGTGATTGAAATAAAAGCTGAAGGAATTGTAACTCAACCGATAAATAAAACTACATCAAGTATCTCTACTATTTTAGTGGAAACAGTATGGATTACCATACCTACTGGTGCAGTTAATATCAGATTGGAACACCAGAAAGAGGGAAATAGGGATAACGCCTATAAAGTGATTAAATTATTAGGTGGTGTAACAACTTCATACCTCTCTCCCTCAGACCCTGAATACAAGGATTTATCTGGAACTAAAATCTGGAGGGTATTTAAAGACAGCCTGACACTTAGGGTCCACCCAAACTATAAAAATAGGATAGGATTACCTGGAACAAATAGACCAATCTTATATGCAGCGAGTTTGAGTCTACCTAATAATATCTATGGTTTGTCTTTTGAATATAGAGTTGATACCAATACCAGTTGGGCCACTGGTATATACTGGAATTATCATCCTGAGGCGAGGACTATAAAGGAGTATAGTAGTCGCAATCATAACGGAGAGTTCAAACTGTTCACACAAGAACTGAGTACAGTATCAACTATGTCAAGTATCGACCTTATAGGCGAACAAGACTGGCAGTGGGTTGAACTTAGAAACATCCGCGTGCTGATTCCCGAATCCCGTAAGGATGAAGTCTGGTAATGCTGTAAATCCCGCCGCTCGAAAGGGCGGCTTTTTCATACCCGCGAAAGCGGGCTTTTTTATGGAGGTAACAAATGGACGAATCGAAAAAAGTAAAAGCATTGCGCTTTGAGTTTGAAGACGGAGACACGGGCGCGGTTGCCGCCTGGCATGTAATTGAATATGCAAGTATCGATTACAAGTTCAAATCGGTTTCGGCAACACTGAACGGCTATGTCTCTGAGAAAGCCTACAAGGACGGTAAACGCTATCTTTGTTCCCACACGCTGACCTTTGACGGCGCGGATATGGAAACGGTTGACCGCGATTGGCTGTACCGCCGCGCGGTAGGGGCGGAATCGGGCTACGTTACGGCAAATGCCGAACCGGTCTACGCAGAATAAGTTTTCAGACGGCATGACCGCCGCAGGGCTTTGGCTTTGCGGCGGTTTGTTTTTTGGGTGTGTTTTATGAACAGGTTAGCTTTCTTACTAGATTGGCGGTCGCTGCCCTCCCGTTTTCAGGCGTGGTTGTTCGGCACGGGGACACGGGCTTTGGAGATGGTCAGCGGATTGGGATTGTTGGGTTACGCGGCGGTTTTCGCGCTCTCTCCCGACGATATTTATTCATGGCGTATTTACTACAAATTCCACAACCTGCCTGAAATATGGCTGGTCGTCATCTTCGGCGTGGTGGGGCTGCTTCAGACGGCGTTGCTGATGTTTCGAGGCTTTCGGGCAAATGTTGCCAGCGCGTACTTGCTGACTTTGGCAGGGTTTATCTGGTTTCTTGTTTCCGTTGCATTTTGGGGCGCATACCCGCCTGCACATACGGGGATGGTTATCCCGCCGCTGTTGGCGTTCCTCTGTGCGTTGGCTGGCAACAATACGCTGAAGTTTTTGTTCACGAAAGGGAAAGATGAGGTGGCTTGAATGGGGTTTATGCAGTTCGGGCTGCTCTTCGCGGCGGCAGGAGGTGTATTGGGCGGCGTGTGGGCAAGCCTTCAGGAACACGACCGCCCGATGCAGGCTGTTCTGGAGGCTTTTATTTCTGCAATCGCGGCGGCGGCTGTGGCCGAACGTTTCGTGCCGCTGAACCAGGTGTGGACGTGCGCGGCAGCAGGGGTGTTCGTGGGCATTATGACGGGTCATGCGCTCGATACGGTGCGCGCGCTCGCACCTAAGGTTCTGCGTGGTTACTTGGGCGGCTTGGCTGAAAAGGTAACGGGGGTAAAGGACGATGGAAAAAATTAACTTCGAGTGGTATCGCGGCGATGACGAGTTGGAAACGTTGGTTTTTGAGTCGGAGGGCGAACCTGTCGACTTCGCAGGCTGCTCGTTCGATATGGACATCGTGCCGGAAATGGGAGGTAGCCGTCGGATACACCTAAGCCTTTCAGACGGCATCGCGGTTGACGGAAACAGTGTGCAAATCACGGTGTCGCACGACAAGACGGACGGCGCGATGTGGCAGTACGCCGCCTACGACTTGCAGATGACGGACGGCACGGGGCGCGTGAAGACGCTGTGCTGCGGGCGCATCCGCCTGTTGCACGACATCACGCGCCAAGTGTGAAAGGAGGAATTGTGAAAACCGAGCGTGAAGTGAAAGTGACCGTGGTTCGGAAGCCCGACATCACGGTACGGCTTGAGCCTTGCGCCAAGCCTTTTGTGCCACCCGACGGGGTGGTTGTGGAACTGCCGACCTTGGCGGATTTGGTTTTTAACTACAACTTGGGAGTTTTGTAATGGGTAATTTGAAATCTTTATTGGACAGCTTCGCACAGTTTCTTGGCGAACAGAACAAGGCTTTGAAAGCCGCCCTGACCGCCAATATCGGCACGGCGAAAACGGAGGCCATCGATGCGGCGGGAACGGCGGCCGATGCCAAAATCAGCACGGCAAAAAGTGAGATTGAGGGCGGCTACACCGCCGCCATAGCCACCTTGAAAACCGAGCTTATCGGCGGTGCGTCTGAATCTTTGGACACGTTCAAAGAACTGGCGGACGAGCTGAATCGCCTGAAAGAGGGCGGCAGCAGCGTGCCTGATGTGCTGTTGCAGAAAATCACAGAGGCGAAGCAAACCGCCGATGAGATTAAAACCGCCATCGAGTCAATCACGCTGGAAGGCTTGAAAAACAGCTACAAGGCGGCTCTGGCTTAAGGTTTCACGGGGAAGCCCCGCGCTTCCCCATAGGGGAGTAAGACATGAGCAATTTAAAAACCGTGCTGGAAGGCTTTTCCGGCTTTGTTGCCGCCGAAATCGCGGCGGCAGGGGTGTTGAATGGCGACGGCAGACCCGACTTGAAGCCTGAGATGGACGGAAAGCCGAAGGGAACGCTTTATAAAGACAACGCCGTAACCGACGGAGCGGTGCTTTGGCTGAAGACCGGTAACGGCAGGAATTGGAAAGTCATCAGTGGTGATACTGGCTGGCTCAAATTGAAGAAAACCGCTTCCCTGTTCGGCAACGTCTTTATCAAGATTCGCCGCATCGGCGATACCGTGTTCTACGCCTTCGGCGGCGGCTCGTGGGGCTGGTTCGGCATCGTCAGACGGGGCGCGCCCGGTTTCGCCGGGCATGGTGCATTTAAAGAGAAGGGCGTGAGAATTATTCCGCCCGGCGGCATTCCAGAGGGTTTCCGCTCTGCCGATTCTCTGGTGGGCAGTATCTACAAAGACGGCGCGAGCCTGTATGGAACCATTTATTTGGGCGGCATGAGCGATTCAAATTTTATCGCATTAGGTTTCCAAGAGAACATCCCGACCGACCGGGACACGCCCGACATCCGCGTTTCCGCCCTCAACTACCCGACCGACCAGGCTTGGCCGCGTTTGGACATATTGAGGAATCAGGGTTTTATTTATTAAGAGGTTTTTATGGAAGAGAACCAAGCATTACCCGACCGCCGACCGCCCACGCCTTACCACGTTTGGGACGGCGGCGAATGGCTGCTGCCCGAAACGGTACGCGAAACCGCCCGCTATTGGGCGGCGGCGGAAAAGTGGGAAGAAATCAAACAGAAGCGGCACGAAAACCTGCGCGGCGGCGTGTATGTCGAGTCGGTCGGCAAATGGTTTCACTCAACAGACGAAGCACGGCAGCAATACACCTTTATGCGCACGCTGCCTGCGTTGCCGCCCGATTTGATGTGGAAAACGATGGACGGCAGCTTCGTCCACTTGACCCGCCCATTGTTGGACGAATTGAGCCTGAAGCTCATCACGGACGAGCAGAAAGACTTTGCCAACGCAGAGCAGCACAAAAGGCTTTTGGAGCAGTCATCCGAACCGTGGAATTACGACTATTCAGGCGGTTGGATGAAAATTTATCAGGAGGAATTATGACGCAAAAAACGCTGTACCTTGCCCTGTACAAGGGCAACCGTGAGGGCTGGGGCTTTGCCTCGGTCAAAGCCCGTTTCGGGGATTGGATAACCAGAAAAATTACGCGCGGGATTTATTCGCACTGCGAAATTGCCTACCCGCTGCCCAGCGGCGGCTACGCCTGTTACTCGTCCTCAATACGCGATGGCGGCGTGAGGATGAAGGTGATGCCGTTGCCTTCTGAAAAGTGGGATTTAATCCCGCTGGAAACCGTGCCCGCCTCGCACCTTGAGGAAGTGTGGCAGGCGGCGCGGGGTAAAAAATACGACTGGGCCGGCGCAATCGGCACGGTTTTGAAAATCCGCCAAAGCGCAAACAAATGGTTCTGCTCCGAGTTTTGCGCGAAAGTCATGGGCATAGACGACGGCTGGCGGTTCTCCCCGAACGACTTGGCTGCGTTGGCGAAATCAGGGGCATTTTGACAGGCCATGCGATGGATACCGTGAAAACTCTTGCCCCGGCTTGATGAAAAAGTGGGTCAAGAAAACGGCTGACAAATTTATCGATAAAGAAGAGTAATGACAGGCCGTCTGAAATCAGACGGCCTTTTTAATGGAGAAGTAAAAAATGCAAATCACTGAACACTTTAGTTTTAAAGAATTGACGCGCAGCGAAACTGCACGCCGTGCCGGTATTGAGAACAAGCCATCATCTGCCGAAATGGACAACATCTATTACACGGCGCAGCAGCTTGAGAAAATCCGCGCCTATGTTGGCCGTGGAATCATCGTTACAAGCTGTTTCCGCAGTGAGCGCGTGAACAAGCTCGTAGGCGGCAGTCCAACGTCCGCCCACCGTTTCGGCTTAGCTGCTGACTGCGATGCTATCGGCTTAACTTCTTTGGCGTTTGCGAAAGAAATCATCAAAATGCGTGACGAAGGGAAAATCACGTTCGACCAGTTGATTCTTGAGTTCCCGGAACGCGGGGACGGTGCATGGGTACACATTGGATTCCGTCGCAACAGCCCTATGCGTAACCAAATCATGACCGCAACCAAGAAGAACGGCAAGACTGTCTATTTGTCGGGCTTGCACGTCTAAGGAGCGGCAATGAACTCTATCGAATTTCTGAAAGCGCGTATCGCAGAATGGGAAGCCAAAAGCAAAGAGGCAAGCGATAACGCCGATTTGAAGGCCTTTGAATTTGCCGAACGGGAATTGGCAAATTATCGGGAAATGTTGAAACGCTATGCCGTCTGAAAAGACGGCTTTTTTATTATTGGGGCTATAAATGAGCGATTTGGAAGCCAAGGTCAGAATAACGGTAGAAAACCACGCGAAGCAGGGTTTTGATTCGGCTGCCGCTGATGCTGATAAGGCGGCGGAAAAGATACGCGGCAGCGGCGACAATGCCGCAAAAGGTTTTAAAGCTGCAATCGACAGCATGAACGAAACCATACGCAATTTCCACGCCGATGTGAAAGCGGGGTTTGAAGCAGTGGGCAATCAGGTGCAACAGGCGTCTGAAAAGGCTAGAGCCGAAGTGGGCAAAATCGGCTCCAGCTTGTCGGGGCTGACCAAACTGCTGGCAGGATTCGCAACCGCAGACTTCGCAAAATCGGTGCTTGATACTGCCGATGCAATGCAGTTGATAAACAGCAAAGTCCGAATGGTCACGTCGTCTGAAACGGAATATTTATCCGTACAACGTCAGTTATTGGATGTGGCAAACAATACCGGTGCATCGCTTGAATCAACGGCAAACCTGTACGTTTCCACAAGCCGTGCCTTGAAGGACTACGGCTACACGCAGCAGGAAATTTTAAAATTTACCGAGGCGACCAACAATGCGATGACCATCGGCGGCGTTGGCGCGCAACAACAGGCTGCTGCGCTGATGCAGTTATCGCAGGCTTTAGGCAGCGGCGTATTGCAGGGCGACGAGTTTAAATCTATTTCCGAAGCCGCACCTATTCTGCTGGATACCATTGCGGAATATATGGGTAAATCCCGCGCTGAAATCAAAAAGCTGGGCAGTGAAGGGCAATTGACGGCGGATGTGATTTTTAAAGCCATATCGGGCGCATCGGAAAAGTTAGGCGAACAGGCGGCGAAAATACCTATGACGATGGGTAAGGCGTTGAACGCGTTCTCGAACAACTGGCAAAGCATGGTTTCCAAGCTGATGAACGACAGCGGCACGATGTCAGGCATCGCGTCAATCATCAAGCTTATTGCGGATAACTTGACCTTGGTTGTGCCGATTGTGGCAGGCTTCGCGGTTGCTGTTGCCGCTGCGACGGCGCAGGTCATGGGCTTAAATGTTGCCATGCTGGCAAACCCGTTCGGAATTATTGCCGTTGCCATCGGTACGGTTATCGGGCTGATTGCGAGATTCGGCGATGAAATCGATGTCTTCGGCGGCGGATGGTCGAATCTTTCCGATGTGATTCGGGCGGTTTGGCAACTCATCACGGAAACCATCGGGGAAGCGGTGGGAACCGTCAAATCGTGGTTTGACGGGCTGACAGGCTGGCTTGGTGAGAGCGTGGGCGGCTGGTCGTCGTTGTTCGAGCGTGTGATGGGCATCATCTCAAGCGCAATCGGTGCGTATGTGAACGTTTATATCAACACGTTTGCAACCGGCTGGATGCTGATTAAAGAAGCCGCCAATAATATGCCTCAGTTCTTTGCCAATCTTGGCAAGACCATCGGCAACGTGTTTATCTCTGCGATTGAGTGGATGATAAACAAAGCGGTCGGCATGATTAACAGCATGATTGATTTTGCCAACAAAGCCGCGTCGATGGTCGGCATTTCTGGCATTGAAAAGCTGAACAAGGTTCAGATGGGGCGGATGGATGACGGCGGGCTTGGCGGTCGTATTGCTGGCAGTTTGAAGGAAGACCGCGCCGGCGCAATGGTAAACGCCGTTCGAGAACGTGCCGCCGATATTCACGAAGCCGATGCCCTCAAGGGACGCGGCGACGGAGGACACGCCAAAACCGCTCAGAAAAAGCCGGGCGCAAATCATGGCGGCGGCAAAGGAGGCAAATCCCGTTCGGGCGGTTCGGGCGCGGCCAAAGACCCGATGCAGGCTTGGGAAGAGGAAATCAAAGCCCAGAAACTTGCACACCGTGAAATGCAGCGCGAAACGCTCACACACCAAGAATGGGATTTGGCGCGTGAGGCGGAATATTGGCGGGCGAAACTGGCAACGGTGGATTTCAACGGCAAAACGGGCAAGGAAATCCGCACGAAAATCCTGGCGCTTGAAGACCAGTTATCGAAGCAGTCTACCGAAGCGAAGATGAATCAGGTGGCTGAATGGGAGAAGCTGGATAAGCACAAGCTGGAGATGGAGAAAGACGCGGCAGACCAAGCTCTGGCAGACGGGCGTATCTCGCAACTCGAACGCCTCGATATGGAAATCGAGTTTGAAAACCGCCGTTACCAGATTGCCTATGATGCGTTGCAGGAACGTATCGCCCTTGCCGAACAAGACCAGACATACAGTCAGACGGCAATCGACAAGCTCAAGGCTCAAATGGGCGAATTGGGGCAGGGGCACGAGCGGACGCAGGCGAAGAACGAGGGCAAACGCGAAAACCAACGCCGAAAAGACGCGCCCAACGTCATGGAAATGCTGCAAGACGGCGGCAAGAACGTTTGGCAGGAAGCGCAACAGCAGATGGGGCAGGCGTTCACCGCTATGCTGACAAGGACGCAGAATTTCCGAACGGCGATGAATAACTTTTTCAAGAGTATGGGTCAGACCTTTATTCAAGAGATGGTTACAAAGCCTTTAATGGGCATGATGCAGCGCATGGTTCAGGAATCGGCAATTTATAAGATGATTTTTGGGACAAGGGAAACACTGGAAACGGCAGCGTCAGCTAAGACGGCGGCAACTAAAGCAACCGAGACAACGGCTGTTGTAGGGGCGAACGCTACGCAGGCAGCTTCAGGCGCGGCAGCTTCTCAGGCATCTATTCCGTATGTTGGCCCGATTCTTGCCGTTGCAGCAATGGCGGCGATGATGGCGGCGGTGATGGGGTTGATGGGTGGTGGCGGCGGCGGTTCCTCAACCTCCACGACCACAACGCGCATACCGTCGGCAGCAGGCGGCTGGGACATTCCGGCAGGCATCAACCCGCTGACCCAACTGCACGAGAACGAGATGGTCTTACCGGCAGAACACGCCCAAACCATCCGCGAAATGGCGGGTCAGCAGGGAGGCAGCGACAGCACCATCATCATCAATTCGACAGGAGGCGACTTCATCCATAAAAACGATTTGGCGAAGCTGTTGAAACAGATGAAACGGGACTTTAAATTTGTCTGAGAAAATGCCGTCTGAAATTCAGACGGCATTGCTGTTACCTGCGCGTCAAACCGCTGACAGGTTGCGGATTTCGGGCAGTATCGGGCGGATTTTTGCCGCGTGTTCCGCGTCGGCGTGTGCGCTTAGGGCTTCAAGGGCGTTTGCGGCGGCTTTGAGGCGGCTGCGCGTTTCCGCCCAGACCGTCCACATCGTTACCGCCTGTTTGCAGCCGAGCTGCTTGAGCGGCAGGGAAACGTCTCTGCCCATTTGGATGGCCCACGCGCCGTATCTGACGGCGACGGCGAGGTCGTACAGGGCGTTGCCGCTTATGGGCAGGGCAGGTTGCGGCGCGGGTAACGGTTCGCGGTCGAGGATTTCTCCTGTCAAGCCTGTGTGCAGGGTCAGCGCGTGGGCATAGGCGACGGCTTCGGGCAGCTTCTCGGCGGGGATGTCTTCGATGGCTTCGACGTTGAAGCGTTGGTGTATCATACTGTACGCGGAGGAGTAGTCTATGCCTTTGCGTCCGACAAGCGCGGCGACGGCTTGGCGCAATCCGGTGCGGTCATCGGCGGTGGTTTTGGCGGTAACTGTTTTTATGCCGTCTGAAACCGCCAAGAACGTTTGAATCACTTGCAAGGCGAATCTCGGTGAAATCCACATCCCGTAGGCAATAACCAGTTCGCGACAAACAAAAGTACCAAGTCTTTGTTTTGATTGAATAGACGGTTTTCCGTCTTTTTCAAGTTCTTTAATTAAATCATTAGTTTGTATATTTTGAAGCCAGCGGCGCGGTGCGTGTCTGTCTTCTCCGCCTGAAGCGCGGTGTAAATCATTCAGGCTGAATAAGCCGTTTTCGGTTTGATGGATAGAGATATTAGAGATTTGAACTGAATTGTTCATGATAGTTTCCTGTAGGTTGTTTTCGAAGTTGCCCGAATAGGCGGCCGCGAGGTTCGAAAACTCCCTACAAGAGCCGTGCTTATTCCCTGTTGAACAGGTATTGTATTCGCAGCCCTCGCGGCCATAGGAAACCAGTTCGGATATATCGAAACAAACAACCAAACAAGAAAACTTATGGACGTAAAAAATTCACGCTGACGGGGTGAATGCCGTGTAGGAAGAGGTTTTCGACGCCTCGTGAGTGGGAATATAAAACAAACCCCCTGCACATGCAAGGGGTTTTGTTACCTTATTTGGGTTTGCGTTTAAAATTCTCGTCATCACAACAGAATCGGTAAGAATCAATAACCAACCAAGCAACGCGAAGCAGATTTTCAGGCGTATCAATAATAACTTGATTGCCTGATACCTCAAGTCCGCATCGTTCGATATTCGAAATATCTGACTCTTCCAATTCGATAGGGAAGATTACAGACGGCCTTTGTTTGTTGTCAAAATACCGTAATATCCACCTGTTACTTTTACCATCAACCAATACGCCGAAATAGCTTTCCATATCCTTTGCCTCGATACTCGCATCATCATGAAGAATTGATTTAACCAAATCAAACAACCTTCTTTCTGAATAAGTGGTAACGATTTTATTGTTTTCGGGGTCGATAATCGGCGCGGTCGGGTCTTCCTGCTCCTTCTCAACAGGGGCGGCCTCCTCCTGCACTTTCGGCGCACTCAGCCCCGATACAACCATTGAACTAACCGTATTTTGAACAGCCTGTTTGACGATATGACGGATGCTTTCCAAATATCGTTGGGTAAACTGCCGTTGAATATTCGCCCTTCCCGCCACATAACGGACGAAATCCAAATCCACCTCTTTCAAGCTTTCTGTAATTGATTCTGTAAATGCCGTCAGATATATGCTTTCTTCCGCAAGGCTTCGCAATGCATCAGGTTGAAACTTGTCGTGCCTGAACTGATACAGTTGCGCCATATCATTTTCATTCAACATCGTAACATCAACGGTCAAAAACGGCTCCGAATCCATAATGTTCTTGTTGGACAAATCGGTAAAAAATCGCCATTCCCGGCCGTTGGTAATCGCGCAAATGGCTATTTCAGGCGTGGCATTGAAGTAACGCGACAACTGCGGACAATGATTGGACAAATTTTCGGTATATGATTTTGCTTCGATAAACATAACCGGTGCGCCGTTGCAAAACAATGCGTAATCGACCCGCTCCCCTGATTTTGCACCTGGGAAATCCGCCTGGTATTCCGCCCGAACCTTATTCGGATCGAATGCCGAAAAACCTAGAATATCCAATAAAGGCAAAATCAAAGCCTGTTTTGTCGTCTCCTCGGTAGTACAGATATGTGCAACCTTCTTGACATGTTCCGCATGGGAAGCAATCCGTTCTTTAAATACCGCACTTACAGCCGCCGCATTCATGTTAATCTCCTTGGTTAAATTTGATTGGGCAAATTCCCACTCCATTAAGAAGTGTTAATTTTCGCAATCATAGCGCAACCGAAAAGAAAATCAAATCTTCTCAAACAGCAAATCAAAATCATCCCCTGCCGCCTGCCGTATCGCCCCGTACCACGCGGCCAAGCCCAAATCCGTCTGCGAATGCAGGAGCTTCTCGCCGCGCCGCCTGATTTCAGCCTGCAAACGTTCCTCGTAGGCTGCCTGCGACTTCGCACCGATGCCGAACGAAATACGGACGGCCTCTTGTTGCGGCGCATCCACCTTCGCCCATGCCTGCAAAGTCAGAAACATGGCATCTTCGCCGTATCTCAAGCCGATTTCAGGCTTATGCGGGGAAACCTCCTCCCCCATATAGCGGCCTTCGATACTCAAACATCTATTTAGGCTGCGCGTATCACGGTAACGACGCTCAAAAGCACGCGCCAAGTCGTTCATAAATTCAAATTCTTGTTGATTCATAGCTTGATTAACCCTTTCCACCAACAAAATCAAAGAAAAATGCCGTCTTAAAACACTTCAGACGGCATAAAGAAGCCGCCAAGTTTGCGGCTTGGCGGCGGTCGGGCTATTTTTGCATCTCTTCGCGGATTTTCTCTTTAACCCATTGGGAAAAATCAACTTTATTTGCAAACTCAAGTAAATCTTTCTCGGCTTCGTTGTTAAAAGAGACATTTTTTATCGTCCGCTTGGCTGCCGCCCGTTTGCGATATTCGGCCAGTTTTTCATCAACCATATGTAATCCTTGATTTTTAAAACCATCGTAGTAAAATGGCTCGAAGAAAGGTTGGCGAAAGGGGCGCGGTGTTCTGCCACCCCTTGTTATTTCAGTTTTTCATTAGTAGGCTGGAGAGCAAACTAACAAAAGAAACAGGAATAAAATAACTTTCGCCATTTCTTCAAGCCTCCTTTCTATCCGATAAGCCCCCGAAGTTGCCGCTTCGGGGCTTTTCTTTATCAGATAGATGTATTATATTATGTATAGACATAATTATCAAGCGTTTTATGTAAAAATCGCCTGAAAAATCAGGCGGTTTTATATATTGATTTAATAAAATATTACATGACCCTCCAAGATTTTTGTTTATGGCTGCTTTTATGGTAAATTAAAATTTTATAAGAAATAAATGTATTTAAATCAATAAAATAAAATTTAGTCGAATCCCACCGTTTCCGCCAGAAAACATTAACCGCCGGAAGTCATGGCGGTTTTTTTGTTCGTGTCGTGTCAATTACCATAAAAAATCATCACGTTATATTATCAAATCTCGTCAAATTAGATCAGGCGCATTCATGCCGATTCTTTTTTGTTCGATTTTTTTTAATGGTAATGTGCATGGTAATTTTTAGAGCATTGAGGAATGACTATAATGGCTACAGCCTCCCTACGCTTGCTGCTAATAGGTTAGGGGTGCGAGGCTGAGAGACGGGCTTTATAAGTCGGTACGTTTTGAGGTGAAGATACCGTCTGAAATCATTGTTTCAGACGGCATGACTATTGCTGATGCGGCTTTATTCGCAATTCAGGTCTCGGGTTTTTTCTGCAAATGAATCCATGGCGATTTGGCACAGTTGCTTGCGCTGATTCAAGTCGGCAGCAGGTAGGGCTTGGAATAGGAATTTAGTGTTGTTGCGTGCAAAATTTGCCTTGTTTCCGGCTTTGTTGTAACAGGTTTCGGCGCGTTTGAAATATTGTTGGCAAATCGGAGGCAGCTCATCCATAGTCAGGGGTTTACTCTTATGCATGCCGTGTGCAGATGCAGGAAGGATGGTTGCTAAAAGAGCGCTGCCGATCAGGATAGTTGGAATAGCTTTCATATTATTGTCTTTTCCTAGGGTAAAAACTAAAGATTATATTATTTATAATCAATGAGTGTTGCGTTTAATCATAATCAGGCAGATAGGAATAACTAATGCCGTCTGAACGATAAATGTTCAGACGGCATTTTTACCTTTATGGTTATAAGGTGTTTAGTGCCTGATTAAAGGTTACGCTTGGACGCATCGCTTGCGCGGCTTTTTCAGGATTGGCTGCGTAGTAACCGCCGATGTCGACCGCTTTGCCTTGTACGGCAGAGAGTTCTTCAACGATTTTGGCTTCGTCAGCAGTCAAGGCGGCTGCCAATGGCGCAAATGCGGCTTTCAGTTCGGCATCTTTGTCTTGCGCTGCCAATTCTTGCGCCCAGTAGAGGGTGAGGTAGAAATGGCTGCCGCGGTTGTCGAGTTCGCCTGCTTTGCGTTTAGGCGATTTGTCGTTCAACAGCAGTTTTTCGGTGGCTGCATCCAAAGTGTCGGCGAGGACTTGGGCTTTGGCGTTGCTGGTTTTTTGCGCCAGATGTTCAAACGATACGGCGAGTGCGAGGAATTCGCCCAAAGAGTCCCAACGCAAGTGGTTTTCTTCGAGGAATTGTTGAACGTGTTTCGGTGCAGAACCGCCCGCGCCGGTTTCAAACATACCGCCGCCATTCATCAATGGAACGATAGACAGCATTTTCGCGCTGGTACCCAGTTCCAAAATTGGGAATAAGTCGGTCAGGTAGTCGCGCAGGACGTTACCGGTTACGGAGATGGTGTCTTCGCCGTTTTTCAGACGGCCTAAGCTGAATTTAGCGGCTTCTTCAGGAGCGAGGACGCGGATGTCGAGGCCGTCGGTATCCAGTTCGGCAAGGTAAGCTTTAACCTTGGCGAGCAGGCTCTTGTCGTGCGGACGGTTTTCATCGAGCCAGAATACGGCTGGCGTGTTGCTCAGACGGGCGCGGTTGACAGCAAGTTGTACCCAGTCTTTAACCGGAGCGTCTTTGGTTTGGCACATACGCCAGATGTCGCCGGCTTCAACGTCGTGTTGCATCAGGACATTACCTGCTGCATCGATGACTTGGACTTGGCCGTCAGCTTCGATTTCGAAGGTTTTGTTGTGTGAACCGTATTCTTCGGCTGCTTGCGCCATCAGACCGACGTTAGGAACGGTACCCATGGTTGTCGGGTCAAATGCGCCGTGTTCGCGGCAGAAGTCGATGGTTGCTTGGTAAACGCCGGCATAGCTGCTGTCCGGAATGACGGCTTTGGTGTCTTGCGCTTTGCCGTCTTTATCCCACATACGGCCGGAGTTACGAATCATTGCAGGCATAGAGGCATCGACGATGACATCGCTAGGAACGTGCAGGTTGGTGATGCCTTTGTCGGAATCAACCATGGCCAAATCAGGGTTGGCAGCGTAAACGGCAGCGATTTCAGCTTCAACGGCGGCGCGGGTATCTGCATCCAGTTTGTCCAGATTGGCAAGCAGGTTGCCGAAGCCGTTGTTGACGTTGACGCCTGCGGCAGCCAGTTTGTCGCCGAATTTTTCAAAGACAGGCGCGAAGAATACTTTGACGGCATGTCCGAAGATAATCGGGTCGGACACTTTCATCATGGTGGCTTTCATGTGCAGCGAGAACAATACGCCTTTAGCTTTTGCGTCTTTCACTTGTTCGGCAAGGAAGGCGAGCAGGGCTTTTTTGCTCATCACGGTCGCGTCGATGATTTCGCCGGCTTTCAGGACAACAGGCTCGCGCAGCTCTTTTTTGTTGCCTTGTTTGTCGGTGAACACGATGGATACGGAAGTCGCTTCAGGTACGGTAACGGATTGTTCGTTATGGAAAAAGTCGCCGCTTTGCATGGTGGCAACGTGGGTTTTGGAGTCTTTGGTCCATGCGCCCATGCTGTGCGGATGTTTTTTCGCAAAGTTTTTCACTGCTTTAGGCGCGCGACGGTCGGAGTTGCCTTCACGCAGGACAGGGTTTACCGCACTGCCTTTGATGCGGTCGTAGCGTTCGCGTACGGCTTTTTCTTCATCGGTTTGAGGGTCGGCAGGATAGTCGGGAACGGCAAAGCCTTTAGACTGCAATTCTTTAATCGCGGCAGTCAGTTGAGGTACGGATGCGCTGATGTTCGGCAGTTTGATTACGTTTGCATCGGGTTGTTTCACCAGTTCGCCCAATTCGGCAAGCGCATCAGGTACGCGTTGCGCTTCGGTCAGGTATTCGGGAAACGCCGCCAAAATACGGCCGGAGAGAGAAATGTCGCTGGTTTTGACATCAATATCGGCGTGGCGGGTAAACGCCTGCACGATTGGCAGCAGGGATTGGGTTGCCAGCGCGGGGGCTTCGTCGGTATGGGTGTAGATAATGGTAGCTTTGCTAGTCATGGGATATTCTCTTGTAGGTTAGGTTTTTCTTTTCGAATGCGGCGCAAAAGGCGCGCTGCGTGGCTATTATGGCATATTTCTGGAGGCTTGGGATATGTGTCTGAATAGGGTTTATTCGTACGGTCATATAAACACTCCTGCTTTCAAAAAACAAAACGCCGTGGACAAAAATCCACGGCGGTACACAAAAAGCTTGAATTATTTTATAGGTTAACCTATAATTATTACTGTTGAGTAGTTCAACAAACGGGAAAACCCCTACCGAAGCAGGGGTTAAACGGGAGAAAGAAGATGAAGCGCACTCTTCAAATTCTCATCTTGGTTGCAGTTTTCATGTTGGCAAGTGCTAATGCCTACTAAAAACTGACCAACTGGGGGCGGTAGCCGCCGCCTCCAGTCCCAAATATAGCAAAGGACACGCAAAATGGCAATGACGAAAGCGGAAATACAAAAACGCAGCGACGAGAAGCGCGGGGTAAAAGTCAAAGGCATCAAAATGAAGCTCGAAGACATCGCCCTGTTGGAAAGCCTCTCCGCCCAAAGCGGTAAAACGCAGGCAGAAATCATCGCAGCTGCCCTAAAAATGTGGTCAGAAAAGCACAATTTACCGTCTAATGCCGTCTGAACGTTTCAGACGGCATACGGCGTTACTCCTGAATCCACAGCGTACCGACTTTAAAGCCTGCCTCGTCGGTTGAGGCGGTAAAGTCGATTTCGGGGACGGAGAAGTCGTCGTTTTTCGTTGAGAACAAGCCCAACTTACCGCTGGTTACGCTTTCCAGTTCCAACAGGGCTTTTTTGCCTTTGAACTGCGTCAGGTATCTCAGCTTAAACGTCGGCGTGTTGCCCATCGCCATGTTTGACAAATCAAGCTTCTTGGCTGACGGCATGGCTTGGGTGTAGGTAAAGCTCGGATAAACGGTTTTACCCTTATCCGCCTCGTTAAAGGTGTACAAGCCTGTTGCGGATACCATGTATTGACCGGCTGTCGGATTGCTGGCGACCTTGATGTATGCCGTACCATCACTTCCCATCACGCCCGCGTCTTCAACGAACGTACCGCCATTGGGTGCGGTTGCCTGAACGGTATACGCGCCGCTTGCTGGAATTGCTTTACCCGTTACATCCGCCCAAAGCGCCTTCATTGTTCCGGTCGCATATTCCGCGCCGAAGAACAGGGTATTCAGGGCGAGGCCGTTAATCAGTGCGCCCTTGAATTTGCCCGAAACTTTGACCTTGCCTTGTGCAACAGCCAGTGCAAAGCGGTTTTGACCGTAAAACTCCTTCAACAATGTGAAAATGCCGTCTGAAGTAGGTGCAGACGGCATGTTTTTTATTCCGGTGCGCGGAAGCTGTCGTGGCAGGATTTGCAGCTTGAGCCGGTTTCGCTGTAGGCGGCTTTGATTTCATCCAGTTTGCCGGTTTGTGCTGCGGCATTGAGTTTTTCGACGGCTGCTGCGAAATTTTCTTCTTCGGCTTTGAATTTTGCAGCATCGGACCAAACGGCGGGCAGTGCGCGCCCGTTGCCTTGCGGATCGGACTCAAAAAGTGTGAACGGTTTCTTGCTGCTTTCGGCAAACGCCGCGGCCGCCTGTTTGAATTTTTCGACATCGTAAGGTTCTTCGTCTTTGACCATTTTGCCCATGCGTGTGAATTCGGGCATCATGGATTTGAACGCGGCAGTACGGTTTTCGGAAATTTCACCTTTGGGTTGGGAAGGTATTCCGCTGCCTCCGCAGGCGGAAAGGAGCAGTGTGATGGCGGCGGCAGCAAGGCTGATTTGGGTTTTCATGTTGAATGTGTCCTGTTGTGGTGGTATGGTTGTTTTGAATCAGGCGGTCATGCCGTCTGAAAGTCGCAATGATACCTGAAACGGGTTTGGGAAACGAGCAAAGAAAGGAAAACGGATGACGGTTTTGATTACGGGTGCTTCTGCCGGTTTTGGCGAGGCGATGTGCCGTGCGTTTGTCGGGGCGGGTTACCGCGTAATCGGTGCAGCACGCCGTACGGACAGGCTTCAGGTTTTGGCGGATGAGTTGGGCGGGCTGTTTCATCCTTTGGAAATGGATGTGTCGAGCCGCGAATCGGTAGAAAACGCCTTAAATGTGATTCCGGAAGCGTTCGCAGACATTGACTGCCTCATCAACAATGCAGGTTTGGCATTGGGTTTGGATACGGCGGATACGGCGGATTTCGGAGATTGGGAAACGATGATTCAGACCAATGTGTTGGGCCTGACGTTTCTAACGCGCAAGATTTTGCCGAACATGGTGGCTCGGGGCGGCGGTTATGTGATGAACCTAGGTTCGGTTGCAGGCAGCTATGCCTATCCGGGCAGTAATGTTTATGGCGCGACTAAAGCGTTTGTACGTCAGTTCAGCCTGAATCTCCGTGCCGAATTGGCAGACAAAAATATCCGTGTTACCAATATCGAGCCGGGTTTGTGCGGCAATACGGAGTTTTCCAACGTGCGGTTTAAAGGTGATGATGCGCGTGCGGCAGGCGTGTATGAAGGTGTGGCATTTATACGCCCCGAAGATATTGCGGATACGGCATTGTGGCTGTACCGGCGTCCTGCCCACATGAATGTGAATACAATTGAAATTATGCCTGTGGCCCAGACTTTTGCGGGCATGAGGGTAATTAAAAAGGATATGCCTGAAGTTCGTGGAAATTTTGAGAAGCAGAGTATGTCGCTGTTTGCCCGCATTAAGTCTTGGTTCAAATGAGCGAGGGAGATGCCGTCTGAACGGACGGCATCTGTATGAAGCCTATATCAGGCCGGTCAATTTTGGATTGCCGTCTTTGGGAATCGGGCGCGGATTGCCTTCTGCATCGATGGCAACATAAGTGAATACGGCCTCGGTTACGAGATGGCGCTCTTCAGTAACATGATCGTTCATCAGGGTTTTGACCCAGACTTCGATTTTGAGCTGGAGGGAAGTGTTGCCTACGCGGACGCAATGCCCGTAGCAGCAGACGACGTTGCCGACTTTGACAGGGCGGATAAAGTTCATTTCTTGAACAGCGACGGTAACGATGCGTCCCTGTGCGATTTCTGCCGCCAGTATGCCGCCGCCCAAATCCATCTGCGACATAATCCAGCCGCCGAAAATGTCTTGGTTGGGATTGGTGTCGCGCGGCATGGCAACGGTACGCAGGAGTAGCTCGCCTTGGGGATGTAGGCGTTTGTCTTCTTCATGCTGCATGGTATTTCCTTGTTTCTCTGAAGTTCGTTTATTGTACGATGTTTTCGGAAAGCATGAGAAGGATGTTGTCCGGTTTAATTTTTAGGGGGAAAAATGTATCCGATAAGGGAGCCTTTAAACAGCGGATATCTGCGTGTATCCGATATTCATGAAATCTATTGGGAAGAGTCGGGCAATCCTGAGGGTGTGCCGGTCATTTTTCTGCATGGCGGACCGGGCGCGGGCGCTTCTGCCGCTTGTCGAGGTTTTTTCAATCCTGAGCGGTTCCGTATCATCATTATCGACCAGCGTGGTTGCGGACGTTCCCGACCGTATGCATGCGTGGAAGACAACACGACTTGGGATTTGGTGGCGGATATCGAAAGAGTCCGTGAAATGCTGGGTATCAGGAAATGGCTGGTGTTCGGCGGTTCTTGGGGCAGTACTTTGTCGCTGGCTTATGCCCAAACTCATCCCGAACGGGTAAAGGGATTGGTATTGCGCGGTATATTCCTGTGCAGGCCGTCTGAAACGGCCTGGCTGAACGAGGCAGGCGGCGTAAGCCAGATTTATCCCGAGCAATGGCGGCGTTTCCTTGCGCCGGTTGCCGAAAACAGCCGCCATATGTTGATTCAGGCATATCATGAAATGCTGTTTCATGAAGATGAAGAAGTATGTTTAACCGCGGCCAAGGCTTGGGCGGATTGGGAAAGTTACCTGATTCGTTTCGAACCTGAAGAAGTGGATGAAGATGCTTATGCCTCACTGGCGATTGCGCGTTTGGAAAACCATTATTTTGTCAACGGCGGTTGGTTGCAGGGTGATAAGGCGATTTTGAACAATATCGGCAAAATACGGCATATCCCGACCATTATCGTACAGGGGCGGTATGATTTGTGTACACCCATGCAGAGTGCGTGGGAGTTGTCGCAAGCGTTTCCGGAAGCTGAATTGAGGGTGGTGCAGTCCGGGCATTCCGCGTTTGATCGTGCGTTGTCGGAGGCATTGGTAGGGGCGGTTGAAGATATTTTGCCCCGGCTTTTGTAAAAGTTCCGCATAAAAAAGCAGCTTCCGTTTGGAAGCTGCTTTTGCCATGAAACGGCTTAACGCAATTCGGAATAGAGTTTGCCCAATAATGTGGATGCATCTTTGCCGGCATATGCGCTGCCGTCTTTGTTGAGCAGGACGATGCGCGAACCGTTGGCGACAGGCTCGGCATAGACAATCAGTTCCGGCTGTTCGGCAGGTTTGTCGGCTTTACCTTTTCCCAGCAACCGTTTAAACAGCCCCGGTTTTTGATTGGCAACGGCATCGCTTTCATTTGGAGACTGTTTGACCAGGAAGGCATGGCGTTCGACATTTTGACCGATAACGGTTAGGCCGATGCGGTCGAGGGCAAGGGCGGTACGCCGCCAGTTTCTGCCGTAGTCTCCCAGTACGGTCAGGCTTTTACCTTCGATACGCGCCATTTCGTTTGCGGCGGGCAGGGTCAGGTTTTTTGCCAAAGTCTTTTCCGCCTGTTGTCCGTCAACGCCCAAATACTGCATGAAGCGCGCCAAGAATGCGGCTTCGAGATTAGGGTCTGAGGCGGAAGGCTGCCACATGGTCGTATCTTTGTTTTTGTCGCCGTACACTTCTTTCATGGATTTGTGTGCGAAGAAGATGTCGGAAACGCCGTTTTTACCCTGTTCGATACGGATGATGAATTTATCGCGTTCGCCGGTGGAATAAATTCCTCCCAAACCGACTGTGTCGAATAGGCGGCGCAAGCCGTCTTGGGGGATTTTGGCACGGTTTTCCGCCCACTCGGTTTCCATTTGTCCGATGGCAGGTTCTTCGGACTTGATGTCGAAGCCGTTTTCCTGCCAGAAGGCTTTCAGGAGCGGCCATATTTCTGCCGGTGATTTGCCGTCGACAACGAGCCAGCGTTGGCTGCCGTCGCGCTCGAGGCGGACGCCTTTAACTGTTTTCAATACTTCCGAGTCGGCTGCTTGTTGTACGGCCGGGGTGCGGCGTTTTTCCAAATCGCTGGCACGGACGGCTCCCGAACCGGCAGGAAGGCGGTAGAGATTGCCTTGGTCGGGGTTGTTTAAGTCGGGGGGGACTTCGAGTTTCACCGAACGGTTCGACTGGCTTTGATAGTCAAGTTTGGGTTGCCCGGCCGTGCTGCCGGTGCAGGCAGTCAGTCCGATGAGGAGTAGTGCGGAGATTACAGGTTTGATATGGGTCATCGTGTCATCCTGTTTCATGGATATTAAAGTGTTTGTTGCGTTATGCCGTCTGAACGCTTCAGACGGCATGGCTATATTTAAAGTTGTCCTGAGGCTTTCAGGGCGGCACGGACTTTTGCTTGTCCGTTTTCCGTCAGCGGAACGAGCGGCAAACGGACGTGCGGTTCGCATTTGCCCAGGGCGGATACTGCCCATTTCGGTGCGGCGGGGCTGGGTTCGCAGAACATGGTGTCGTAAATCGGAATCAGCCGGTCGTTGAGTTCGCGTGCAAGGGCGATATCGCCTTGAAGTGCGGTGCGGCACATATCGGCAAAAAGTTTCGGGGCGGCGTTGGCTGCAACGGTAACGACGCCGTGCCCGCCGCACAGCATGAACGGCAGGGCGGTGTGGTCGTCGCCGGAAAGGACGGCGAAGCCTTCGGGAGCGCGGTTGATGAGTTCGATGTTGCTGCCGACGTTGCCGCTGGCTTCTTTAACGCCCACGATATTGGGGATTTCTGAAAGGCGCAGGATGGTATCGTTAGTCATGCTGACGACGGTACGGCCGGGCACGTTGTAGATAATCATCGGAATCGAAGTGGCTTCGGCGATGGTTTTGAAATGTTGGTAAATGCCTTCTTGGGAGGGCTTGTTGTAATAGGGGACGACGGATAAGGTGAAATCTGCACCGGCTTTTTCGGCGGCTTGCGAAAGTGCGATGGCTTCGAGGGTGTTGTTGGCGCCGGTACCTGCGATGACGGGGACGCGCTTGTTGACGTGTTTGACCGTTTCTTCGATTACGCTTAAATGTTCTTCGACGGAGAGGGTGGCGGATTCGCCTGTCGTGCCGACGGCGACGATGCCGTCGGTACCGCTTTCGATATGCCAGTCGATCAAATCGCGGAGTTGTTCGTAATGGATGCTGCCGTCTTGATTCATCGGGGTAATCAGGGCAACCAAGCTACCTTGTAACATACGGAAACCTTTTATTCATTGAGTGAGGTCGATTATGCTTCAGATTGTAGCTTACTTTGTTGTTTGTGTGAAACATATCGGCCGCACGGTTGGTTCGAAGGCCTAAGTTCTATCATATCTTAATAAATAATATTTTTTATAATCATAAAATTATTGGGTTTAAGCAGTGGATGCGCCGTTGAGGATTAAAATGTGTTAAGCGCATGAAGGCTCTCTGAAAATGAAGGACTGTCCGGTGCGGAAATTCAAAGAAATTTGAATTCGGACAACCGGTGGTGTTTTTTGCACATGAGGATTTGAATTGATAAGGAATCTTTGATTCGTTACAATTTCGTTCTTAAAATTTTTTAACGTTTGACAACGGATAGAAAGACTCCAATGGCTGAAACAATGAAAAAACAGGCGGATTCGCCTGATTTGGTGTACGGTTTGGAAGACAGGCCGCCGTTCGGTAATGCGCTCTTGAGTGCCGTTACCCATCTTTTGGCGATTTTTGTGCCGATGATTACGCCCGCGCTGATTGTGGGCGGCGCGCTGGAATTGCCGGTGGAGATGACGGCGTATCTCGTGTCGATGGCGATGGTTGCGTCGGGTGTCGGCACTTATTTGCAGGTCAACCGCTTCGGGCCGGTCGGTTCGGGGATGCTGTCCATCCAGTCGGTGAATTTCTCGTTCGTTACCGTCATGATTGCGCTCGGCGCGGGGATGAAAGAGGGCGGTTTAACCAAGGATGCGATGATTTCGACGCTCTTGGGCGTATCGTTTGTCGGCGCGTTTTTGGTGTGTTTTTCGGCGTGGCTTCTGCCGTATTTGAAAAAAGTGATTACGCCGACGGTCAGCGGCGTGGTCGTGATGCTGATTGGTTTGAGTTTGGTACACGTCGGTATTACTGATTTCGGCGGCGGCTTCGGCGCGAAGGCGGACGGCACGTTCGGCTCGATGGAAAACTTGGGGCTGGCGTCGCTGGTGTTGCTGATTGTGTTGATATTCAACTGTATGAAAAACCCGCTGTTGCGCATGAGCGGCATTGCGGTCGGGCTGATTGCCGGCTACATTGTCGCGCTGTTTTTGGGCAAGGTGGATTTTTCCGCGCTGCAAAACCTGCCGCTGGTTACGCTGCCCGTACCGTTTAAATACGGTTTTGCTTTCGACTGGCACGCATTTATTGTGGCGGGCGCGATTTTCTTGTTGAGCGTGTTTGAGGCGGTCGGCGATTTGACCGCGACGGCAATGGTGTCCGACCAGCCGATTGAAGGCGAGGAATACACCAAACGCCTGCGCGGCGGCGTGTTGGCTGACGGCTTGGTGTCGGTGATTGCGACGGCTTTGGGTTCGCTGCCGCTGACGACGTTTGCGCAAAACAACGGCGTGATTCAGATGACCGGCGTGGCTTCGCGCCATGTGGGCAAATATATTGCCGTGATTTTGGTGCTGTTGGGTCTGTTCCCCGTTGTCGGTCGCGCGTTTACGACGATTCCGAGTCCGGTGTTGGGCGGCGCGATGGTTTTGATGTTCGGCTTGATTGCGATTGCGGGCGTGCGGATTTTGGTCAGCCACGGCATCCGCAGGCGCGAAGCGGTGATTGCGGCAACTTCGGTCGGTCTGGGCCTGGGTGTGGCATTTGAGCCGGAAGTGTTTAAAAACCTGCCCGTCTTGTTCCAAAACTCTATTTCCGCCGGCGGTATTACGGCAGTCTTGCTGAATTTGGTCTTGCCCGAAGATAAAACCGAGGCTGTGGTCAAGTTTGATACCGACCACTTGGAACACTGATTTTGAAAATGAATGCCGTCTGAAACAGAATCCCTGTTTCAGACGGCATTGTTTTTGAGACTTACGCTTTTTCGTTTTTTAATACGCGTTGTCGGCGTGTTTCACTTAATACCATTCCGGCAGACACGGAGACGTTCATGCTTTCGACCGTGCCGAACATGGGTATGGACACCAGCATGTCGCAATGTTCGCGTGTCAGGCGGCGCATACCGTCGCCTTCGTTGCCCATCACCCATGCCGCGCTGTCGGGCAGATCGCAATGGTAAAGGTCGGCGTCGCCGCCCATGTCGGTACCGATAATCCAGATGCCGTATTCTTTCAGCTCGCGCAGGGTGCGGGCGAGGTTGGTTACGGTGATGTAGGGGACGGTTTCCGCGGCACCGCAGGCGACTTTGCTGACGGTGGCGTTCAGTCCCGCGCTTTTGTCTTTCGGTGCGATGACGGCATGTACGCCCATTGCGTCGGCGGTACGCAGGCATGCGCCGAGGTTGTGCGGGTCGGTGATGCCGTCGAGTATCAGCAACAGCGGCGGTTCGCTGAGGTTTTCCAATACGTCTTCGAGGTGGACGTGGTTTTTGGAGGCATCGATAAATCCGACCACCCCTTGATGGCGCGCGCCTTTGCTGATGGCGTTGAGGCGGTCGGCATCGGCAAAATATACGCGGATGTTTTCGTTTGCCGCCTTCTCCAACACTTCGCGCGTGCGTGCGTCTGATTTGCCTTCTTGGATGTAGAGTTCGACGATGGATTTGGGGTTTTGCCACAATCGGGCATTGACGGCGTGGAAGCCGTAGATGGGTCTTTGGTTTGCCATGATGGTGCTTTGTCGGAAATTTCAGACGGCATTATAGCAATTTATCCTGATGCCGTCTGAAGGGGTTAAAACAGGTAGGTGATGTATTTCACCAACAGGATAAACAAGATGGATACGGCGCAGCCGATTTTGAAGGCCGTTCCGACGACAAGCCCCAACAGCGTACCTAAGCCCGCTTTACCTGCCTGTATCATGTTGCGGCAGCTGATGAGCTCTCCTGCAGCCGCACCGATTAGCGGGCCGAGTACAAGGCCGGGAAGGGAGAAAAACATGCCGATGATGCTGCCGATCAATGCACCGCGAACGGCGAGCTTGCCCGCTCCGGTATATTTTGTTCCCCATATACCTGCCACATAGTCCGTCAGTATGCCGGCAAGGCTGATGAGTCCGACCAGCCACAGGATGCCTGCGCCGTAGATTTGGTATCCGCCGGCATAGGCAAGCAGCCATGTTCCGGCAAACATCAATGCTAATCCGGGGAGGGCGGGGTAAACGATGCCCGCCGTACCGACGGCTATCAGGGCGAGTGCGAGGATGACGAGCAAGGCGGTCATAGGTTCAACCTTTTCTTTTGTTCTGAAAAAAACAGCTTAATACGGAGCGGCATTCTTCTTGCAGGATTCCGCCCCGTATGGCGGTGTGCGTATTGAGGCGTTTGTCGGCAAACAGGTTGACGATGCTGCCTGCTGCGCCAGTTTTGGGTTCTACCGCACCGTATATCACGCGCTTGATTCGTGCCTGTATCAGTGCGGACGCGCACATGGCGCAGGGTTCGAGGGTGATATATATGTCGCATCCGTCAAGGCGGTAGTTTTGCATTTCGCTGCCTGCCTGTGCCAAGGCGTTGATTTCGGCGTGTCGGCTGACATTGCAGTCGGCAATGCAGGTGTTGTGTGCCGATGCGATGATTTTGCCGTCGGAAACGATGACTGCCCCGACGGGTATTTCGCCCATTAATGCGGACAGTTTCGCCTGTTCCAATGCCAAACCCATGAAATGCGCCATTTCGCCTTGCGGGGGAAAGGCGGCGACGGGCGGATGGTTTTTCAACTCGGTAAGCAGGCGGGTTTTGTCGTGTTGCGTGATTTCTTGCGGGAGTGTGCCGTTCAGCAGCGACTCAAGCTGCCACAGCGTGCTTTTCGTGAGGGTCAAACCCGATGCCTTCAATAACAAGAAGGTTTGAACCGCACCGGTCTGACGCAGGTCGGCAAGCGTGCGTATGCCCAGACGGTGGAGGGCTGCAAGGGTTTTTGGGGCGAGCGGCGGTGTGGTCAGCATGGTTTATGCGCCGAAAAACCGTTTTGCCGCCTCAATCAGGCGTGTGCATGAAGTGCCGTCTGAAAACGGGTCGGCAACGCAGTCTAAAGGTGTTTTGCGCAACCAAGTCAGTTGGCGTTTGGCAAGTTGGCGCGTGGCGGCAATGCCTTTCTCGACAAATGCCGGGAAATCGGTTTTTCCGTCCAGATATTCCCATGCCTGACGGTAGCCGACGCAGCGTATGGCAGGGGAGTCGGCGGTCAGGCTGGGATAGAGTAGGCGCAGGTTTTCTACTTCGCCGATAAAGCCCTGTTCAAGCATCAGGTGGAAACGCTGGGCGATGTTTTCATGCAGGCGGGCGCGGTTTTCGGGAATCAGGGCGGTGGTATGCAAATCAAAAGGGAGCGTATGGGAGGTTGGGCTGCCAAGGTGCGCACTCATCGGTTTGCCGGTTAAGTAATAAACTTCCAAAGCGCGTCCGATACGCTGGCTATCGTTCGGTTTCAGACGGCATGCTGTTTCAGGGTCGACTTTTTGCAGGGTGCGGTAGAGAAAATCCAAGCCGTACATCTGTTTTTGTTCGTCCAAGTCGGCACGCAGGCAGGCATCGGCCTCGGGCAAATCGTTCAAACCTTGGGTCAGGGTGCGGAAATACATCATCGTACCGCCGACAATAAGGGCAAACCTGCTGCGTGAGGAAATTTCCCCGACCAAGCGCGTGCAGTCTTCGACAAAGCGGGCGGCGCTGTATGATTCGGTAGGCGGGATGATGTCGATAAGGTGGTGCGGTACAAAGGAGAGCTCGGCATGAGACGGTTTCGCCGTGCCGATGTCCATACCGGTATAGACCAGTGCGGAATCGAGGCTGATGATTTCGACCGGCAGGGTTTCGGCGATTTTGAGGGCGAGCGCGGTTTTTCCTCCGGCGGTCGGGCCCAAGAGGGCAAAGGCTTTTGGAATCGGCATGATGTTTCAGGGTTGCGAAAATGCGGATTATAGCGGAAAGCGTGCCGACGTTATATTTTGGTTTGCGGAACTGCCCATTGTCTGTCGGTGAGGTCGTAGATTTTTTGTATGTCTTTCAAAATTCGTTCGAAATCTATACCCAGGTCTTTCAGCCTGCCGGAGCAGATATCGAACACCCAGCCGTGGACGGTAGGATAATGCTCGTTCAGATAGCGTTTTTGGACTTCCGCCATTTTGATGATGTTGATACATTGTTCCTGAACGTTCAGTTCGACCAAACGGTCGTAGCGTATGTTTTCGTCGTCAATCGCGTCCAGCTCTTCGCGGTGCAGCCGGTACACGTCGCGGATGTTGCGCAGCCACGGGTTCAACGCGCCGTAGTCGCAGGGTTGCATGGCGGCTTTGATGCCGCCGCAGTTGTAGTGTCCGCAGACGACAATGTGCTTGACTTTCAAATGATCGACCGCGTAGCCGACCACGCTGGCAGCATTGATGTCCAGAGGGTTGACCATATTGGCGATGTTGCGGTGGACGAATACCTCGCCCGGCTTCATGCCCATCATTTCTTCGGCAGTAACGCGGCTGTCGGAACAGCCGATGTAGAGGTAGTCAGGTGTTTGATTTGCGGAGAGCGTCTCGAAAAAATGAGGGTTGTGCCGCAACTGTTCTTCTGCCCAGCGGAGGTTGTATTCAAAAATGTCCTGTTTGGTTTTGTTCATGTATTTCTCCTTTTGATGCGCATTTCAGACGGCATTGCCGACAGTCTATGCCCGATGCTGCCGTTAGACAAGGTACGTTCTTGAGGCGATAATGGCGTTTTGCTTTTTTTGTTTGGAAGCCTTGCGATGTTCCGAAACCTGCTTGTCCGCTGGCTTGCCGTCTGCCTGATACCCTTGGCGACGCTTGCCGTTTTCGCCGCCAATCCGCCCGACGACGCGGCGCAACACTTAATCAACGGCATCATTCTTGCCTGCGAAGCAACGTTTCTGTTTAAATTTATCCTCTTTGAAACCATCAAGCATCATTTGAAGCAAGAGTTTGATTTGAAACGTCAAACCATGTTGCTGTTTATTCCGATCATTTTGCTGATTGTGTATTTGTTCCACTATTTCGGCGCGTTTTAGTTTTGAAAAGGCCGTCTGAAACGGATTTCAGACGGCCTCAAGTCTTTTATGAATACATACGCTTTTCCTGTTTGTTGGATTTTTTGCAACGTCATCGACAATTTCGGCGACATCGGCGTTTCCCTGCGGCTTGCCCGTGTTTTGCATCGTGAACTCGGTTGGCAGGTGCATTTGTGGACGGACGATGTGTCCGCCTTGCGTGCGCTTTGCCCCGATTTGTCCGATATCCCCTGTGTTCATCAGGATATTCATGTCCGCACTTGGCATCCCGAAGCGGCGGACATTGATACAGCGCCTATTCCCGATGTCGTCATCGAAACTTTTGCCTGCGACCTGCCTGAAAATTTGTTGAACATTATCCGCCAACACAAACCGCTTTGGCTGAATTGGGAATATTTGAGCGCGGAAGAAAGCAACGAAAGGCTGCACCTGATGCCTTCGCCGCAGGAGGGTGTTCAAAAATATTTTTGGTTTATGGGTTTCAGCGAAAAAAGCGGCGGACTGATACGCGAACGCGATTATCGTGATGCCGTCCGTTTTGATACCGAAGCCCTGCGAGAGCGACTGATGCTTCCTGAAAAAAATGCCCCCGAATGGCTGCTTTTCGGCTATCGGAGCGATATTTGGGCGAAGTGGCTGGACATGTGGCAACAGGCAGGCAGCCCGATGACCCTGCTGCTGGCGGGGACGCAAATCATCGACTGCCTCAAACAAAGCGGCGTCATTCCGCAAAACGCCCTGCAAAACGACGGCGATGTTTTTCAGACGACCTCTGTCCGCCTCGTCAAAATCCCTTTCGTGCCGCAACAGGATTTCGACCAACTGCTGCACCTTGCCGACTGTGCCGTGATACGCGGCGAAGACAGTTTCGTCCGCGCGCAGCTTGCCGGCAAACCTTTCTTTTGGCACATCTACCCGCAAGACGAGCATGTCCATCTCGACAAACTCCACGCCTTTTGGGATAGGGCGCATGGTTTCTACTCGCCCGAAACCGCATCGGCACACCGCCGCCTTTCAAACGACCTCAACGGCGGAGAGGCATTATCCGCAACACAACGCCTCGAATGTTGGCAAACCCTGCATCAACATCAAAACGACTGGCGGCAAGGCGCAGAGGAGTGGAGCCGTTATCTTTTCGATCAGCCGTCAGCTCCTGAAAAACTCGCCGCCTTTATTTCAAAGCATAAAAAAATAAGCTAAAATAGCGCGTTTATTTACAACCGATTTGATTGGAAATCACAATGAAAACAGCACAAGAACTGCGCGCCGGCAACGTATTCATGGTCGGCAACGATCCTATGGTCGTTCAAAAAACCGAATACATCAAAGGCGGCCGCTCTTCCGCCAAAGTCAGCATGAAACTGAAAAACCTGCTGACCGGTGCCGCTTCCGAAACCATTTACAAAGCCGACGATAAATTCGACGTCGTCATCCTGTCCCGCAAAAACTGTACTTACAGCTATTTTGCCGATCCTATGTACGTCTTCATGGACGAAGAATTCAACCAATACGAAATCGAAGCCGACAACATCGGCGACGCGTTGAAATTCATCGTTGACGGCATGGAAGACCAATGCGAAGTGACCTTCTACGAAGGCAACCCTATCTCCGTAGAATTGCCTACCATCATCGTACGCGAAGTCGAATACACCGAGCCTGCCGTTAAAGGCGATACTTCCGGCAAAGTGATGAAAACTGCACGTCTGGTCGGCGGCACTGAAATCCAAGTGATGTCTTACATCGAAAACGGCGACAAAATCGAAATCGATACCCGTACCGGCGAATTCCGCAAACGCGCCTGATATCCTACTTGAAAAATGCCGTCTGAAAGGTTTTCAGACGGCATTTTTACATCAACGGCCGTCTCTATCCCGGGTTGTTTTCAGAACAAGACAAAGCCGTACAGGATTGAAAGAAACCCGTACCGTCCGCCATCGGGCAGACGCGGTGTACGGGCTTTAGGGTGTTACATCAAATGAATGCCGCTTATCGGATTGGCAACATTTTCATATACGGTAATCTGCGTGATTTTCCCGTTTTCGTCAAACGTCATTTCCAGATAAGGCTTATCAGGGTCACGGTCGCGGTTGAACAGGCGGAATATCCGTTGATCCTCCAAAATTTTCCCGCGAATCCTCAAGTATCCGGGCAGTTGGCTGATGTTTTGGAAATTGCCGCCAAAACCGCCGCCGTGTTTCTCAAGATATGCCGGCGTTGCTTCTATGCCGAAATGGCGCGTTGTCCTGGGCGGCTGGTCCGTGCCTTGGATTGTTCCCTTACCTGTTGATAAAACCAGTGTATCCCGCTGCCTGAGTGCTTCCATTTTTTGTATCGCCGATACTACCGCCTGCTGATTATAGCCCTGTCCTCCTTTTGCCATCTGATCGATTACCTCCATTAATTTATCGGCGTTTTGAGGATCGTCCGTATCCATATCGGGGAAAATTGCCTGCTTCAGGGGATCATCTCCGCCGGGGATGCCCCAAATCGCCGCCAGTTCTTTAGGGCTGCGTTCAAACAAACAACTGGAATCGATATTCTCGGCAACCTGGCTGACAAAATCATCAATGCCGCTAATCTGATGCAGGCCGGTGCAATTTGAAGGAGGCGTGCTTTCTGCCTGCTTGACGTTATCAGGGTCGGATGCGGTCGGTTGCAAATCGGTTTGGGAAGGAGCTGATGACGCGGAGGACGAAGCAGCGTATACGCCGACTTCTTTGGTTTTATCTTCTTTGCTCGGAGAACATGCGGTCAGCATGATTGCCGCAACCAATAAGAAAAGTGATGGAGTTTTGTTTTTCATTCTATTGTTTCCAACATTAAAGAGGCCGTCTGAAAATCTGATATTTCATTTTTCAGACGGCCTCTTGTTAGTACAACGGAAGAACCTCGTTATTATAGTGGATTAAATTTAAATCAGGACAAGGCGACGAAGCCGCAGACAGTACAAATAGTACGGCAAGGCGAGGCAACACCGTACTGGTTTAAATTTAATCCACTATACCAACAAGGTTCTCAGCCTATCTTACCCAACGCGGTAAAACGCCAAGCTGCCCAAAAGGTTGGGGAAATGTTTGACCTGTTTGTTGCCCGCCATGACGGCGCGTTCGAGGACGCGGATTTTGTTTTTGGCGCACAATAAATCAAAGTCTTTGAGCGTACACCAATGGATATTCGGCGTGTCGTACCAATGGTAGGGCATGCGTTCGGAGACGGGCATATGGCCGCCGATGGCGATTTGGAAACGGTTGCGCCAGTAGCCGAAATTCGGGAAGCTGACAATCGCCTGTTTTGCCACGCGCATGAGGCAGCGCAGGATTTTCTCGGTATTCTGCATGGCTTGGATGGTTTGGCTCAAAACGATAACGTCAAAGGTCTGGTCGCCAAATTCCGCCAAACCCTGCTCCAAATCGGCTTGAATGACGTTCACGCCGCGCGACATGGCGGCGATGACGCTGTCGGTATCGATTTCGATGCCGTAGCCGCTGCATTTTTTGTGTTCCACCAAAGCCGCCAGCAATTCGCCGTCGCCGCAGCCTAAGTCCAAGACGCGGCTGCCTTCGGGAATCCAGTCGTAAATCAACTGTAAATCGTCGCGCAAGTTCATGATCGGCAATCCTTGTCCACATTGTTCATATAAGCCGCTACGGCGCGCATATAGGCTTCGTCTTCCATCAAAAAGGCGTCATGGCCGTGGTTGGATTTTACTTCGATATACTGCACCGGCTTGTGCGCGGCAATCAGCGCTTTCACCAGCTCTTTGGAACGCGCGGGCGAAAAACGCCAGTCGGTACTGAAGCTGGCGACAAAAAATTTCGCTTTCACATTTTGCAGGGCGCGGGTCAGGCTGTCGCCGAAATCCGCCGCCGGATCGAAATAGTCCAAAGCCTTGGTCATAAGCAGGTAAGTGTTGGCGTCGAACCGTCCGACGAATTTGTCGCCCTGATAGCGCAGATAGGATTCCACTTCAAATTCAACGCCAAAGCCGTATTGATAACCGTTGGAACGCAAGTCGCGTCCGAATTTTTTGCCCAAGCCGTCTTCGGCAAGATACGTAATGTGTCCCATCATGCGAGCAATCCGCAAGCCCCGTGCGGGAACGGTATTGTAGCTGCGGTAATGTCCTTCGTTAAAATCGGGGTCAGTCAAAATCGCCTGACGCGCCACATCGTTAAACGCGATATTTTGCGTGGACAGCTTCGGCGCAGACGCAATCACTAAAGCATGGCGCACGCGCTCGGGATAGGAAATCGTCCACTGCAAAGCCTGCATACCGCCCAAGCTGCCGCCGACAATCGCTGCCCATTGTTCGATGCCGAGATAATCGGCAAGCGCGGCTTGGGATTTTACCCAGTCCTTCACCGTAACCACAGGAAAATCCGCGCCGTATTCCCTACCCGTTTCAGGATTGATCGACAAAGGTCCGCTGCTGCCGTCGCAGCCGCCCAGATTGTTCAAACCGACCACGAAAAAACGTTCTGTATCAATCGGTTTGCCGGGTCCGACCATATTGTCCCACCAGCCCGTATATTTATCCTCCGCCGAATGCCTGCCCGCAACATGATGGTTGCCCGACAGCGCATGGCAGATTAAAACCGCGTTGTTTTTTTCGGCATTCAGCTCGCCGTAGGTTTCAATCATCAGATCGAAACGCGGCAAAGTTTTACCGTTTTCCAAAACCAGCGGCATCTCAAACGGAATTTTTTGGGGCGTTACAATGCCCACCGAGGCATTTTGACTCATATCCTGTTCCAACAAATGCGGCGAAAAGCGTTATTATATAGCAAACGGCATGACTTTTTGACACGGTCGGACAAGCAGCCTGACGCGCTCAAACATCCGTCCCCATGCCGCCGTGCCCGAACCATACTTTTTCAGACGACCTCCCCCGCTTCCCGATATGATAGGCAGACTTTTCCGTATTTTTTTCTTTTTCGCACTTGCCGCGCTGATTATCAACCGCCTCTTCAGCCGCAAGCAAAAACGCGCCCTGCGCGATGTCGCCAAAATCAGCGCATGGGTACTGCTTGGCGCAGCCGCCGCGACGCTGTTTTGGTATTTGGTCATGCTGTATTTCAAACACATTCCGGATTCGTATTGACGGAAAATATGCCGTCTGAAACGCTATTTTCATGTTTCAGACGGCATATTTGAAAAGGGCTTGCGGTAGGAGGGGCTTTACAACCGAAGCAGGAAGGGTAGGGGGTCAGCGTTGGCGTGCTTTAAAACGCGGATTACTTTTGCAGATAACGTAAACTTTGCCTTTACGTCTGACAATCTGACAGTCGCGGTGGCGTTGTTTGGCGGTTTTGAGTGAAGACAGAACCTGCATTATTTGTCCTTTCTAAACGATGACATTACGGATTGGAAACGTTGGTTGAATTTGCTGGCACGGCCTTCAGTATTGACGTTACGCTGTTTGCCGGTATAGACGGGATGTGAGGAAGAGGAAGTATCTAAGGAAAAGAGCGGATATTCTTTGCCGTCTGTCCAAACCATCGTTTTTCCGTGTGTTTCGGCGCAAGAACGAATCAGCCAGCCTTCATTGGCGCTGCTGTCGAAAAAAAGAACGGTTCGATAATTGTCAGGATGAATATTCGGTTTCATATATTGCCTTGCTTGGAGTGTTATAACATAACAAACTCTAGCATAGTTTAGAAGGTCTGTACAAGGAAATTTAACTATTTTTGTAATATATTAGAAATTTTCATGATAAGTCTGAAAATTTTGAAATTGACTCATGTTTGGAGCAACTTTATTATGTTGGCTGAAATATCATATAAAAGATAATAAAAGGTACGCGGCCATGAATTACGCAAAAGAAATCAATGCGTTAAATAACAGCCTTTCCGATTTGAAAGGCGACATCAACGTTTCGTTTGAATTTTTTCCGCCGAAAAACGAGCAAATGGAAACCATGCTGTGGGACTCCATCCACCGTCTGCAAACCCTGCATCCCAAGTTCGTATCCGTAACCTACGGCGCCAACTCCGGCGAACGCGACCGCACACACGGCATCGTCAAACGCATTAAGCAAGAAACCGGCTTGGAAGCAGCCCCGCACCTGACCGGTATCGACGCTTCTCCCGACGAATTGCGCCAAATTGCCAAAGATTATTGGGACAGCGGCATCCGCCGGGTTGTCGCCCTGCGCGGAGACGAGCCGGCCGGTTATGAGAAAAAACCGTTTTACGCCGAAGACTTGGTTAAGCTATTACGCTCCGTCGCCGACTTCGACATTTCCGTAGCAGCATACCCCGAAGTACATCCCGAAGCGAAATCCGCACAAGCCGACCTGATTAATCTGAAACGCAAAATCGATGCGGGCGCAAACCACGTCATCACCCAATTCTTCTTCGATGTAGAGCGCTACCTGCGCTTCCGCGACCGCTGCGTGATGTTGGGTATCGATGTGGAAATCGTCCCCGGCATCCTGCCTGTTACCAACTTCAAGCAGCTCGGCAAAATGGCGCAGGTAACCAATGTCAAAATCCCGAAATGGCTGTCGCAAATGTATGAAGGTTTGGACGATGACCAAGGTACGCGCAATCTGGTGGCGGCAAGTATCGCCATTGATATGGTCAAAGTCCTGTCCCGCGAAGGCGTGAAAGATTTCCACTTCTATACGCTTAACCGCAGCGAGCTGACTTACGCCATCTGCCATATTTTAGGCGTGCGCCCTTAAAGCCGTATCAAACAGTTTCAGACGGCATCTAAGGTATCTAAAAAAGCAAAACACCGCCCCATCCAAGCCATTCTGATTTACAATACCGGCCGATTCGGATTGAACCGGTCCTTACAAAATCCAACTGGAGAGTTCAACATGACAACATTACATTTCTCAGGCTTCCCGCGTGTCGGCGCCTTCCGCGAATTGAAATTCGCCCAAGAAAAATACTGGCGCAAAGAAATCAGCGAGCAAGAATTGCTGGCTGTTGCTAAAGACTTGCGCGAGAAAAACTGGAAACACCAAGCTGCTGCCAACGCTGATTACGTTGCCGCAGGCGATTTCACTTTCTACGACCACATCCTCGACCTGCAAGTTGCTACCGGTGCCATCCCTGCCCGCTTCGGCTTCGACAGCCAAAACCTGTCTTTGGAACAATTCTTCCAACTGGCCCGTGGTAACAAAGATCAATTCGCTATCGAAATGACCAAATGGTTCGACACCAACTACCACTACTTGGTGCCTGAATTCCACGCCGATACCGAATTCAAAGCCAACGCCAAACACTACGTTCAACAACTGCAAGAAGCCCAAGCTTTGGGCCTGAAAGCCAAACCGACCGTTGTTGGTCCTCTGACTTTCCTGTGGGTGGGTAAAGAAAAAGGCGCTGTTGAATTCGACCGTCTGAGCCTGTTGCCTAAACTGTTACCTGTTTACGTTGAAATCCTGACTGCTTTGGTTGAAGCCGGTGCAGAGTGGATTCAAATCGACGAGCCTGCTTTGACTGTTGACCTGCCTAAAGAATGGGTAGAAGCATACAAAGACGTTTATGCCACTTTGAGCAAAGTAAGCGCCAAAATCCTGCTGAGCACTTACTTCGGTTCTGTTGCCGAACACGCCGCATTGTTGAAATCCCTGCCTGTTGACGGCCTGCATATCGACTTGGTACGCGCTCCTGAGCAACTGGACGCATTTGCCGACTACGACAAAGTTCTGTCTGCCGGTGTTATCGACGGCCGCAACATTTGGCGCGCCAACCTGAACAAAGTTTTGGAAACTGTCGAGCCTCTGCAAGCCAAACTGGGCGACCGTTTGTGGATTTCCAGTTCTTGCTCTCTGCTGCACACTCCATTTGACTTGTCAGTTGAAGAAAAACTGAAAGCCAACAAACCTGATCTGTACTCTTGGTTGGCATTCACCCTGCAAAAAACCCAAGAATTGCGCGTTCTGAAAGCCGCATTGAACGAAGGCCGTGATTCTGTTGCCGAAGAACTGGCCGCCAGCCAAGCTGCTGCCGACTCCCGTGCCAACAGCAGCGAAATCCACCGTGCAGACGTTGCCAAACGCTTGGCCGATTTGCCTGCCAACGCAGACCAACGCAAATCTCCATTTGCCGACCGTATCAAAGCGCAACAAGCATGGTTGAACCTGCCTCTGCTGCCGACTACCAACATCGGTTCTTTCCCGCAAACTACCGAAATCCGCCAAGCACGTGCAGCCTTCAAAAAAGGCGAACTGTCTGCCGCCGATTACGAAGCTGCGATGAAAAAAGAAATCGCCTTGGTGGTTGAAGAGCAAGAAAAACTGGACTTGGACGTACTGGTACACGGCGAAGCCGAGCGTAACGACATGGTTGAATACTTCGGCGAATTGTTGAGCGGTTTTGCATTCACCCAATACGGCTGGGTACAAAGCTACGGCTCACGCTGCGTTAAACCACCTATCATCTTCGGTGACGTAAGCCGTCCTGAAGCCATGACCGTGGCTTGGTCTACTTACGCACAAAGCCTGACCAAACGCCCGATGAAAGGTATGTTGACCGGCCCTGTAACCATTCTGCAATGGTCTTTCGTTCGCAACGATATTCCTCGCTCTACCGTGTGCAAACAAATCGCACTGGCCCTGAACGATGAAGTATTGGATCTGGAAAAAGCAGGCATCAAAGTCATCCAAATCGACGAACCTGCCATCCGTGAAGGTCTGCCTTTGAAACGCGCCGATTGGGATGCCTACCTGAACTGGGCCGGCGAATCCTTCCGCCTGTCCTCTACCGGTTGCGAAGACAGCACACAAATCCACACCCATATGTGCTACTCCGAGTTCAACGACATCCTGCCTGCCATCGCCGCTATGGACGCCGATGTCATCACCATCGAAACTTCACGTTCCGACATGGAGCTCTTGACCGCGTTCGGCGAATTCAAATACCCGAACGACATTGGCCCGGGTGTTTACGACATCCACAGCCCACGCGTACCGACTGAAGCTGAAGTTGAGCACCTGTTGCGCAAAGCCATCGAGGTTGTGCCAGTTGAACGCCTGTGGGTGAACCCAGACTGCGGTCTGAAAACACGCGGTTGGAAAGAAACTCTGGAACAACTCCAAGTGATGATGAACGTAACCCACAAACTGCGTGCCGAACTAGCTAAATAAGCAGGAATAACGTAATCGGATGCCGTCTGAATACTTTTCAGACGGCATTTCTGTTTTCAAATGAGCGTAGGGGAGTTTTTAAGAATTTTTCTCAAATAAGACTTGTTTTTTTTAGGCATGGCTTTATATACTGTAAGAAGTTGGTCGAGGTCGGTAATTAATAGTTTTGAATAATTAATATTATTTGAACTATAAATTATACAAATCAACTTATTCGGGGTAGAATGCCCAAATCAATTCACAATCATTTCTTAAACCTATCTATTAAGGAGCTCAAAATGGCTTTGCAAGATCGTACCGGTCAAAAAGTACCTTCCGTAGTATTCCGCACCCGCGTCGGTGACACTTGGAAAGATGTGTCTACTGACGATTTGTTCAAAGGCAAAAAAGTAGTCGTATTCTCTCTGCCCGGCGCATTTACTCCGACTTGCTCTTCTTCCCATTTGCCGCGTTACAATGAATTGTTCGGCGCGTTCAAAGAAAACGGCGTTGATGCAATCTACTGCGTATCTGTAAACGATACTTTCGTGATGAACGCTTGGGCTGCCGAAGAAGAATCTGACAACATCTACATGATTCCTGATGGCAACGGCGAATTCACCGAAGGCATGGGCATGCTGGTCGGCAAAGAAGACTTGGGCTTCGGTAAACGTTCTTGGCGTTACTCCATGCTGGTTAACGACGGCGTGGTTGAAAAAATGTTTATCGAACCTGAAGAACCAGGCGATCCTTTCAAAGTGTCTGACGCTGACACTATGTTGAAATACATTGCTCCTGACTGGAAAGCTCAAGAGTCTGTGGCAATTTTCACCAAACCAGGTTGCCAATTCTGTGCTAAAGCCAAACAAGCTTTACAAGACAAAGGTTTGTCATACGAAGAAATCGTATTGGGCAAAGATGCAACCGTTACTTCCGTACGCGCCATTACCGGCAAGATGACTGCTCCTCAAGTCTTCATTGGCGGTAAATACATCGGCGGCAGCGAAGATTTGGAAGCTTACTTGGCTAAAAACTAATAGCTGTTTTACGCTAAGGCAGTTCGATTAAAACTGTCTGATATGCTGAATAGAGTTATTCGGGCGGTCCTACACTACTGTTCCGGATAACTCTATATTTACAGGTGGATTTGAATATTATTGTATTTAAAAGGAATTATCCTTTGTTTGCCTGGTTTACGCTATTAATTTAGAAAATTTAAACGTATTTGAAGCTGATATGCCTTGTGCCATTGGCGTTTCAGGCAAAATTGGAAGGACAGGATATGAAAAAAATTCAAGCAGATGTAGTCGTGATCGGCGGCGGTACTGCCGGCATGGGTGCGTTTCGCAATGCCCGTTTACATTCGGATAATGTTTACCTGATTGAAAACAATGTGTTCGGCACAACCTGCGCGCGCGTGGGCTGTATGCCTTCCAAACTCTTGATTGCCGCCGCAGAGGCGCGTCATCACGCATTGCATACCGACCCGTTCGGCGTGCATTTGGACAAAGACAGTATCATCGTCAATGGCGAAGAAGTGATGCAGCGCGTTAAATCCGAGCGCGACCGTTTTGTCGGCTTTGTCGTTGCCGATGTGGAAGAATGGCCTGCCGACAAACGCATTATGGGTTCGGCTAAATTTATCGACGAGCATACCGTCCAAATCGACGACCATACCCAAATCACGGCAAAAAGTTTCGTGATTGCTACCGGCTCGCGTCCCGTTATCCTGCCGCAGTGGCAGTCTTTGGGTGACCGTTTGATTATCAACGACGACGTTTTCTCATGGGATACGCTGCCTAAGAGCGTTGCCGTGTTCGGACCGGGCGTTATCGGTTTGGAACTGGGTCAGGCATTGCACCGTTTGGGCGTGAAAGTCGAGATTTTCGGGTTGGGCGGCATCATCGGCGGTATTTCCGACCCTGTCGTTTCAGACGAGGCGAAAACCGTGTTCGGCGAAGAATTGAAACTGCATTTGGATGCTAAAACCGAGGTCAGGCTCGATGCAGACGGCAATGTAGAAGTACATTGGGAGCAAGACGGCGAAAAAGGCGTATTTGTTGCCGAATATATGCTGGCAGCCGTAGGCCGCCGTCCGAACGTTGACAATATCGGTTTGGAAAACATCAATATCGATAAAGACGCGCGCGGCGTACCTGTTGCCGATCGGTTGACCATGCAAACCAGTATTCCGCATATTTTCATCGCGGGCGATGCGTCCAATCAATTGCCTTTGCTGCACGAAGCTGCCGACCAAGGCAAGATTGCCGGCGACAACGCGGGCCGCTATCCGAATATCGGCGGCGGTTTGCGCCGCAGCACCATCGGCGTGGTGTTCACCAGTCCGCAAATCGGCTTTGTCGGTTTGAAATACGCGCAGGTTGCCGCGCAATACCAGCCAGACGAATTTGTCATCGGCGAAGTATCGTTTAAAAACCAAGGTCGCAGCCGCGTGATGCTGGTAAACAAGGGCCATATGCGCCTGTATGCCGAAAAAGCAACCGGCCGCTTCATCGGTGCGGAAATCGTAGGCCCTGCCGCTGAACATTTGGCGCACCTGTTGGCATGGGCGCATCAAATGAAGATGACCGTTCCACAAATGCTGGATATGCCGTTCTACCATCCTGTTATCGAGGAAGGTTTGCGTACTGCATTGCGTGATGCCGACGCTAAATTAAAAATTTGATTGATACATGAAGGATGCCGTCTGAAATTTCTCAGACGGCATTTTATTTCCCAGTAATTGAATTTGATGTTGATGTCCCTGATAAAGCAAATAGTGCAAATTAGAAATTTGTTCTTTAATTTACTGTTTTCATGTGTGTTTGTTAAAATTTATTAGTTTGTTTTTAAAATACGCTGTTCAAAATGAGATAAAACAGGTAAATTAACGTTTATGTAACCCAGTGTAGCACTGGGTTTACGGTTTTTGAGTTGATATCATAACTACAGAGGAATTGACTATGTCTGTCAAATCACGTCCTGTTTATCTGGATTTACCGAAAATCCGTCTGCCGATACCCGGGATAGTTTCCATTCTTCACCGTATCAGTGGTGTCGGGTTGTTTATCATGCTGCCCTTCCTACTTTATTTCCTGTCAGGTACCTTAAGCCAAGAATCCGCATTTGAGACTTACCGTTCCATTATTTCCCATCCCTTGGTCAAATTAATCTTACTCGGCGTGCTGTGGGCGTATTTGCACCATTTCTTTGCCGGTATCCGTTTTCTGTTTTTGGATGCGCATAAAGGCTTGGAGCTGAATACTGCACGTAATACCGCTAAAGCCGTATTTGCTTCTGCATTGGTTTTGACTGTCGTTTTGGGAGCTTTATTATGGTAGAACGTAAATTGACAGGCGCGCATTACGGTTTGCGCGATTGGGCAATGCAGCGTGCAACTGCGGTCATCATGTTGATATACACCGTAGTTCTATTGGTTGTTCTGTTCACGTTGCCTAAAGAATATTCGGCATGGCAGGCGTTTTTCAATCAAACTTGGGTGAAAGTCTTTACCCAAGTGAGCTTTTTGGCCGTATTCCTGCATGCATGGGTAGGTATCCGCGATTTGTGGATGGACTACATTAAGCCTTTCGGCGTGCGTTTGTTTTTACAAGTTGCCACCATCGTTTGGTTGGTCGGCTGCTTGGTATATTCAGTTAAAGTAATCTGGGGGTAAATATGAGTTTTCCTGTTCGCAAGTTTGATGCCGTGATTGTTGGCGGTGGTGGTGCAGGTTTACGCGCAGCCCTCCAATTGTCTAAATCCGGCCTGAATTGTGCTGTTTTGTCTAAAGTATTCCCAACCCGTTCTCATACTGTAGCGGCTCAAGGCGGTATTTCTGCTTCATTGGGTAATGTGCAGGAAGACCGTTGGGATTGGCATATGTACGATACCGTAAAAGGTTCCGACTGGTTGGGTGACCAAGATGCGATTGAGTTTATGTGTCGCGCTGCGCCTGAAGCCGTAATTGAGTTGGAGCACATGGGTATGCCTTTTGACCGTGTGGAAAGCGGTAAAATCTACCAACGTCCTTTCGGCGGTCATACTGCCGAACACGGTAAACGTGCGGTAGAACGTGCATGTGCAGTTGCCGACCGTACCGGCCATGCGATGTTGCATACTTTGTACCAACAAAACGTCCGTGCCAATACACAATTCTTTGTGGAATGGACAGCACAAGATTTGATTCGTGATGAAAACGGCGACGTAGTCGGTGTAACTGCCATGGAAATGGAAACCGGCGAAGTTTATATTTTCCACGCTAAAGCTGTGATGTTTGCTACCGGTGGTGGCGGTCGTATTTATGCTTCTTCTACCAATGCTTATATGAATACCGGTGATGGTTTGGGCATTTGTGCCCGTGCAGGTATTCCGTTGGAAGACATGGAATTCTGGCAATTCCACCCGACCGGTGTAGCCGGTGCCGGTGTATTGATTACCGAGGGTGTGCGCGGTGAGGGTGGTATTTTGTTGAATGCCGATGGCGAACGCTTTATGGAACGTTACGCTCCGACTGTAAAAGACTTGGCTTCCCGTGACGTGGTTTCCCGTGCGATGGCAATGGAAATCTACGAAGGTCGCGGTTGCGGTAAAAATAAAGACCACGTATTGCTGAAAATCGACCATATCGGCGCAGAAAAAATTATGGAAAAACTGCCAGGCATCCGCGAGATTTCCATCCAGTTTGCCGGTATTGACCCGATTAAAGACCCAATTCCTGTTGTGCCGACTACCCACTACATGATGGGCGGTATTCCGACCAACTATCACGGTGAAGTTGTTGTTCCGCAAGGTGAAGATTACGAAGTGCCTGTAAAAGGTCTGTATGCAGCAGGTGAGTGTGCATGTGCTTCCGTACACGGTGCAAACCGCTTGGGTACTAACTCTTTGTTAGACTTGGTGGTATTCGGTAAAGCTGCCGGCGACAGCATGATTAAATTCATCAAAGAGCAAAGCGACTGGAAACCTCTGCCTGCTAATGCCGGTGAGTTGACCCGCCAACGTATCGAGCGTTTGGACAGCCAAACCGATGGTGAAAACGTTGATGCATTGCGTCGTGAGCTGCAACGCTCTGTACAATTGCACGCCGGCGTGTTCCGTACCGATGCGATTTTAGCAGAGGGTGTGAAACAGGTTATGGCGATTGCCGAGCGTGTAAAACGTACTGAAATCAAAGACAAGAGCAAAGTGTGGAATACCGCGCGTATCGAAGCTTTGGAATTGGATAACCTGATTGAAGTGGCGAAGGCGACTTTGGTATCTGCTGAAGCACGTAAAGAATCACGCGGCGCGCACGCTTCGGATGACCATCCTGAGCGCGATGACGAAAACTGGATGAAACATACCCTGTATCATTCGGACACCAATACTTTGTCTTATAAACCGGTACATACCAAGCCTTTGAGCGTGGAATATATCAAACCGGCCAAACGCGTTTATTGATGTGTTTTCAGACGGCCTTTATCTTAGAGGCCGTCTGAAACCTGACGATACCCACATTGAACTGTCTGAATCCATAATACAAAATTATTGGACAGTTTATGAGAAAGGAACACTTCTCATGGAAAAAATGAGTTTTGAAATTTACCGTTACAATCCGGACGTTGATGCTAAACCTTATATGCAACGTTACGAATTGGAATTGGAACCGACCGACGTTAAACTTTTGGATGCTTTGGTGCGCCTGAAAGCGCAAGATGATACATTGTCTTTCCGCCGTTCTTGCCGCGAAGGTATTTGCGGTTCTGACGGTATGAACATCAACGGCAAAAACGGCTTGGCGTGTTTGACCGATCTGCGTGGCTTGAAACAGCCGGTTAAAATCCGTCCTCTGCCAGGTCTGCCTGTTATCCGTGACCTAATTGTGGATATGACCCAATTCTTCAAACAGTATCACTCCATCAAACCTTATGTTGTCAACGATAACCCGATTGATGCTGATAAAGAGCGTCTGCAAACTCAGGAAGAGCGTAAAGAGTTAGACGGTTTGTACGAATGTATTTTGTGCGCCTGCTGTTCGACTGCCTGCCCGTCATTCTGGTGGAATCCTGATAAATTTGTTGGTCCGTCCGGTTTGCTGAATGCTTACCGTTTCATTGCGGATAGCCGTGATACCATCACTAATGAGCGTTTGGATAATCTGAACGACCCATACCGCCTGTTCCGTTGCCATACCATTATGAACTGCGTAGACGTATGTCCTAAACACTTGAATCCGACCCGAGCCATCGGTAAGATTAAAGAGATTATGTTGAAACGAGCCGTTTAAGAAATGATGGTTTTTGACGATATTGCCAAACGGAAAATCCGTTTTCAAACCCGCCGTGGATTGTTGGAATTAGATTTGATTTTCGGCAGGTTTATGGAAAAAGAATTTGAGCACTTGAGTGATCAGGAGTTATCTGAATTTTGCGAAATCCTTGAATTTCAAGATCAAGAATTACTTGCCTTGATTAACGGGCATTCGGCAACGGACAGGAAGCACCTGATTCCTATGCTTGAAAAAATCAGACAGGCATAATGTATTATAGGGCTTGTTTGCGATACCGATCCGAACAAGCCCTTTCCATACGGAGGCCGTCTGAAAAAAGACCGTGTCGCTTATGCGGCAACGAAAGCCCCAACTTACAAAGGAGTTTTAAGAATGTCTAAATCTGTCAAACTTACTACCTCAACTCAAGAGGCTTTGGAGCTGCCGGTATTGGAAGCAAGTATCGGCCATGATGTGGTTGATATCCGTACGTTGACTAAAAATACAGGTCTGTTTTCATTCGACCCCGGGTTCGTGTCAACTGCAAGTTGCGAATCCAAAATCACTTATATTGATGGTGATGAAGGTCTGTTGTATTACCGTGGTTATCCTATCGAGCAGCTGGCCGAAAAATCCGATTATTTGGAAGTTTGCTATCTGTTGATTTACGGCGAACTGCCTACAGCTGAGCAGAAAAAAGAATTTGATACCACTGTCAGCCGCCATACGATGGTACATGAACAGCTGACTTGGTTCTTCCGTGGTTTCCGACGTGACGCGCATCCGATGGCGATGATGGTCGGTGTGGTCGGCGCACTGTCTGCGTTCTATCAAGACAGTCTGGATATTACCAATCCCGAACACCGAAAAATCGCAATTTACCGTTTGATTTCCAAAATTCCGACAATCGCGGCAATGTGTTACCGCTACTCCAACGGTTTGCCGTTCAATTATCCGAAAAACAATCTCTCTTACTCTGAAAACTTCCTTCACATGATGTTTGCTACACCGTGTGAAGATTATAAACCCAACCCAGTTTTGGCGCGCGCGCTCGACCGCATCTTTATCCTCCATGCAGACCATGAGCAAAATGCATCGACTTCCACCGTCCGTCTGGCAGGTTCTTCGGGTGCAAACCCGTTTGCCTGCATTGCTGCCGGTATTGCCTGCCTGTGGGGTGCTTCACATGGAGGTGCAAACGAAGCTGTGTTGAAGATGCTGGACGAAATCGGCGATGTAGCTAATGTTGCCGAATACATGGAAGGTGTGAAACAACGCAAATACCGTTTGATGGGCTTTGGTCACCGCGTGTATCGCAACATGGATCCGCGCGCCAGTATCATGCGTGAAACCTGTTACGAAGTACTGAAAGAATTGGGTTTGGAAGATAGCCCGAAATTCAAGCTGGCAATGGAATTGGAACAAATTGCCCTTAAAGATCCGTTCTTCGTAGAGCGCAAGCTGTATCCAAACGTCGACTTCTATTCCGGCATTGTCCTGTCCGCATTGGGAATCCCGACTGAAATGTTTACCGTTATCTTCGCCCTGTCGCGCAGCGTGGGTTGGATTTCGCATTGGCATGAAATGATTAGCGATCCGGCACTAAAAATCGGTCGTCCGCGTCAGCTTTATACCGGTTCGGCGCGTCGGGATTATGTATCTGTAAATGATAGATAGTTTATATTAATATATTGTTGGATAAGAAATATCGGAAAGTCGGATTGTTTGTCGGGTTAGTGTCGTTGTAGTCGGATGAAACTAATGCAAGCAATCCGGTTTGAAATAGGGTAGAATGAAGTGTCTTTTCAGACGGCATAAGTTCCGCCGTCAGGACGCGGACTTCTACCCTTTGTTTATATTTTAAAGAAAAGAGCGCACGCCATGATGGATGAAAAACTCAATTTCTCTTATCTGTTTGGCTCGAATGCACCCTATATTGAGGAGTTGTACGAGAGTTTTTTGGAAAATCCCGATTCGGTGGATGAGAAATGGAAGCAGTATTTTACCGATTTGAGCAAGCAGCCCGGTGCAGCCGCTGTCGATGTTGCCCACATACCGATTCGTGAATCATTTGCCACTTTGGCTAAAAAGAAAATTGCCGCAGCCGTTGCGGGCGGTGTGGACGAGGCAATGATGAAAAAGCAAGTCAGCGTTCTGCGTCTGATTTCTGCCTATCGTATACAAGGCGTGGGTGCAGCCCAACTTGATCCGCTCAAACGTATCCCACCTCAAAATATCGAAGCTCTCGATCCTAAGTTCCATGGTTTGTCAGATGCCGATATGGCGGTTCAATTCAATATGGGCGAGGGCGATTTTTCCGGTCAGGGCAAACTGCCTCTTTCCAAAATCATCAGCAACCTCAAACAAACCTACTGCGGTCATATCGCGGTAGAGTACATCTACATCCCAAATACCGAAGAGCGCCGCTGGGTTCGCAATTATTTTGAAAGCGTGCTGTCTACGCCAAGCTACAACGTTGAACAAAAACGCCGTATCTTGAAAGAAATGACTGCTGCCGAAACTCTGGAGCGCTACCTGCATACCAAATATGTCGGTCAAAAACGCTTTGGTGTAGAAGGCGGCGAAAGTGCGATTGCCGGTTTGAACTACCTGATTCAAAACGCCGGTAAAGACGGTGTGGAAGAAGTCATCATCGGTATGGCACACCGTGGTCGTCTGAATGTTTTGGTTAACATTTTGGGCAAAAAACCCGGCGATTTGTTCGCTGAGTTTGAAGGCCGTGCCGAAATCAAATTGCCTAGCGGCGACGTAAAATACCACATGGGCTTCAGCTCCGACATCGCCACTCCGCATGGTCCGATGCACGTTTCTTTGGCATTTAACCCATCCCACTTGGAAATTGTTAACCCGGTAGTGGAAGGTTCTGCACGCGCCAAACAAAAACGTTTGGGCGAAAACGGACGCGATAAAGTCTTGCCGGTATTGATTCACGGTGACTCCGCATTTATTGGTTTGGGTGTTAACCAAGCAACATTCAACCTGTCTAAAACACGCGGTTATACCACCGGCGGTACGGTTCACATCGTGATCAACAATCAAATCGGCTTTACCACTTCTGATATCCGCGATACCCGTTCAACCGTACACTGTACCGATATCGCGAAAATGGTTTCCGCTCCGGTTATCCATGTGAACGGCGATGATCCTGAACGCGTTTGCTTTGCCATCCAAGCCGCTTTGGATTACCGCAAAAAATTCCATAAAGACATCGTGATCGACGTTGTCTGCTACCGTAAATGGGGCCACAACGAGGGCGATGATCCGACCTTGACCCAACCGATGATGTACAAAAAAGTATCGCAACACCCGGGTGCGCGTGCTTTGTACACCGAGCAACTGATTGCCGAAGGCGTGGTAACCCAAGCTGAGGCTGACGCTTACATCCAAGCCTACCGCGATGCTTTGGACAAAGGCGAACACGTTGAGCAAACAACGTTGAGCAACTTCCAACGTACACAAATCGATTGGAGCAAATACCAAGGCAAAGATTGGCGCGAACACATCGAAACCGGTTTGCCTGCCGCAGATATTGAGCGTCTTACCGAGAAATTTACCGCCGTGCCGGAAGGCTTTGCCCTGCATCCGACTGCGAAACGTGTGATTGAAGCGCGTAAAGCCATGGCATCTGGTAAACAAGCCATCGACTGGGGTATGGCCGAAACCTTGGCATACGCAAGCCTTGTAACCAAAGGTCATGGCGTACGTATCTCCGGTGAGGACTCCGGCCGCGGTACATTCTCACACCGTCATGCAGTATTGCACGATCAAAAACGCGAAAAATGGGACGACGGTACTTATGTTCCTCTGCGCCATATGGGCGAAGGCATGGGCGAGTTCCTGGTTATCGACTCCATTTTGAACGAAGAGGCCGTGATGGCGTTCGAGTACGGCTTTGCCTGCTCCGCTCCTGATAAGCTGACCATTTGGGAAGCTCAATTCGGTGACTTCGCCAACGGCGCGCAAGTGACTATTGACCAATTCCTGTCTTCAGGCGAAACCAAATGGGGTCGTTTGTGCGGTCTGACCACCATCCTGCCGCACGGTTACGACGGTCAAGGCCCTGAGCACTCTTCTGCACGCGTAGAACGTTGGCTGCAACTGTGTTCTGAGAACAATATGCAAGTCATCATGCCGTCTGAAGCGTCGCAAATGTTCCACCTCTTGCAACGTCAAGTCTTGGGTTCATACCGTAAACCGCTGGTGATTTTCATGTCCAAACGCCTGTTGCGCTTCAAAGGTGCAATGAGCCCGCTGGAAAACTTCACCGAAGGTTCGACTTTCCGTCCGGTTATCGGCGATACTGCCGAACGCGCAAGCAACGACAGCGTGAAACGTGTGGTATTGTGTGCCGGTCAGGTTTACTATGACTTGGAAGCCGGTCGTGTCGAGCGTAAACTGGAAGATGATGTTGCGATTGTTCGCGTTGAGCAGCTGTATCCGTTCCCATACGAAGAGGTTAAAGCTGAACTGGCGAAATATCCGAATGCAAAATCTGTGGTTTGGGCGCAAGAAGAGCCGAAAAACCAAGGCGCGTTCTACCAAATCCGCCACCGCATCGAAGACGTTATCAGCGAAGAGCAAAAACTGTCTTATGCCGGTCGTCCAAGCAGTGCATCGCCTGCAGTGGGTTACTCAAGCAAACACATTGCTCAATTGAAACAATTGGTTGAAGACGCTTTGGCGTTATAAACCAAGTAGCATTCCGTCTGAGGCTGATCAGGCGGAATGCCCATATGCAGAATTAAAAACACACAACAGGCCGTCTGAAAGGGCCATTGGAGACACAAAATGATTATTGATGTAAAAGTACCTATGCTGTCTGAAAGCGTATCTGAAGGCACGCTCTTGGAATGGAAGAAAAAAGTTGGTGAAGCAGTTGCCCGTGACGAAATCCTGATCGATATCGAAACTGACAAAGTGGTTTTGGAAGTCCCTTCTCCACAAGCCGGCGTATTGGTTGAAATCGTAGCGCAAGACGGTGAAACCGTTGTTGCCGACCAAGTTTTGGCTCGTATCGATACAGCTGCTACTGCCGCTGCTGAAGCACCTGCAGCCGCTCCTGCAGAAGCAGCCCCGGCTGCCGCTCCTGCTGCTGCACAAAACAACGCCGCTATGCCTGCCGCTGCGAAACTGGCTGCCGAGACCGGTGTTGACGTGAACGCATTGCAAGGTTCCGGCCGTGACGGTCGCGTATTGAAAGAAGACGTACAAAATGCCGCTGCCAAACCTGCCGTAGCCGCTGCTCCTGCTGTTGCACTTCCTGCCGGCGCACGTCCTGAAGAACGCGTACCAATGAGCCGCCTGCGTGCCCGTGTTGCAGAACGCCTCTTGGCTTCTCAACAAGAAAACGCCATTCTGACTACATTCAACGAAGTCAACATGAAACCAATCATGGACTTGCGTGCGAAGTACAAAGAAAAATTCGAGAAAGAACACGGCGTGAAATTGGGCTTTATGTCCTTCTTCGTTAAAGCCGCTGTTGCCGCCCTGAAAAAATACCCGGTTGTGAATGCTTCTGTTGACGGCAAAGACATCGTTTACCACGGCTACTTCGACATCGGTATCGCAATTGGCAGCCCACGCGGTTTGGTTGTGCCAATCCTGCGCGATGCCGACCAAATGAGCATTGCCGACATCGAACAAGCAATTGTTGATTACGCGAAAAAAGCCAAAGACGGCAAAATCGCTATCGAAGATCTGACCGGCGGTACATTCAGTATTACCAACGGCGGTACCTTCGGTTCTATGATGTCTACTCCAATCATCAACCCGCCTCAATCTGCAATTTTGGGTATGCACGCCACTAAAGAGCGCGCTGTGGTTGAAAACGGCCAAGTTGTTGTCCGTCCAATGATGTATCTGGCTCTGTCTTACGACCACCGGATCATCGACGGCCGCGAAGCTGTATTGACCTTGGTAGCCATTAAAGACGCGTTGGAAGACCCAGCCCGCCTGTTGTTGGATCTGTAATCGTTTCAGACGGCCTTTTATTTGTTAATGAAAAGGCCGTCTGAATTTTTATTTAGATGTAGCGTAATGTAGTATCGTGCTACAATAGGCTCAACGAACGATTGAGGCCGTCTGAAACATTTGATTTGAATGAATCGACAGATATGGACTTTCAGACGGCCTTTTCTTAAAACCATCAAAACGCAGTCATTCAAAATAAAAAAGAAACAAAAAGTATCGTTTTTATTTTGAGATACTGCAAAAGCAAAGGATGACACAATGTCTCAATATGATGTAGTAGTGATTGGTGCAGGCCCGGGCGGATACGTTGCCGCTATCCGTGCCGCGCAACTGGGTTTCAAAACCGCTTGCGTTGACGCAGGCGTTAACAAAGCAGGCAATGCCCCTGCATTGGGCGGTACTTGCTTGAACGTAGGTTGTATCCCTTCTAAAGCCCTGTTGCAATCCAGCGAACATTTCCACGCTGCGCAACACGAATTTGCCGAACACGGTATCACTGTCGGCGACGTAAAATTCGACGCGGCCAAAATGATTGAGCGCAAAGATGCCATCGTGACCAAACTGACCGGCGGCGTGAAATTCCTGTTCCAAAAAAACAAAGTAACCAGCCTGTTCGGTACGGCTTCCTTTGCCGGTAAAAATGGCGATGCTTACCAAATCGAAGTCGATAACAAAGGCGAGAAAACCGTTATCGAAGCCAAACACGTCATCGTAGCGACCGGTTCCGTACCGCGTCCGCTGCCACAAGTCGCTATCGACAACGTGAACGTATTGGACAACGAAGGCGCATTGAACCTGACCGAAGTGCCTGCCAAACTCGGCGTGATCGGTTCAGGCGTGATTGGTTTAGAAATGGGTTCCGTATGGAACCGCGTGGGTGCAGAAGTTACCATTCTTGAAGCTGCGCCGACCTTCCTGGCTGCCGCCGACCAACAAATCGCCAAAGAAGCCTTCAAATACTTCACCAAAGAGCAAGGCTTGAGCATTGAATTGGGCGTGAAAATCGGCGACATCAAATCTGAAGGCAAAGGCGTTTCCGTTGCTTACGAAACTGCTGCCGGCGAAGCCAAAACCGAAGTATTCGACAAACTGATTGTTGCCATCGGCCGTATTCCAAACACCAAAGGCCTGAACGCCGAAGCCGTAGGCTTAGAAAAAGACGAACGCGGCTTTATCAAAGTAGATGGCGAATGCCGTACCAACCTGCCTAACGTATGGGCAATCGGCGACGTGGTTCGCGGCCCGATGTTGGCACACAAAGCCAGCGACGAAGGCGTTGCCGTTGCCGAGCGCATTGCCGGTCAAAAACCGCATATCGACTTCAACAACGTACCGTTTGTTATTTACACCGATCCTGAAATCGCTTGGGTGGGTAAAACCGAAGAGCAGCTCAAAGCCGAAGGCGTGGAGTACAAAAAAGGTACTTCAGGTTTCGGTGCAAACGGTCGCGCATTGGCAATGGGCAAAGCCAAGGGTACGGTTAAAGTGTTGGCAGATGCCAAAACCGACCGCATCTTGGGCGTACATATGATTGGCCCGGTTGTCAGCGAATTGGTTACCGAAGGCGTGACTGCGCTCGAATTCTTCGCCAGCAGCGAAGACATCGCCCGCATTATCTATGCCCACCCAACCTTGTCCGAAGTGGTTCACGAAGCTGCATTGGCGGCCGACAAACGCGCTTTGCATGGCTAATCAGGTCAAGTAAAGCATAAAAGGTCGTCTGAAAAAGTTTCAGACGACCTTTTCGGAAAGATGAATATTCGGAAAATATTTTTGATTTAAATTAGACTTTTGATAGATTCTATTCTTTGGTATAAATTATTGTTGTATTTGAAGTGAAATTTCATAGGTTAATTTTTATTGATGAAAGATATTTATGGCATATATTAATATACTCGCGGGAAGTTTTCAGTCTTGTAAAGCTAGATTTGATAAAAATTTCATTACAATACCTAAAATAGGAAAAATTGCGCTACTCGATATTCAATCTTATGAAGTGACAGATGGTGATGTTATCGAAATCAAGCTGTTCGATGGTAGGAAAATGCTCATTGAAAAAAGCGATTCTTTTTTGAAGACTATTAAAACAGCTTTATATGATGAACCAGAGAATGATGAAGAAAGAACAAAACTTTACCATCAACGTAAAATTGAAGATAAAATTAAGACCGAAAGAAAGAAAAAAATTAAAGTAATAGGTGTTGGAGTTTTTGTATTATTTGTTGTTGCTATGTGTTCAATCCCGAAAAAAGAATTAACACCGGAAGAGCAGGCAGAAATAGCTAAAGTTAGGGCTGAAAAAAATGCCGAAGAAGCAAGAAAAGATAAAGAACGAGAAGAATTTGAGAAACATCAAAAAATTACAGTGATATCACAATCTTTGGTGCGTAATAGTTTAAAAGACCCCGATTCGGCTGAATTTAAGAATCAAGATGGACAGTGTGGGGAAGTAAATTCTAAAAATGGTTTTGGTGGTTATACTGGATTTACTCGGTACATTGTTGTAAATGAGAATTTAATTGCTCTTGAAGGGGAGAATATGAAAAGTAGTGAATTCTCAAAAATTTGGAATAAAGTCTGTGTTAAAAAATAGTATTCTAATCTACTATATGATTTGATTTTTTAAGATTAAATTCACAGACAGCATTTAATTATGAATAAAGAAGTAATCGGTATCCTGTTTATACCGATGGGCATCATCAGCATGTGTATGGCCGCATTGTGGCAGATGTATGTGATGATGACCGAAACTTATACGCTCAACCGTTTCAAAGATAAAGAATTGGTTTGGCGCGTGGCATTGTTGTTTATCAGTTTCAGCCTTGCCGTTTACCTGCTCTGCCCGAATTCGCGTAAAAAAGGCATCGTCTTTTTTATTCTCGGAGTAGGCGGCGCGGTTATGTATTTGTTGGCGCGGATGTGGCTGCCTTTCAGTAAACAATAGTGCCGTCTGAAAATATAGGATTGTCCGCAGGGCGATTCCTAAAACCCACTCACCTTAAGGAGAAATCCATGAATCTACACGAGTATCAGGCTAAAGAACTGCTGGCTAGCTACGGTTTGCCCGTACAAGGCGGTATTTTGGCGCACAACGGCGAAGAAGCCGCTGCAGCTTACGACAAATTGGGCGGCAAATTCGCTGTTGTCAAAGCACAAGTACATGCCGGCGGCCGCGGTAAAGCGGGCGGCGTAAAAGTCGTTAAAAGCCGCGAAGAAGCCAAAGAAGTGGCTGAAAGCCTGATTGGCACCAACTTGGTAACTTACCAAACCGATGCCAACGGTCAACCTGTCAACAGCGTTTTGGTTTGCGAAGACATGTATCCTGTTCAAACCGAGCTGTACTTGGGCGCAGTGGTTGACCGTTCTACCCGCCGCGTTACATTCATGGCTTCTACCGAAGGCGGCGTGGAAATCGAAAAAGTTGCTGCCGAAACTCCAGAAAAAATCTTCAAAGTAACCGTTGATCCGCTGGTCGGTCTGCAACCTTGCCAAGCTCGCGAAGTTGCCTTCCAACTGGGCTTGAGAGACAAACAAATCAACGAGTTTGTCAAACTGATGACTGGCGCGTACAAAGCGTTTATCGAAAACGACTTCGCCCTGTTTGAAGTAAACCCACTGGCAGTTCGCGAAAACGGCGCGCTCGCCTGCGTGGATGGCAAAATCGGCATCGACAGCAACGCGCTCTACCGCCTGCCAAAAATCGCTGAATTGCGCGACAAATCTCAAGAAAACGAACGTGAGCTGAAAGCTTCCGAATTCGACCTGAACTATGTTGCCCTGGAAGGCAATATCGGCTGTATGGTTAACGGTGCCGGTTTGGCGATGGCTACTATGGACATCATCAAACTCAAAGGCGGCCAACCTGCCAACTTCTTGGACGTTGGCGGTGGCGCAACCAAAGACCGCGTGGTTGAAGCGTTCAAACTGATTTTGGAAGACAAATCCGTTAAAGGCGTATTGATCAACATCTTCGGCGGTATCGTACGTTGCGACATGATTGCGGAAGCCATCGTGGCAGCCGTTAAAGAAATCAACGTCAACGTTCCTGTCGTTGTTCGTTTGGAAGGTAACAACGCCGAACTCGGCGCGAAAATCCTGAACGAATCAGGTCTGAAACTGACTTCTGCAGACGGCCTGAATGACGCAGCCGAAAAAATTGTTGCAGCCGTAAACGCCTAAGGAGAAAAGAATGAGCGTATTGATTAATAAAGACACCAAAGTATTGGTTCAAGGTTTCACCGGTAAAAACGGTACTTTCCACTCCGAACAAGCTCTGGCTTATGGCACTAAAGTTGTCGGCGGCGTTACCCCGGGCAAAGGCGGTCAAACCCACCTGAACCTGCCTGTATTCAACACCATGAAAGAAGCCGTTAAAGAAACTGGCGCGGATGCATCTGTAATTTACGTTCCCGCTCCGTTTGTTTTGGACTCTATCGTTGAAGCAGTTGATTCAGGCGTAGGCTTGGTCGTTGTGATTACCGAAGGCGTGCCTACTTTGGACATGCTCAAAGCCAAACGTTACTTGGAAACCAACGGCAACGGTACCCGCTTGGTCGGCCCTAACTGCCCGGGCGTGATTACTCCGGGTGAGTGCAAAATCGGTATTATGCCGGGCCACATCCACACTCCGGGCCGCATCGGTATTATTTCCCGTTCCGGTACATTGACTTACGAAGCCGTGGCACAAACCACCAAACTGGGCTTGGGTCAATCAACCTGTATCGGTATCGGTGGCGACCCGATTCCGGGTATGAACCAAATCGACGCACTGAAACTTTTCCAAGAAGACCCGGATACCGACGCCATCATCATGATCGGTGAAATCGGCGGTACTGCGGAAGAAGAAGCAGCCGAATACATCCAATCCAACGTAACCAAACCTGTTGTAGGTTACATTGCTGGTGTTACCGCTCCTAAAGGCAAACGCATGGGCCACGCCGGTGCGATTATCTCCGGCGGTAAAGGTACTGCCGAGGAAAAATTCGCCGCTTTCGAAAAAGCCGGTATCGCTTACACCCGCAGCCCTGCCGAGTTGGGCACTACCATGCTGGAAGTGTTGAAAGCAAAAGGTTTGGTGTAAATCAATCATCTGATTGATTAAAGATTAAATGCCGTCTGAAACCGGAAATCTGGTTTTAGGCGGCATTTGGTTTATCTTGATTCAGCATATGTTTAATAGGTTTGAGCGGCATAAAGTTTCAAGCGGGTCGTTACCGAAATATAAGGTACGGCATGGTAAGGCGGCTTGGAGAGGCAGGTTACGTCTTGCTTTTCATTGCTGTTTGGAAGGGAGGAAAATATCAAAATTTCCCATATCGTTAACAATTTTAAATTTTTATATATTTAAACTCATAAAGATATAAAGTATCGTTTGAATTATGTTGTATTTTTTTAAATTGTGTTGTATTTTTTAAATTAGTGGGTAAATTACATTTTATTTCAAATTAGAACTGAATATTAAGAGAGGACACACTATGCTGCATACTGCTCCAGATACGCCAGAACTCCCGCAAGGCCGGCCGAAATTTTATCACAGCCTGTATTTCCAAGTTATCGTTGCCATCATTATCGGTATTATACTTGGCAATTTCTTTCCTCATTTCGGGGAAAGCTTGAAGCCTTTAGGGGAAGCGTTCATCAAGCTGGTCAAGATGATTATTGCACCGGTTATTTTCCTGACCGTTGTTACCGGTATTGCCGGTATGAATGATATGAAGTCGGTTGGTCGCGTTGCGGGTAAAGCAATGCTTTATTTCCTTACCTTTTCGACTCTTGCATTGGTTATTGGCCTGATAGTCGCCAATATTGTCCAACCTGGGGCAGGACTCAATATTGACCCCGCTACATTGCATTCCGAAAAGGTTTCGGAATATGTTGAGAAAGCACATGACAGCACCTTGGTTGGTTTTTTGATGAATATTATTCCGACTACGGTGGTCAGCCCCCTGACGGAAGGTAATATTCTGCAAGTCTTATTCGTTTCCGTCTTATTCGGTATTTCTCTTGCTTCCGTAGGCGAGAAAGCGCGTCCTATCACTGACTTGCTTCTGGCGGCAACAACCCCGATGTTCAAAGTGGTTTCTATATTGATGAAGGCCGCACCGTTGGGGGCATTAGGTGCTATGGCGTTCACCGTTGGGAAATATGGTCTGCATTCCATCAGTAATCTGATTCTTTTGGTGGCCACTTTCTATCTAACATCATTATTGTTTGTCGTTTTTGTCCTTGGTGCGGTGGCACGTTACAACGGGTTCTCCATCTTAAAAATGATCCGTTATATTAAAGAAGAAATGTGGCTGGTACTGGGAACTTCCTCTTCAGAAGCCGCACTGCCGACATTGATGCAAAAAATGGAAGCAGCAGGTTGTAAGAAGTCTGTGGTCGGTCTCGTTATCCCTACAGGATATTCCTTTAACCTTGACGGTACCAATATTTATATGACCATGGCCGCATTGTTTATTGCACAGGCCACCAATACCGATTTGACTATCACTCAACAGATTACTTTGTTGTTGGTGGCAATGCTCAGTTCAAAAGGTGCGGCAGGTGTAACCGGTGCAGGTTTTATTACCTTGGCGGCAACACTGTCTGTTGTCCCCAGCTTGCCGGTAGAAGGAATGGCGCTGATTTTGGGTATCGACCGCTTTATGTCCGAATGTAGGGCGCTGACCAACCTGGTGGGTAATGCTTGTGCTACCATTGTGGTTGCCCGTTGGGAGAAATCCTTAGACAAGGATAAACTTGATGATGCTATGAATGGAAAACTGACCGTTCATACTGACGCCTCGCATTAAACCGTCAAATATAAACTAAGCAAATAAAACTGCACTCCGGTTTCCGAAGTGCAGTTTTATATTGGCCAATCAACCCTGTTATTCAGGCATGTCCGGTTGAACCGTTTAAACATCGGCGTATGATTTTACGATAGGTAAGGATCGGATATATTAGACAATCTTATACCGATATAGATCAGCGAGTTTTAGGGTGAAAAAGAATGTGCCGCCGGCAATGAAGTTTCTGCGATAACGCGCCATAGGATTTTTGTTTGTGGTTTGGGTGTTGGAGAAGGAATGGTTTGTTGTTTAAGGTTTTAACTTTGTTAAATTTGACGCTTTCAGACGACCTTTGAGGTCGTCTGAAAGCGCTAGCTTCAACGAAGTTAAAAGTTGAAATGGCAAACCGTCAATCAAGCAACCGCATGCGTGCGTACTGCACACACCCTACGTGTTGGTTTTGAGGTTCCCTTTTATAGGTAGGGTGTGTGGCGAAGGCCACGCATGCGGTTGGTTGGATATGCAGGCTACAGCTTGCTCGGTTTAATTGTATGTATTACGATTTTTGTACAATCCATTCAGTGATACTTTTTCTTAGAGGAACTCTTCCAAATTTTTTCATCTGTTGACTACTATTTCCTTTCTGCTGTTTGATACAGAATATTTTGGAAACCTTAAATCCTAAATTTTCTGCAATTTCAGATGATAAAAAATCAATAGGAATTACCTCTCCTCCATATCTTACATTATCATTAACAAAATATACTTTTGCCCCATTTTTACATACTCTGAATATTTCTGAATATAAAATAGCTAGTTCAAAAATATAGTTTTTAACCATTGATATAATATTATTGTTATTTAAGTCATTATTATTTTTTCTTGAATTTAAAGCTTCAATAATTTCACTATAAGCTTTATTAGATAGTAAAATTGATTTTACAAATTCATATCTATCTAGTGCTCCTATGTCTTTATATATATTATGTAAATCATTCTCTTTTGATTTATTTTCAACAGTACATGTTAATAAGTTTTGCCTTAGATTTTTAATTTCGGAATTATTTAAACCTAAGTAAACTAATTCAAGGGCATAACTCCTTGTGTAATCATATCTATTACAATATGGCGGGGAGGTGATTACACCATCTAATGAATTTTCCATGAATTTAGGAAGTTCAAATAACACATTCTTTCGTAAAAACAGAATATTACCATATTTGTTATCAGATTTCTGATGGTTATATATATCATCTATTTTTTTTAAAAATTCTATTTTAATTCTTTCAAAAGCAGAGGGTAATTCTCCTTTGTCTAATTTTGTTTTTAATTGCTCTTTCCCTTTTTTTATGCGTAATGCATTTTGGTTTTTAACTTTTGTTGATCGGTAATCCCATCGTAAATATTGTCCATCTTTTTTTGTATAGCTTATATCTTCTAGTGAGTTAACAATACATAATTGTAATAAACTGTTAGATAGTTCAGAATATTTATTTTCCGAAATCCATTTATTTATAAATGCCAATTCTATATTAGTTTTTCTAGGGTAAGCTCCATCTGTGATTGGAATGTATTCTAAGTAATTTTTGAAGTTGTAAGGTATCCTTAAACTTTCTAACTCGTATAATATTGCTTTTAATTCTGTAATATTGAAATTTTTTATGTTTGATTTTACTTTAATTGCTAATTCTGAAGTAGGTAAAATATCAAATCCTACAGAATTAATTCCTTTTGTCTGGCAGACAAAATTTGTTGTACCTGAACCTGCAAAAGGATCAAGAATTACAGCATTATTTTGCAATTCCATTTTTTCTAAGCAAAAATCAACTAATTGCTCAGAAAATCCTTCTTTATATTTAAGCCAGTTATGCACC
>NZ_MAYZ01000024.1:0-145201 GCF_014596375.1 Neisseria sp. RH3002v2f
AAATGAACATTTCGAGCAAGACCTTATCCCTTACACCGTCCGTTTCAGGCTCAATCAAATCCTTCCCGAACTCGACTGCCATTGGCAGGAAAATCTGACAGAAATCTTCAAAACACTTTCTCCCGAAGCCAGACAGGACGCCTGTACGCAAATCCTTTCCCGAAAAGGCATCGGCTACAATGAATCCGACGGTTCTTTCACTTGCCTTCCCAAAAAACGTATTTCGTTCGCATCGCTGGCGGCAGACATCCCCATCCCCGATCTCAAACGGCTGGCAGGGCATATCGCGGAACGCCTGAATATATTGGCGCAATGCGAATCGCCGATTGATATTGCCGACATTCTCGAAAGCGTGCTGTCCGTCATTAAAAACGTAAATACCGAGAATAAACGCGCACGGGAAAATTTCAAACAGATTCTGAAAACCGAATTCATCTACGCCGCTGCTGCAATATTGAAAAACAAAACCCAATGGGAAATCCCCGAAAACACCCGCAACCTCGATTCGGACATCATCTGTACCTATATCTGCGAAGTGTTCCTAAAATCGCACCTGCTCGGCAACAGTTTTCCGGTGATGCGCCCGCGCGAAGTGAAGCAGATGCCCGAACCGGTGTTTAACAAAGTATTGTTTGCCGAACAGCGCACCCGTCAGTTGGAAGTTATCCGAACATCGGAATACATCTTCGCCATCGCGCCGTACTACACTGATGACCTTCCGTTTTCCTTGCGCCGCTTCCTGTCGGAAGACAAGCTCTATACCAGCTACAACCGCTATTACACCGCCATCCACATCCCCGTCCGCAACATCACTCAGAATGATGCTCTGAGCTTTGCCAACGGTTTGAAACAGATTCTCTCGATGCAAGCCGGTGTGAGCTGGGAAATCATCGATATGATGGATAAGATGGAGGAAAACTACAATGAGAAAGTATTGCCGCTGCTGTTTTCGCCATTCCCCGCGCAAGTCGAACGCACGCAGGCGATTGCTGCCAGATTGGAAGAGTTCGAGCGGTTGTTGGGCGACACTGTCCTTGATCCGTTCTACTATTGTCTGACGCGCATGGCGAAGGGAGAGGAAGATTTAAGATATATTTATATCGCCTTCCGCCAGTCTTTCGGCGGCATCTTTAATTCGTTTGAAACCTTCCGCCTGCTGCCTGTGCTGTGGATGAACAGGGATGCGGAAAACATGTCCGACCGCATGAACGCCTATATTTCCGCAATGGAACACCGCAGCCGCGAGATATTGTCTATTCAAAAAAGGAAACCGGAAGAAGAGTTTTCCGGCAAGGTGAGTGCCTGCCTGAACGACTTGGAACGTTGTTTGGAAAAGTATTCCAAGCAGCTTGAGTTGGTCTCGGAAAGCATCGAAACCTGTACTGCCAAGCTGGAAGGCAAACCGTCGTTTTTCAACAGGCTTCTGAAAACCGGTGACAAGCTCCGTAGGCAGTTAGATGTGTTGCAGAAACAGTCGGCAACCATCCACAACGAAGCTTATATTGAGATGAACACGCTGCTTTACCGCCATCGAGAAGTGGTTTCCGTCCGTACCCGTAGGGCGGATTATGTAGAAAAGGGCAAAGAGCGGATTGCGCTGTTCCCGCGCGGCTTGAACGGCATCACCAAGCTGCCTGCTGCCGTTTTGCTGCCCGAGCGTTCCGATTGTTTTGATATGAAGGAAGTTTGGCAAATGTTTAATAGAATACCGAGGTAAGCGTATTGGCTGCCTGATAAAAATGCCGTCTGAAACGGAAGCGTTCAGACGGCATTGTTACATTTAGACGGCGAGCCGTTTATTTGAATTTGTAGGTATATTGCAGGCCGATGATGTCGGCTTTGTTTCTGAAATGTGCGGAAGACGCGCCTTTGCTGTCTACATCGCTGCCGCTTGCCTTCGCCGTGCGGTAGCTGGTGTCGTTGATGTGGATGTGGGTGTAGGCAGCATCGACGACGTGGTTTTTACCGATATTGTATTTCATGCCGGTGGAGAACCAGATGCGGTTGCCGTCGGGCAGGCTGTTCATACGGTAGTCGGCGTTGCGGACGGGCGATTTGTCAAAAGCGATACCGGCGCGCAGTTGCAGCGGTTCGCTGATTTGATAAGAACCGCCGAATCCGACTTTGTAGGTGTTGCGCCAGTTGGGGGTGATGGTGGTACGGTCGGATTTGCCTCTGATGACGGCTTTTTCGTTTTCAAAAACCAGTTCCGCCTTATTGAAGCGGCTGTGGCGCGTCCAAGTTACGTCGCCGAACAGGTCGGTTTTATCAGACACTTTGTACATGCCGTGTACGGACAAAGACTCAGGCGTTACGATTTTGACGCTGGCTTTTTCATTCGGCACATAACCGCGCGCCTCCAATAATTTTGCCGCCCATAACTGTTTCGCCATTGCACTGTCTGCCGCCCATTCGGCAGTGCCTTCGAGCGTGTGTGAAACTTTGGAACGGTAGTTCACGCCCACGCGCGCGCGGTCGTTGATGTCCCACATCCACGCCAGTTGGTAGCCGAAGCCCCAATCGCTGCCTTTGACATCGGCGTGTCCGTCGGCCTGAATGGCGGCTGCACCGGCGGGATTGGACGGTGTTGCTTTCAGCATTGCTGCTTTTTGCTGGATACCCCAGTCGGCATATTTACGTAGTTCGGCGGAAGTATGTTGGGCGATGATGCCTGCGCCGAAGGAGTGACGGTCGTTGAGTTTCCATGCGGCGACAGGTTCGACGGCGATGCTGGTCAGACCGAGTTTGTTGATGTTGTGGCGCAACACAGAATCTTTTTCGTATTCGGTGGCGGAGCCGAAGGGGACGTACACGCCCAAGCCCACGGTCAGGTCGTCGGTGGCTTTGTATGCGCCGTAGATGTGGGGCGCAACCGTGGTTTTGGTGATTTTGCCGCTTTTCGAACCTTGGACGGGAATACCGGTAAAGTCGGTGGCGGAATCTGCCTCATAACGAATGCTGGGCAATACGATGTTGGCGTTGACGGAAATCTGACTGCTGTCGAGTTTGGTCAGGCCGGCAGGGTTGTAGAAGATGGTCGATGCGTCGGCGGCTTCTGCGGCGGCGGCATTTGCCGTGCTTTGCGCATTGACCGACTGTGTGCCGAAGTGGTAGCCGGATGCATGGACGGATGCGGCGGCAAAGGCAGTGCCGAGCAGCAGGACGGTTTTTTTCAGTGTGGAAGGGGTCATTTCAGTTTCCGTAAAAAGGGCAGACAAATAAAAAAGGCAGTTAAATGCCTTGTTTCTCTTTAGTATAGACACTCAATTCTATACCACGTTGCCGAATTTGCACAATTCTTTCGGCTTCGCCGAAGCGTGCCGATTGGGTTGGTTTGCTGCGGAGGGCAAATAAGATGCCGTCTGAAACCCGGCGGCATCGGTTTCAGACGGCATGGTGTACGGCTCGGATTATCGGGTGCGCAATGTTTCGGCGGCGAGTCGGGTTCGGTCGGTTTGCGGTTTGTGTTGTCCGTATGGAATTTCCCTCGGTTCGGAATCTTATGGTTTGATTTTAAAAATGGTTTAAATGGGCGGACTGATGTTTTACCTGTATCGGTGCCGGTGTGGTGCGGCATGATGGTTCAAGCTGAATTTATTTTTGTTCGGCAGCCTGCACGGTCGGGTAAAATAAAGTTTTGAACAGCTGGACGGATGAAAAGATGTGGCGGCTTTTGAGTGCTTTGCCGATAGGCGTGGTATTGGCGGATTTGGTGTACGGTTTTGTATTGAATGTGTTGCAGGGTTTGGATTTGCAGCGTGCCGTGCCGGATTCTGAAGGCGTATTGGCCGTTACCCCCGATATTGCGTTCAACAGTTTGCAGATTGTTGCAAACGGAGGTATGTCGGCGGTGGTCGGCTTCGGGTTGGTGGTTTTGTTTTTGCTCAACCGTTCGGTGTTGCGGCGGCAGGTTTTGGAAATCGGAATATTCCGGACGTTGGGTTTGGTGGCGGTTTTGGCGTTTAGCGTGCCTTCGGTGTGGGAGTGGGCAAACGCGCTGTTGTCGCTGATGCGTGGCGTTGATGTGGTCAATACGGGTAATGCGCGCTATGTCCTGACAGCTTTGTGTATGCCGTGGCTGGCGGTGTTGTGCGTGGTCAGACTGTTTGGCTGGTATAGGCTGCAGACGGTTTCGGTCAGGGCTGCAAAGGCAGGCAACGTTGAAAAATAGAATGCATATTGTGAAATGCCGTCTGAAGCATCGGGGTTCAGACGGCATTTTTTAACGGCTGTGCCGGGTTTCGATACCGGTTTTGATTTCGCCGTAAATCCGGCTGCCGCCTTGTCCGGAAAAGGCGGTGCAGGCGGCAAGGGGCAACAGGGTGCAGATGAGGAGGAGTGTTTTCATTTGGGGTCGCAACGGAAGTGGTAGGCGTAGATTTCAAAACCGTTTTTGAAATACAGGCGGTGCGCGTCGGTACGGTCGTGGTTGACGTGGACGTTAAGGTGGATTTTGGTAACCCCTGTTTCCGCACCGATTTTCCGGACTTCTTCCAGCAGGCGGGAAGCATAACCTTTGCGGCGGCTTTGCGGCAGGGTAACGATGTCGTCGATATGGATATGTCGGCCGCTGGCGAGGTTGCAGGCTTCGTGGAAACCGCAGACGGCGACGGCATTGTGTTTGCCTTCTTCAAAAATACCCAGCAGGCGGTAGCCGGCGGGACGTTGGATTTTGTTGATCTGTTCGGTAAAACGGTTGATGTCGGTCAGCATGGAGCGCAGCACGCTTAAGGCGGCAAAGGCGGTGGACGTGTCTTCCGCACCGATTTCGCGCAAGGTGTAGGCTGCAACCGCGGCGGCGGTTTCTCGTGCTTTTTCGGCAGAATGTTTTTCTTCGATTGCTTGTGCCAACGGGATGTGTTCGGCTGCGGCTTCGTCTGCTTTTCCGTGTTCGCGTTCTTCGAGCAGTGCCTTGCAGTCGATGACGCGCAGGTCGTTGTCGGCGGCAAAGTCCATCAGGAAGCGGAACATCTGGGGATTGTCGGTTTCCAGTTTTTTATCGACGGCAACGCAGCGGATGTTGTCCACCAGCATGGGGCGCACCCATTTCGAATAGGAAAGCCTGTTGTCTTTGGTAAACGAGGACAGAATGCCGCACAGGCGTTCTGCCCAGTCGCTGGGACGGAAAATCTTGCCGGAACTCGTCGTACCGTGGATGACTACCTCGTAAGGGTTGCAGACTAACATGGCGGTTTCCTGAAAAGAAATGTCTGACCGGATTATACCTTATGCTTATGCGGGCGTGTTTGGATATGCCGTCTGAAAACCGTTTGATGTGCACGGTTGAAACTTTGCGGCGGCAAATGTGCGATAATACGCGGCGTATTGCCGCTTTCGGAAACACTCGGGCGGTGTGGACGCATAACCGGATGCCTGCTTGGCGCGGGTCTTTTACGGAGGAAGGGTGAAATGCCTAATCCGCTATATAAACAGCATGTTATTTCTATTTCTGATTTGACGCGGGAACAGCTCGAGCTGCTGCTTCAGACGGCATTGAAACTGAAGTCGGAGCCGCACGGCAACCTGTTGGAAGGGAAACTTATCGGTTCGTGCTTCTTTGAACCGTCCACGCGTACGCGCCTGTCGTTTGAAACGGCGGTACAGCGGCTGGGCGGCAAAGTTATCGGTTTCTCGGACGGCGCGAATACCAGTGCGAAAAAAGGCGAGACGCTTGCCGATACCGCCCGCATCATTTCCGGATATACCGATGCTATCATCCAGCGCCATCCCAAAGACGGCGCGGCGCGTGTGGCGGCGGAGTTTTCGCGTGTCCCCGTTATCAACGCCGGCGACGGCACGAACCAGCACCCCAGTCAGACGCTGCTCGACCTGGTTACCATTTATGAAACGCAGAGACGTTTGGACAACCTCAAAATCGCCATGGCGGGCGACTTGAAATACGGACGTACCGTGCATTCGCTTTGTCAGGCGTTGAAACGCTGGAATTGTGAATTTGCCTTTGTTTCGCCGCCCAGCCTGGCCATGCCCGACTATATTACCGAAGAGTTGGACGAAGCCGGCTGCCGATACCGTATCCTCGGCAGTTTGGAAGAAGCGGCGGAATGGGCGGATATCCTGTATATGACCCGTGTTCAACGCGAACGTTTCGACGAACAGGAATTTGCCAAAATCCAAGGCAAATTCAACCTCGAAGCGTCTATGCTCGCCCGCGCCAAACCGAACCTGCGCGTGCTGCACCCTTTGCCGCGTGTGGACGAAATCCATCCCGATGTCGATGCTACGCCGCATGCCTATTATTTCGAGCAGGCAACCAACGGCGTTTATGCGCGTATGGCGATATTGTCGCTGGTGTTGAACGAAGAAGTGTGAGGAACAGATATGGAAACCCCGAAACTCAGTGTCGAAGCCATTGAAAAAGGTACGGTGATCGACCATATTCCCGCCGGCAGGGGGCTGACCATCCTGCGCCAGTTCAAACTTTTGCACTACGGCAGTGCGGTAACCGTAGGCTTCAACCTGCCCAGTAAAACCCAGGGCAGCAAGGACATCATCAAAATCAACGGAGTATGGTTGGACGACAGTGCCGCTGACCGCCTTGCCCTGTTTGCACCCGAAGCAGTGGTTAATACTATCGACAATTTCAAGGTCGTGCAGAAACGGCATTTGAACCTGCCCGATGAAATTGCCGAAGTGTTCCGTTGCCCGAACACCAATTGCGCCAGCCACGGCGAGCCGGTCAAAAGCCGGTTTTATGTTAAAAATCAAAACGGGCAGACAAGGCTGAAATGCCATTACTGCGAAAAAACCTACAGCAGGGATTCGGTGGCGGAAGCCTGAAGAATTCCCGCAGCCCGGCGGCGGAATTTTGCCTGCCGCCATTTTGCCAACTTGAAATGGAATAATGATGCACGCTTCTATCCAAAGCCGCTTTGCACCGATATTGTATGTCTTGATTTTCTTTGCCGGTTTTTTAACCGCGCAGGTTTGGTTTAACCAAAAAGCCTATACCGGAGAGCTGTTCAGGCTGGTGGCCGTCATCTCCGCCATCGCGCTGGTATGGCTGGTGTGGGCCGTCGTCTCTGTTCGTTCGAAGGTTGCGGGGGAGAAGTTTTACCGTGAGAAAATGATACAGAACGAAAGCATCCATCCGGTTCTCCATGCTTCCTTGCAGCATTTGGAACATAAACCGCAGATGCTTGCCCTGCTGGTCAGGAACCACGGCAAAGGTATGGCGGAACAGGTCAGGTTTAAGGCGGAAGTGCTGCCTGACGATGAAGACGCGCGTGTGATTGCGGCCGAGTTGGCAAAAATGGACATGTTCACATTGGGCACGGATGCGGTTGCTTCGGGTGAAACCTACGGACGCGTGTTCGCCGATATTTTCGCATTGTCTGAAGCTTTGGAGGGGCGTGCGTTCAAAGGGGTGCTGAAACTGACTGCGGAATATAAAAACATCTTCGGCGATTCCTGCCGTTCGGAAACGGTGTTGGATTTGGAGGGGCTCAATCAGGCGTTGCAGGAGATTTCAAAAACATCGGAAAAGCCTAAGCGGATATTTTATTGAAGATGGAAAAATGCCGTCTGAAACGAAAGGTGTTTCAGACGGCATTTTTGTCGGATGATGAATTATTCGGAGCGGTCGAAGCCAACCTTCACACGGCTGCGGTCCGAATCCGGCATATTTTCCAAATCGCGTCCCGGATTGGCGGCGGTATCGCCTACGGAAATATCGGAGATGTTTTCCAGAATGATGGCGGACGACAGGTGTTCGGAGGTACGGTAAACCATTGCCAGGCTCACTTCTTCTGCAGGAGTGGAAATCAGCTCGACCGTATCTTTACTCTTGGGTGCTTGTGCCAAGTTGTTGGAGAGATCGACTTTCATAACCTTGTTGCGTTTGTAGAGGCTCAGTACCGTGCCTTTGTCCAATCCGTCCGCCTCGCCTTTGTCTATCGTAATGGTTTGGAACTGGCCGGCAACCTCCGTACCTTCAAATACGGAAACGATTTTTGCCTGAACCGGACGGGACGGCTCATGCGGTATCATGTTGAATTGGTCGGTGTTTTCCGGCATTTTCAACAGATAGTCTCCCTGCTGTATTTCAGAGATGGCGGTTTCTACCACCAGCGGCTGTATCGAATGGGTGCGCAGCGGAGTAATCGAAGGATGGACGCGGGTGTAGTATTCGTTGTCTTTCAACTGTTCCGCCGCCTGTTCGGAGCGTTGTTCGAGGGCGGTATCGGTATAGGGCAGGGAGCGTACGATGCCGCTGAATGCGACTTCTTGTCCGAGGAATTTACCCGTATCCGGATCGGTGATATTTTTATTGATACGGTAGGTCAGGTAGCGGCCCGGCTCTTGCAGCCCTTTAGTGTAAACACGGTCTCCTTTGGTATACATCATCCTGCTGTCGGGCCCGGCAACCAGTCGGGGCGCGGCGGCTGTCTCTTGGTGGGAAATGATTTGCGGATGCTGCATGAAGACGCGGTAGAAGTTGACATCGATAGCGGGAATACCGTATCCGGACACTTCTTTATTCGGACTCATTTTGACAACCGGGATGTTGTCTGTTTGTTCCAGGCTGAGGCGCGGTTCGCCGTTAACGTAGCGCAACACCAAAACCTGACCCGGATAAATCAGGTTAGGATTGTGGATTTGGCTGCGGTTTGCACCCCACAGGCGGCTCCATTGCCACGGGCTGTACAGGTATTTGCCGGAGATGCCCCACAGGGTGTCTCCCTGTTTGACTGTGTACCGTTGCGGCGCATTCGGACGCACCTTCAGATTTGCCGCCAAAGTTTGTGTCGAGAATACCATGCCTGCCATGCAGAGCAGGGTTATAATACGATGTTGCATAACCGTTCCCCTTATAACTGAATTTCGGTTTGTTTGTTTGATTGGGTTGGAAAGAGTGGCGGAGGTCTTTGTGGGACGTGCCGCATTACAATAAATTGTTTGTATTTTAACATTGAATTAACCATACCATCACGGTAATTGTGAAAAACAGGCAGCGTATCTGCCGACGGAAAGAGAAAATTATGGCTTTACTGAATATCCTCCAATATCCCGACGAGCGTCTGCACACGGTGGCAAAGCCTGTCGAACAAGTTGACGAGCGCATCCAAAAGCTGGTTGCCGATATGTTTGAAACCATGTACGAGGCGCGCGGTATCGGGCTGGCGGCGACGCAGGTCGATGTGCACGAGCGCATCGTCGTGATGGATTTGACCGAAGACCGCAGCGAGCCGCGCGTGTTCATCAACCCCGTCATTGTTGAGAAAGACGGCGAAACCACTTACGAAGAAGGTTGCCTGTCGGTGCCGGGTATTTACGACACCGTTACCCGCGCCGAAAGCGTCAAGGTTGAGGCTCTGAACGAAAAAGGCGAGAAATTCACGCTGGAGGCAGACGGATTATTGGCGATTTGCGTACAGCACGAGTTGGACCACCTGATGGGTATCGTATTTGTCGAACACCTTTCCCAGCTTAAGCAGGGTCGGATTAAGACCAAACTGAAAAAACGTCAGAAACATACGATTTGACCTGTTTTGCCATGCCGTCTGAACGCTGCGGCGTTTTCATACGGCATGGCATTATCCGACAACCTTACGCATACGCAGGAATATGCTATGAAAGTTATCTTTGCCGGCACGCCCGATTTTGCGGCTGCCGCCTTAAAAGCCATTGCCGCCGCCGGTTTTGAAGTCCCGCTGGTATTGACCCAGCCCGACCGTCCCAAAGGCCGCGGTATGCAGTTGACCGCATCGCCGGTCAAACAGGCTGCCTTGGAATTGGGTTTGACCGTGGTGCAGCCCGAAAAACTGCGCAACAACGCCGAAGCCCTGCAAATGCTCAAAGAGGTCGAGGCAGACGTAATGGTGGTTGCCGCGTATGGTTTGATTTTGCCGCAAGATGTGTTGGATACGCCGAAACACGGCTGCCTCAATATCCATGCTTCACTGTTACCCCGTTGGCGCGGCGCGGCGCCGATTCAACGAGCGATTGAAGCCGGCGATGCCGAGACGGGTGTGTGCATCATGCAGATGGACATCGGTTTGGACACCGGCGATGTGGTCAGCGAACACCGCTACGCCATTCAACCGACCGATACCGCCAACGAAGTGCATGACGCGCTGATGGGTTTGGGTGCCGAAGCGATTGTTGCCGACTTGCTGCATCTGCAGGCGGAAGGCCGTCTGAACGCGGTCAAACAGCCCGAAGAAGGTGTTACCTACGCCCAGAAATTGAGCAAAGAAGAAGCGCGTATTGATTGGAACGAAAGCGTGGCAGTGATTGAGCGCAAAATCCGCGCCTTCAACCCCGTACCTGCCGCATGGGTGGAGTATCAGGGCAAGCCGATGAAAATCTGGCGGGCGGAAGTCGTGGTGCAACAAGGCTGTGCGGGCGAAGTATTGTCCTGTTCCGCGGACGGTTTGGTTGTTGCCTGTGGCGAAAACGCGCTGAATATTACGGAATTGCAGCCTGCTGGCGGCAGACGTATGAATATTGCGGCGTTTGCTGCAGGACGGTCTATTGAAGCAGGGACAAAGCTGTAAATTCCTTCAGACGGCATCTTGAACCGCAAACGGGAATACCGTCCGGAAACCATCAGTTGAAGAAAGCGAATCACATAATATGAGCATGGCACTTGCCCAAAAACTTGCCGCCGACAGCATTGCGGCAGTTGCCGAAGGATGTAACCTTCAGGACGTGTTGGCGCAAATCCGCACCGCGCATCCCAACCTTACAGTACAGGAAAACGGCGCGTTGCAGGACATCGCCTACGGCTGTCAGCGTTATCTGGGCAGTTTGAAACATATGCTCGCGCAGATGCTGAAAAAACCGATTGACAACCCGCAGCTCGAAAGCCTGCTTTTGGCGGCGTTGTACCAGCTGCATTACACGCGCAACGCGCCCCATGCCGTGGTCAATGAGGCGGTGGAAAGCATCGCGAAAATCGGGCGCGGGCAGTACCGTTCGTTTGCAAACGCGATTTTGCGCCGCTTTTTGCGCGAACGCGATAAGCTTGCGGCTTCCTGTAAAAAAGACGATGTGGCGAAATACAACCTGCCGCTGTGGTGGGTGGCTTATTTGAAAAACCATTATCCGAAACACTGGCACAACATCACCGCTGCGCTGCAATCCCATCCGCCGATGACTTTGCGCGTCAACCGCCGACACGGCAATGCCGAAAGCTATTTGGAAAAACTGGCTGCGGAAGGTATTCCGGCCAGGGCGTTGGACGAATACGCCGTGATGTTAGAAGAAGCAGTGCCGGTGAACCGCCTGCCCGGTTTTTCAGACGGCATTGTTTCGGTACAGGACTTCGGCGCGCAGCAGGCGGCGTATCTTCTTAACCCGAAAGACGGCGAACGGATTTTGGATGCCTGCGCCGCTCCGGGCGGCAAGACGGGGCATATTTTGGAATTGGCGGATTGCCGTGTTACCGCCTTGGATATTGATGCAGGCCGTCTGAAACGGGTGGAAGACAATATCGCGCGCCTGGGTTTTCAGACGGCATCGACGGCGTGTGCCGATGCACAGGAACTGCCGGCATGGTATGATGGGAAACCGTTTGACGCCGTCCTTGCCGACGTGCCGTGTACTGCCTCGGGCGTGGCGCGGCGCAATCCCGACGTCAAATGGCTGCGCCGACCGACCGACGGCATGAAAACCGCCCGTCAGCAGGAAGCCCTGCTGGATGCATTGTGGCAGGTGCTGAAAAGCGGGGGAAGGATGTTGATCGCCACCTGTTCCGTGTTCGTCGAGGAAAACGACGGACAATTGCAAAAATTCCTCAACCGCCATGCCGATGCAGAACTGATCGAATCGCGGGTACTCTTACCGAACAAACACCAAGATGGCTTTTATTACGCGCTTATTCAAAAGCAGTAAATGGCTGATTGTGCCGCTGATGCTCCCCGCCTTTCAGAATGTGGCGGCGGAGGGGATAGATGTGAGTCGTGCCGAAGCGAGGATAACCGACGGCGGGCAGCTCTCAGTCAGCAGCCGTTTCCAAACCGAGCTGCCAGACCAGCTCAAACAGGCGTTGCGCCGGGGCGTGCCGCTTAATTTCACCTTGGGCTGGCAACTTTCCGCGCCTACTGTTGCCTCATACCGGTTTAAATTCGACCAATTAATCGGCGACGACAGCAATATTTATTACAAACTGACCTTCCATCCGTTGACCAACCGTTACCGTGTTACCGTCGGTGCATTTTCCACCGACTACGATACCTTGGATGCGGCATTGCGCGCAATCGGTGCGGTTGCCAACTGGAAAGTCCTGCATAAAGGCACGCTTTCCGGTACGGAGGCAAGGGAAACCAAGGCCGAAATCCGTCTGCTGTTGTCCACTTCAAAACTGCCGAAACCTTTCCAAATCAATGCATTGACTTCTAAAAACTGGCATTTGGATTCGGGTTGGAAACCTTTAAACATTCTTGGGAACAAATAATGCGCCGTTTTCTACTGATAGCAGCCATATGCGCCGTCGTCCTGTTGTACGGACTGACGGCGGCAACCGGCAGCACCAGTTCGCTGGCGGATTATTTCTGGTGGATTGTCTCGTTCAGCGCAATGCTGCTGCTGGTGTTGTCCGCCGTTTTGGCACGTTATGTCATATTGCTGTTGAAAGACAGGCGCAACGGCGTATTCGGTTCGCAGATTGCCAAACGTCTTTCCGGAATGTTCACGATGGTTGCCGTATTGCCCGGCGTGTTCCTATTCGGCATTTCCGCGCAGTTTATCAACGGGACGATTAATTCGTGGTTCGGTAACGACACTTACGAGGCGCTTGAACGCAGCCTCAATTTGAGCAAGTCCGCATTGAATCTGGCGGCAGACAATGCCCTCAGCAATGCCGTCCCCGTCCAGATAGACCTCATCAGCACTGCCTCCCTATCCGGCAATATGGGCAGAGTGCTGGAACATTATGCCGGCGGGTTTACCCAGTTGTCCCTTTACAATGCGGCAAGCGGTAAAATCGAAAAAAGCATCAATCCGCATAAGCTTGACCAGCCGTTTCCGGATAAGGAACATTGGGAGAAAATCCAACAGGCCGGTTCGGTCAGGAGCTTGGAAAGTATAGGCGGCGTATTATACGCGCAGGGCTGGCTGCTGGCGGGTACGTACAACGGACGCGATTATGCGCTGTTTTTCCGTCAGCCCATTCCCAAAGGCGTGGCAGAGGATGCCGTCTTAATCGAAAAGGCAAGGGCGAAATATGCTGAGTTGAGTTACAGCAAAAAGGGTTTGCAGACCTTCTTTCTGGCGACGCTGCTTGCCGCCTCGCTGCTGTCGATTTTCCTTGCCCTGGTGATGGCGCTGTATTTTGCCCGTCGTTTCGTCGAGCCCATCTTGTCGCTTGCCGAAGGGGCGAAGGCGGTCGCACAGGGCGATTTCAGCCAGATGCGCCCTGTACTGCGCAACGATGAGTTCGGGCGTTTGAGCAAGTTGTTCAACCATATGACCGAGCAGCTTTCCATTGCCAAGAAAGCGGACGAGCGCAATAGGAAGCGCGAAGAAGCCGCCAGGCATTATCTCGAATGCGTGTTGGAGAGCCTGACCACGGGTGTGGTGGTATTTGACGAAACAGGCCGTCTGAAAACCTTTAACAAAGCTGCAGAACATATCTTGAGTATGTCGCTCGTGCCGCTGTGGGGCAGCAACCGGCACGGTTGGCACGGCGTTTCGGTGCAGCATACCCTGCTTGCCGAAGTGTTTGATGCTATCGATGCGACAGCGGGTACGGACAAACCGGTTCAGGTGGGATATGCCGCTCCGGACGATGCCAAAATCCTGCTGGGTAAGGCAACGGTCCTGCCTGAAGACAACGACAACGGTGTGGTTATGGTCATAGACGACATCACCGTATTGATACACGCGCAAAAAGAAGCGGCGTGGGGCGAAGTGGCCAAACGGCTGGCACACGAAATCCGCAATCCGCTCACGCCCATCCAGCTTTCTGCCGAACGTCTGGCATGGAAATTGGACGGGAAACTGGATGAGCAGGATGCGCAAATCCTGGCACGTTCGACCGAAACCATCGTCAAACAGGTGGCGGCATTGAAGGAAATGGTCGAAGCATTCCGCAATTATGCGCGTTCCCCTTCGCTCAAATTGGAAAAACAGGATTTGAACGTATTGGTCGGCGATGTTTTGGCGTTGTATGAAGCCGGTCCGTGCCGGTTTGCGGCGGAGCTTGCCGGAGAACCGCTGATGGTGGCGGCTGATACGACCGCCATGCGGCAGGTGCTGCACAATATTTTCAAAAATGCCGCCGAGGCGGCAGAGGAAGCCGATATGCCCGAAGTCAGGGTAAAATCGGAGGCGGGGAGGGACGGACAGATTGTCCTGACGGTTTGCGACAACGGCAAGGGATTCGGCAAGGAAATGCTGCACAATGCTTTCGAGCCGTATGTGACGGATAAGCCGGCGGGAACGGGACTGGGTCTGCCCGTAGTGAAAAAAATCATTGAAGAACACGGCGGCCGCATCAGTTTGAGCAATCAGGATGCGGGTGGCGCGTGTGTCAGAATAATCTTGCCAAAAACGGTATAAATTTATGCGTAGCAGCGATATTTTAATTGTAGATGACGAAATCGGCATCCGTGACCTGCTGTCGGAAATCCTGCAGGACGAAGGTTATTCGGTCGCATTGGCTGAAAATGCCGAAGAGGCGCGCAAGCTGCGCCATCAGGTACGCCCGGCGATGGTGCTGCTGGATATTTGGATGCCGGATTGCGACGGTATTACCCTTTTGAAGGAATGGTCGAAAAACGGGCAGCTTAATATGCCGGTCGTCATGATGAGCGGGCATGCCAGCATCGACACAGCAGTGGAAGCCACCAAAATCGGTGCGCTCGACTTTTTGGAAAAACCGATTTCCCTGCAAAAGCTGCTGTCCACAGTCGAAAACGCGTTGAAGTACGGTGCGGCGCAAACCGAAACGGGGCCTGTATTCGACAAGCTGGGCAACAGTGCGGCGATTCAGGAAATGAACCGTGAGGTAGGTGCGGCGGTGAAACGTGCCTCTCCTGTACTTTTGACGGGCGAGGCGGGTTCACCGTTTGAAACGGTGGCACGCTATTTCCATAAAAACGGTACGCCGTGGGTGAGTCCGGCAAGGGTCGAATATCTGATTGATATGCCGACGGAACTGTTGCAGAAGGCTGAAGGCGGTGTTTTATATGTGGGCGATATTGCCCAATACAGCCGCAACATCCAAGCCGGCATTGCCTTTATTGTCGGCAAGGCGGAACACAGCCGCGTCAGGGTGATTGCTTCGTGCAGCCACGCGGCAGGTTCAGACGGCATTTCATGTGAAGAAAAATCGGCCGGGCTTTTTTCGGAATCGGTCGTCCGTATTCCTCCCCTGCGTATGCAGCATGAAGACATTCCCTTCCTGATACAGGGGATTGCCTGCAATGTGGCGGAAAGCCAAAAGATTGCGCCCGCCTCATTCAGTGAAGATGCGCTTGCCGCATTGACCCGTTATGAATGGCCGGGAAATTTCGACCAGTTGGGCAGTGTCGTTGCAACGCTGTTGTTGGAGGCGGACGGGCAGGAAATCGGTGCGGCGGCGGTTTCTTCCCTTTTAGGTCGGGGCGTGCATGAGGACGGCACGGAAAATATGGTGGGCGGGTTCAATTTCAACCTGCCGCTGCGCGAATTGAGGGAAGAATTGGAGCGGCGTTATTTCGAGTACCACATTGCCCAAGAAGGTCAGAATATGAGCAAAGTGGCACAGAAGGTCGGGTTGGAACGTACCCACCTCTACCGCAAGCTCAAGCAGCTCGGTATCGGCATTTCCCGCCGTGCGGGTGAAAAAGCCGAAGAGTAGGTGCAAACCGCCGGTTTTCAGATTGCAGGGCTTCCGTTTTCAGACGGCATTTGGAGCAAATGCCGTCTGAAATCATAAGGGGACAGATTTCATGACAGAGAACGAACGTTTCGCATGGTTGCAGCTGGCTTTTACGCCCTATATCGGTGCGGAAAGTTTCTTGCTGCTGCTGCACCATTTCGGCAGTGCGCAAAATGCCTTGTCCGCACCGGCGGAACAGGTGGCGGCACTGATACGGCACAAACAGGCGCTTGAGGCTTGGCGCGGCGGCGACAAACGTACTGCGGCACGGCAGGCCGCCGAAGCGGCATTGGAATGGGAAATGCGGGACGGATGCCGTCTGCTGCTACTGCGGGATGATGATTTTCCTGAAATGCTGACTCAGGGTATAACCGCGCCGCCGGTTTTGTTTTTGCGCGGCAACGTGCAACTGCTGCACAAACCTTCCGCCGCCATCGTCGGCAGCCGTCATGCCACGCCGCAGGCAATGCGGATTGCCAAAGATTTCGGCAAGTCGTTGGGCGGGCAAAATATCCCCGTTGTGTCAGGTATGGCTTCCGGTATCGATACTGCCGCCCATCAGGGCGCACTGGAGGCAGAAGGCGGCACCATCGCCGTGTGGGGGACGGGTATAGACCGCATTTACCCGCCGTCCAATAAAAACCTTGCCTATGAAATCGCCGAAAAAGGATTGATTGTCAGCGAGTTTCCCATCGGTACGCGGCCGTATGCCGGCAATTTTCCGCGCCGCAACCGCCTGATTGCCGCCCTGTCGCAAGTAACGCTGGTGGTTGAAGCCGCGTTGGAATCCGGTTCGCTGATTACTGCCAGATTGGCGGCGGAGATGGGGCGCGAAGTGATGGCGGTACCCGGCTCGATAGACAATCCACACAGTAAAGGCTGCCACAAACTGATTAAAGACGGCGCAAAATTGGTGGAATGCCTGGACGACATCCTTCATGAGTGTCCGCGGCTCTTGCAAAATGAGGGTGCTTCATCATATTCTATAAATAAAGGAATACCTGAAAAGCGCATCACTGCCGTTCAGACGGCATCCGACCAGCCGTTTTCGTCTGAAGGCAAAATGCCGTCTGAAAAGACGGAGAACCGACCCATCGGCGGCGGTATCTTGGACAGGATGGGTTTCGACCCGGTTCATCCCGATGTGCTTGCCGAGCAGTTGGGTATGCCTGCCGCAGACTTATACGCCGAACTGTTGGAATTGGAACTGGACGGCAGCATTGCCGCCATGCCCGGCGGAAGATACCAGCGTATCCAAACCTGAACGCATAATTTAAGGAACATGAATGACCGAAGTCATTGCCTACCTCATCGAACATTTCCAAGATTTCGATACCTGTCCGCCGCCCGAAGATTTGGGTCTGCTGCTCGAAGAAGCGGGTTTCGATACCATGGAAATCGGCAACACCTTGATGATGATGGAAGTACTGCTCAACAGCTCGGAATTTTCAGTCGAACCTGCCGACAGCAGCGCATTACGCGTATACAGCAAAGATGAAACCGACAACCTGCCGCAGGAAGTGATGGGGCTGATGCAGTATCTGATTGAAGAAAAAGCCGTAAGCTGCGAACAGCGGGAAATCATCATTCACGCGCTCATGCACATTCCGGGCGACGAAATTACCGTAGATACCGCCAAAGTGCTGACCCTGCTGCTTTTATGGGCAAACAAGAGCGAGCTGCCCGTGTTGGTCGGCGACGAGCTGATGAGCGCACTCTTGCTCGATAACAAACCTACTATGAACTGAAACAGGTTCAGACGGCATTATCCTGATAATATGCCGTCTGAAATACCGGAACCGAGACATTTATTACCAGAGGAAACACATGGCGAAAAACCTATTAATCGTCGAGTCCCCATCCAAAGCCAAAACCCTGAAAAAATATTTGGGCGGCGATTTTGAAATCCTCGCGTCCTACGGACATGTCCGCGACCTTGTTCCCAAAAGCGGCGCGGTCAATCCGGATCAGGATTTCGCCATGAAATACGAGCTGATAAAACGCAACGCCAAACACGTCGATGCCATCGTCGCCGGAGCCAAAGAAGCCGAAAACATCTACCTCGCAACCGACCCGGATAGGGAAGGCGAAGCGATTTCCTGGCACCTTTTGGAAATCCTCAAATCCAAACGCGGCCTGAAAAACATTAAGCCGCAGCGTGTCGTGTTCCACGAAATCACCAAAAACGCCGTACTCGATGCGGTTGCTCATCCGCGCGAAATTGAAATGGACTTGGTCGATGCACAACAAGCCCGTCGCGCTTTGGACTATTTGGTCGGTTTCAACCTCTCGCCATTGTTGTGGAAAAAAATCCGCCGAGGTTTGAGCGCAGGCCGTGTACAAAGCCCTGCTTTGCGCCTGATTTGCGAACGTGAAAACGAAATCCGCGCGTTTGAAGCGCAGGAATATTGGACGGTGCATCTCGACAGCCACAAAGGCCGCAGCAAGTTTACCGCCAAACTCGCCCAATACAACGGCGCGAAACTCGAACAATTCGACCTGCCGAACGAGGCCGCGCAAGCCGATGTGTTGAAAGAACTCGAAGGCAAAGAGGCCGTCGTTACCGCCATTGAAAAGAAAAAACGCAGCCGCAATCCTGCCGCGCCGTTCACCACATCCACCATGCAGCAGGATGCCGTGCGCAAACTCGGCTTCACCACTGACCGCACCATGCGTACCGCCCAACAGCTTTATGAAGGTATAGACGTAGGGCAGGGCGCCATCGGTCTGATTACCTATATGCGTACCGACAGCGTGAATTTGGCCGATGAAGCGTTAACCGAAATCCGCCATTACATCGAAAACAAAATCGGCAAAGAATATCTGCCAAGTTTGGCCAAGCAGTACAAAACCAAATCCAAAAACGCCCAAGAAGCCCACGAAGCAATCCGCCCGACTTCCGTGTACCGCACGCCCGAAAGCGTCAAACCTTTCCTGAGCGCAGACCAGTTCAAACTCTATCAGATGATTTGGCAGCGTACCGTCGCCTGTCAGATGACACCCGCCAAATTCGACCAAACCACCGTCGATATTACCGTCGGCAAAGGCGTGTTCCGCGTAACCGGGCAAGTGCAAACCTTCGCAGGCTTTCTCAGCGTTTACGAAGAAAGCAGCGACGATGAAGAAGGCGAAGACAGCAAAAAACTGCCTGAAATGAGCGAAGGCGACAAATTGTCCGTGGACAAACTCTACGGCGAACAACACTTTACCACTCCGCCGCCGCGCTACAACGAAGCCACACTGGTTAAAGCCCTCGAAGAATACGGCATCGGCCGCCCCTCGACCTACGCCAGCATCATCTCCACGCTCAAAGACCGCGAATACGTTACCCTTGAGCAAAAACGCTTCATGCCCACCGACACAGGCGACATCGTCAATAAATTCCTGACCGAACACTTCGCCCAATACGTCGATTACCACTTCACTGCCAAACTTGAAGACCAGCTTGACGAAATTGCCGACGGCAAACGCCAATGGATTCCGGTTATGGATAAATTCTGGAAGCCGTTTATCAAGCAAGTGGAAGAAAAAGAGGGCATCGAACGCGCCAAATTTACCACGCAGGAACTTGACGAAACCTGCCCGAAATGCGGCGAACACAAACTGCAAATCAAGTTCGGCAAAATGGGTCGTTTCGTCGCGTGTGCCGGTTATCCCGAGTGCAGCTACACCCGCAACGTTAACGAAACTGCCGAAGAAGCCGCCGAGCGCATCGCCAAAGCCGAAGCTGAACAGGCGGAACTTGACGGGCGCGAGTGCCCGAAATGCGGCGGTCGCCTAGTGTACAAATACAGCCGCACCGGCAGCAAATTCATCGGCTGCGCCAATTACCCTAAATGCAAACACGTCGAGCCGCTGGAAAAACCGAAAGACACCGGCGTCCAATGCCCGCAATGTAAAAAAGGCAACCTCGTCGAGCGTAAATCCCGCTACGGCAAACTGTTTTACAGTTGCAGCACCTATCCCGACTGTAACTACGCCACCTGGAACCCTCCCGTCGCCGAAGAATGCCCGAACTGTCATTGGCCGGTTTTAACTATCAAAACCACCAAACGCTGGGGCGTGGAAAAAGTCTGTCCGCAAAAAGAATGCGGCTGGAAAGAACAAATCGAACCGCCTGCACCGAAAGAGTGAAGCGGTTGGGATTGAGATGAAAGAAATGCCGTCTGAAAACTTTTCAGACGGCATTTTGTTTATCAGAATAGACTACTTTGGATATCCTGGCTCGATGAAGAAGTTGTCGTTTTTTCAACTTCTTGTAAAATTTGATTTATTGCATCTTCAGGCTGATGAGGATTAATCACAAGCGTTGTTTTATCCTTAATTAATTCACGATTTAAATCGTATTTGGGGTTTTCTTTGTTGTTTTCATCATAAATAACAGCCCGTGATATCCCATACTGTTTTGCTTTCTCAAGTGCATGGCGTGAGCCACTATCAATTTTTTTGCTTTTTTTATCAATGCTTTCAGGTGTGTAACTGGCACTTAAAATAACAGCATCACTAAACAGTGCCTGCAGACGGTCTCGCTTAATAAAACGGCTAATAAGTTCATTATGATTTTTTGGCGGTTCATAATATTCAGTAATCAACAATCCATCGTTTGATGCAATTTCTTCTGCTAAATCTCGATTGCTAGCAGGTAAAATATCCGTTAACGGACTTGGTAAAACGGCAACGGTTGCACCTGATGATAGTAGTGCCTGTTTGTGTGCCACTGTATCACAGCCCACCGCTAGTCCACTAACAATAACGGCGTTTTTTTCCACTAATTTTTGAACAACTTTTCTTTCATCATTACAAGTATGGTCATCTGGATTTAATAAACCAATAACTGCAACATTGGAATTTTTTTTACTGAGAAGTAACAAGTCACCTTTATAAAATAAGACAACAGGTTTGTCACTGTCGGGTACATTACCACGAATTAATGGGAAGTCAGGCTCTCCTATGGCAGTAACACCATCACAGTAATTTTCAATCCCAATAAACTTTTGTTCGATTTGTTTTCTTACTCTTATAAAAGTTTCATTTGTTGCTTGTTCTTCTTTAGAAAGCTTGTTATTTAGTAAAGTTACAATTTCTTCGTATGGGGGGCGATGACTTAAGTTTCGTATAATCCATGCGTTTCCGATGCCGTTAAATTCTAAAGTAGTTAATATATTCAAGCTATGTTCTGTATATTTCATGAGAAGTTCCTGTTTGTTTTTTATAAGTTAAAACAAATTGTTCAAATAAAATCGGAAATATCTAGTAGACCTAGGTTTTTTAGGTCTTCTAGGTCTTCAGTATTTACGTTATCCTCTAAGCGGGATTTGGTTCGGGCAATAGTGAATAGGACTACTTTTTCTGCACCTTTATCCAATAAAGCCTGTATGCAGTCTTCATCAACATTAACCGTTTTGGTGTAAATATCATCAATAAGTAAAATACGTTTTCCTCGGATTTCATCTGACAAAGAACAAGTATCCATCGTTATGCCCGGGTAGGGTAAATCCCCATCTCCACCATGACCTGATTTATTCAAATGAGTTGTACGAGTATCCGTATGTCGAATAATATAGTCAGAACCATCAAAACATGAAACCTCACAAGACATCTCACTGTATTTTGATTGGATTGCAGTAATTATTTTGCGAATAACCTCTAAGAAAAATAATTGATTATCCCGATAAGAAGACCTTGCTTTAGAACGTGGAACAACACAGATCGTATTGAGATTTTCTTCTTTAAGAAGCTTTAGTATTTGATGATAGAATGGAAGAAGTTCGTGTACAGCATCAGATAACTGTTTTCCGGTAGCCGTTGCATAGGTATTTTTAAATGTAACAAGGAAATCAGGATTCCCTGGGTTACGAAATTTGGTATAGTCTAAGCAATAGTATGCATCAATATTTGTTTGCAGGAAGCGCAGGAAGCGATCTTTCTGAATAATATGATGCTTAAGAGGAAGGTTATTATCTGGATAATCTTTAATAAAATCGTGAACAGGCATTGTTATTCTCCAATTAAATAAAGTTGTGAAGTCTGCAAGCCTAAAGTGGCTGCTTGTTGAAGCTGTAATTTGTCATCATCAAAAATTAGAACACTATTTGGCAGGAGATTTAGCCTTTTAAGGGCAAATTCATATTTGTTTGGTATGGATGGGCAAAATATTTTTTCTTTGAACAAATCGTGAAGATGATGATATTCAATAAGTGAGTTGGCTCGATTCTCATCAGCGTTACTAACGAGAAAAACATCTCGATTGCTATTTTTGAGCAATTGGAATAGAGTCTCATTAAGGATAGTTTGGTTTAGAAAAGAGTGATAAATTTTTTGTTTTTGAATAAAAATCTTTTGCTGCACAGATTCTGATAGTGATGTTAAATCTGTACGAGTAATCCTAAATTGATTATGCTTTGAAAAAAGTGTAGGGAATCCCAACGAATTGGCAGCAGATAAATACGCAGCATTATTAGCTGCATTCGTAAAAATAAGAGTGTTATCTAAGTCAACAAGGAAATTCCTGTAAGGAGAGTTCAAAATATCCTGTTGAGATATATTTGAGTAAGTCATAAAGATGGTGCATAATCACTATTTATTTGAATAATATAAAAAACATTCTTGTTTAGCCAGTTAGCAAAAGTTTAAAATCTATCCCAATAATTTAACCATCTATACAGAAAGTTCAGCCTATGGAAACCCACGAAAAAATCCGCCTGATGCGCGAATTGAACAAATGGTCGCAGGAGGATATGGCGGAAAAGCTGGCGATGTCGGCGGGCGGGTATGCCAAAATCGAACGGGGCGAGACGCAGTTGAATATCCCGCGTTTGGAGCAGTTGGCTCAGATTTTCAAAATCGATATGTGGGACTTGCTCAAATCGGGCGGCGGGATGGTGTTTCAGATTAATGAAGGTGATAGTGGTGGCGATATTGCGTTGTATGCGTCGGGTGATGTTTCGATGAAAATAGAATTTTTAAAAATGGAGTTGAAACATTGTAAAGAAATGTTGGAACAAAAAGACAAAGAAATCGAGCTGCTCCGCAAGCTGACCGAAACCGTTTAAACAGATATGCCGTCTGAAAAAAGTTTTCAGACGGCATATTCTTTGACAGGTCTTGTATAATACCGTTTGAACTTACAGGTTTTTGATTATGGCGGCAGGCAAACATACCAAACACAGCAACCAGGTACGCATTATCGGCGGGCAATGTCGGGGCAGGAAATTGAGTTTTGCATCCGCCGACGGTCTGCGTCCGACACCCGACAGCGTGCGTGAAAAGCTGTTTAACTGGCTGGGACAGGATTTGACGGGTAAAACGGTTTTGGATCTCTTCGGAGGCAGCGGCGCACTCGGTATGGAGGCGGCATCGCGTAATGCAAAACGGGTCGTGATTGCAGACAACAACCGTCAAACGGTACAAACCCTTGAGAAAAACAGTCACGAACTGGGTTTGGGTCAGGTGCAAATCGTCTGTTCGGACGGCATTGCCTATTTGACAAACCTAAAAGAGAAATTCGATGTCGTCTTCTTTGATCCGCCGTTTGCGTGGCAAAGTTGGGAAAGCCTTTTCAATGCATTGGGCGCACGCCTGAATGACGGTGCATACGTCTATATCGAGGCAGGCAGGCAGCCGGACAAACCTGCTTGGCTGACGGGATATAGAGAGGGGAAATCAGGGCAGAGTACATTCGAATTAAGGGTTTTCCAAGTGGCTGAATAATATGTGCTTGATTATCATTTTTGGTTTGTAAACATTCGTTTGCGTCAGCATGGTTTAAAAAAGCTTTGTGCTATAATCCGCGCCCGAACGGTTTTGATAATTTAGTGGAAAAGGAAAAGAAATGTCGCTCTTTATTACCGATGAGTGCATCAACTGCGACGTGTGCGAACCGGAATGCCCGAATGATGCAATCTCTCAAGGTGAGGAAATTTATGAAATCAACCCCAGCCTCTGTACGCAGTGCGTCGGACACTACGATGAGCCGCAGTGTCAGCAGGTTTGTCCGGTTGATTGCATCTTGATTGACGAAGAACACCCTGAAACCCATGATGAACTGATGGCGAAATACGAGAAGATAATTCAGTTTAAATAAATTAATTACTTTTAAAAACATAATATTATTTTTGTTTTAAGATAAAGTGAAAAAAAAACTTGACGGGGAAACGAGCCGCTAATAAACTAGCGCTCTCTTTTGGAGGGATTCCCGAGCGGTCAAAGGGGGCAGACTGTAAATCTGTTGCGAAAGCTTCGAAGGTTCGAATCCTTCTCCCTCCACCAAAATTCTTACTTGGGGCAGTAGCGAGTAATGCGGGTGTAGCTCAATGGTAGAGCAGAAGCCTTCCAAGCTTACGGTGAGGGTTCGATTCCCTTCACCCGCTCCAAACAATTAGGCCCATGTAGCTCAGGGGTAGAGCACTCCCTTGGTAAGGGAGAGGTCGGCAGTTCAAATCTGCCCATGGGCACCATCTTACTCAATTATTCATTTCTTTAAAGCTTAGATATAGGAAATTGCCATGGCTAAGGAAAAATTTGAACGTAGCAAACCGCACGTAAACGTTGGCACCATCGGTCACGTTGACCATGGTAAAACCACTCTGACTGCTGCTTTGACTACTATTTTGGCTAAAAAATTTGGTGGCGCTGCAAAAGCTTACGACCAAATCGACAACGCTCCTGAAGAAAAAGCCCGCGGTATTACCATTAATACCTCACACGTAGAATACGAAACCGAAACCCGCCACTACGCACACGTAGACTGCCCGGGTCACGCCGACTACGTTAAAAACATGATTACCGGTGCTGCCCAAATGGACGGTGCGATCTTGGTATGTTCCGCAGCTGACGGTCCTATGCCGCAAACTCGCGAACACATCCTGTTGGCCCGCCAAGTAGGTGTACCTTACATCATCGTGTTCATGAACAAATGCGACATGGTTGACGATGCCGAGCTGTTGGAGCTGGTTGAAATGGAAATCCGTGACTTGCTGTCAAGCTACGACTTCCCAGGTGACGACTGCCCGATCGTACAAGGTTCTGCACTGAAAGCCTTGGAAGGCGACGCAGCTTACGAAGAAAAAATCTTCGAATTGGCTGCTGCATTGGACAGCTACATCCCGACTCCTGAGCGTGCCGTGGACAAACCTTTCTTGTTGCCTATCGAAGACGTGTTCTCTATTTCCGGTCGCGGTACAGTAGTAACCGGTCGTGTAGAGCGTGGTATCATCCACGTTGGTGACGAGATCGAAATCGTAGGTCTGAAAGAAACTCAAAAAACCACTTGTACCGGTGTTGAAATGTTCCGCAAACTGCTGGACGAAGGTCAAGCTGGTGACAACGTAGGTGTATTGCTGCGTGGTACTAAACGTGAAGACGTAGAGCGTGGTCAAGTATTGGCTAAACCGGGTACTATCACTCCTCACACCAAGTTCAAAGCAGAAGTATACGTACTGAGCAAAGAAGAGGGTGGTCGTCACACTCCGTTCTTCGCTAACTACCGTCCACAATTCTACTTCCGTACTACCGACGTAACCGGCGCGGTTACTTTGGAAGAAGGTGTAGAAATGGTAATGCCGGGTGAGAACGTAACCATTACTGTAGAACTGATTGCGCCTATCGCTATGGAAGAAGGTCTGCGCTTTGCGATTCGCGAAGGTGGCCGTACCGTAGGTGCCGGCGTGGTTTCTTCTGTAATCGCTTAAGTTTAGAGGCCAATAGCTCAATTGGTAGAGTATCGGTCTCCAAAACCGAGGGTTGGGGGTTCGAGACCCTCTTGGCCTGCCAAATAAAAAAATTAACCGGCCTTGTGCTGGTTAATTTTTTTGTATTTATAATTCGGTAAATTCTCTTGCCATTTGTATGGATCAAGAAAAGTCAGATACTGTAGTGGGTAAATAATATGACAGAACATACGTCTGAGAAAAAGACTGCCAAGGTAGGTCAGTTGGTCGAGGGGAATAAGGAGCCTTCATCCAATATTGGTAGGGAAGGGCTCTTCGCATATTTCTCAAACTCTTGGTTAGAGTTTAAAAAAGTAGTTTGGCCCAAGCGAGAAGATGCTGTCAAAATGACTATGTTTGTTATAGTGTTTGTAGCTGTGCTTTCTATATTTATCTATGCGGCAGATACGGCAATCTCATGGTTATTTTTTGATGTGTTGCTGAGAAGGGAAGGTTAAAATGGCAAAAAAATGGTATGTTGTACAAGCGTATTCAGGATTTGAGAAGAATGTCCAACGAACATTGGAAGAGAGAATTGCCCGTGAGGAGATGGGAGATTATTTCGGACAAATTCTGGTGCCTGTAGAGAAAGTTGTTGATATTCGCAATGGTCGTAAGACTATTAGTGAAAGAAAGTCATATCCGGGGTATGTGTTGGTGGAAATGGAAATGACGGATGATTCTTGGTATCTTGTAAAGAGTACGCCTCGTGTTTCCGGATTTATCGGGGGAACGGCTAATAAACCCATGCCTATTAGCCAAAGAGAAGCTGAAATTATTTTGCAACAGGTTCAAACTGGTGCTGAGAAACCCAAACCAAAAATCGAATTTGAAGTTGGTCAGCAGATACGTGTAAATGAGGGGCCGTTTGCTGATTTTAATGGTGTTGTTGATGAAGTTAATTATGAGCGGAACAAGTTGCGTGTATCTGTTCAGATATTTGGTCGTGAAACACCTGTCGAGCTGGAGTTTGGGCAAGTTGAGAAGATTAACTAATTTTATACTTGAAAAATAAGTATTAAAACGATAAAATTAAAAATTAATTTGGGGAGCGGAAATGGTTCCGCGTTATACCCGTTTCTAGGAGTCCTATAAAAGTGGCAAAGAAAATTATCGGCTACATTAAACTGCAAATTCCTGCAGGTAAAGCCAATCCATCTCCCCCAGTTGGTCCTGCTTTGGGTCAACGTGGTTTGAATATCATGGAATTCTGTAAAGCATTTAATGCTGCAACCCAAGGTATGGAACCTGGTTTGCCAATTCCAGTCGTTATTACTGCATTTGCGGATAAATCATTCACTTTTGTGATGAAAACCCCGCCGGCTTCTATCTTGTTGAAAAAAGCTGCCGGTCTGCAAAAAGGTAGTTCTAATCCTCTGACTAACAAAGTGGGTAAACTGACCCGCGCTCAGTTGGAAGAAATTGCTAAAACTAAAGAGCCTGATTTGACTGCTGCTGACTTGGATGCTGCTGTTCGTACTATTGCCGGCTCTGCTCGTTCAATGGGTTTGGATGTGGAGGGTGTTGTATAATGGCTAAAGTATCTAAACGCTTGAAAGCTCTGCGCTCTTCTGTTGAAGCTAACAAACTGTACGCAATCGACGAAGCAATTGCTTTGGTTAAAAAAGCTGCTACTGCTAAATTTGACGAGTCTGTTGACGTGTCTTTCAACCTGGGTATTGACCCTCGTAAATCTGACCAAGTTATTCGTGGTTCAGTCGTTCTGCCTAAAGGTACCGGTAAAACAACTCGCGTAGCTGTATTTACTCAAGGTGCAAATGCAGATGCTGCTAAAGAAGCTGGTGCAGATATTGTCGGTTTTGAGGATCTGGCAGCTGAAATCAAAGCTGGTAACCTGAACTTTGACGTTGTTATTGCTTCTCCTGATGCAATGCGTATTGTTGGTCAGTTGGGTACCATCTTGGGTCCTCGTGGTCTGATGCCAAACCCCAAAGTAGGTACTGTTACTCCTAACGTTGCTGAAGCAGTTAAAAATGCAAAAGCAGGTCAAGTACAATACCGTACAGATAAAGCCGGTATCGTTCACGCAACTATCGGTCGTGCTTCTTTCGCTGAAGCTGACTTGAAAGAAAACTTCAATGCGTTGTTGGATGCTATCGTCAAAGCTAAACCTGCTGCTGCTAAAGGTCAGTATCTGAAAAAAGTTGCTGTATCCAGCACTATGGGTTTGGGTGTTCGCGTTGATACTGCAAGCGTGAACAACTAAGAAATTTTCAGGTAATCCGGTTTTCTGGATTATCTGAATTTGGGCTACTTAAAATTAAGTAGATGTCCAAGACCGTAGGGATCGTAAGATTTAATTGTAACTGCCCTACGCAGACGGTAGTCCTGAAACACATTGCAAGATTGCTTGTAAGATGTCTTTTTAGGTTACCGCGCTGGTGGGATATCATTTCGGTATCCTGTTTATAAACAGTGGGAGGTAGACCTTGAGTCTCAATATTGAAACCAAGAAAGTGGCCGTAGAGGAAATTAGCGCAGCAATTGCTAACGCTCAAACTCTCGTAGTCGCTGAATATCGCGGTATCAGTGTTTCCAGCATGACTGAGCTTCGTGCGAATGCACGTAAAGAAGGCGTTTACTTGCGCGTTCTGAAAAATACTCTGGCTCGTCGCGCAGTAGAGGGTACTTCATTCGCAGGTTTGGCTGATCAAATGGTTGGTCCGTTAGTTTACGCTGCTTCTGAAGATGCTGTTGCTGCTGCTAAAGTGCTGCACCAATTCGCGAAAAAAGATGACAAAATTGTCGTTAAAGCCGGTTCTTACAATGGTGAAGTAATGAATGCTGCTCAGGTTGCTGAGTTGGCTTCTATTCCAAGTCGCGAAGAGCTGTTGTCCAAACTGTTGTTCGTTATGCAAGCTCCTGTATCAGGCCTTGCGCGTGGTTTGGCTGCTTTGGCAGAGAAAAAAGCTGGCGAAGAAGCCGCTTAATCGATTTTGTTTCATTTAATCAATTATTTTTTAATACAATATTTGGAGTATAAATAGCATGGCTATTACTAAAGAAGACATTTTGGAAGCCGTTGGTTCTTTGACCGTAATGGAATTGAACGACCTGGTTAAAGCTTTTGAAGAAAAATTTGGTGTTTCTGCTGCTGCAGTTGCAGTTGCAGGTCCTGCTGGTGCTGGTGCAGCTGCTGCTGAAGAAAAAACTGAATTTGACGTAGTATTGGCTTCTGCCGGTGATCAAAAAGTTGGCGTGATTAAAGTTGTCCGCGCTATCACTGGTCTGGGTCTGAAAGAAGCTAAAGACATCGTTGACGGTGCACCTAAAACTCTGAAAGAAGGTGTTTCTAAAGCTGAAGCTGAAGACATCCAAAAACAACTGGAAGAAGCCGGCGCTAAAGTCGAAATCAAATAATTTGATGCTTCCTATGAAGGCTGGCAGTTTTCTGCCAGCCTTATTTTGCTTCTTAAAATAAACATCAGCCATTGTTTACATTTATTTGCATGGTCTTTATAAAATCATTGCAAATAAATGTAAATATCAGATTGATGCATACCGTTTTTCAGACGGCCTATTATTTAAAATTGCTTTTCGGAGTGTATATGAGCTATTCGTTTACCGAGAAAAAACGTATCCGTAAGAGTTTTGCAAAGCGAGAGAATGTTTTAGATGTTCCTTTCCTGCTGGCAACCCAAATTGATTCTTATGCGAAATTTTTGCAGCTGGAAAATGCTTTTGACCAACGCACTGATGATGGTCTGCAAGCAGCATTTAATTCTATTTTCCCGATTGTGAGCCATAACGGTTATGCGCGCTTGGAGTTTGTGCATTACACATTGGGCGAGCCTTTGTTCGATATTCCTGAATGCCAATTGCGCGGTATTACTTATGCTGCTCCATTGCGTGCCCGTATCCGTTTGGTAATTTTGGATAAAGAAGCATCTAAGCCGACTGTAAAAGAAGTTCGTGAAAACGAAGTGTATATGGGCGAAATACCATTGATGACGCCAAGTGGCTCTTTTGTTATCAATGGTACGGAGCGCGTGATTGTTTCCCAGCTGCACCGTTCTCCCGGCGTGTTTTTTGAGCATGACCGTGGTAAAACACATTCTTCCGGTAAGCTGTTGTTCTCTGCTCGTATTATTCCTTACCGTGGTTCATGGTTGGATTTCGAATTTGATCCGAAAGATTTGCTGTATTTCCGTATCGACCGCCGTCGTAAAATGCCGGTTACGATTTTGTTGAAAGCTTTAGGCTACAACAATGAACAAATTTTGGATATTTTCTACGACAAAGAAACTTTCTATTTGTCTTCAAACGGTGTTCAAACTGATCTGATTGCAGGCCGTCTGAAAGGTGAAACTGCCAAAGTTGATATCTTGGATAAAGAAGGCAATGTACTGGTTGCCAAGGGTAAACGCATTACTGCGAAAAATATCCGTGATATTACCAATGCAGGCTTGACTCGTCTGGATGTAGAGCCAGAAAGCCTGATAGGCAAAGCATTGGCTGCTGACCTGATTGATCCGGAAACCGGCGAAGTATTGGCTTCTGCTAACGATGAAATTACAGAAGAATTGTTGGCTAAACTTGATATCCATGGCGTAAAAGAAATTACGACCCTCTATATCAATGAATTGGATCAAGGCGGTTACATCTCCAGCACTCTGCGTACAGACGAAACTGCTGATCAGCAAGCTGCACGCGTAGCGATTTACCGCATGATGCGTCCTGGCGAACCGCCTACCGAAGAAGCTGTTGAGCAGCTCTTCAACCGCTTGTTCTTCAGTGAAGACAGCTATGATTTGTCTCGCGTAGGCCGTATGAAATTTAATACGCGTACATACGAGCAAAAACTGTCTGAAGCACAACAAAACTCTTGGTATGGCCGTTTGTTAAACGAAACTTTGGACGGAGCAGCTGAAAAAGGCGGTTACGTTCTGAGCGTTGAAGACATTGTTGCTTCCATTGCTACATTGGTTGAACTGCGTAACGGTCATGGCGAAGTAGACGATATTGACCACTTGGGTAATCGTCGTGTTCGTTCTGTGGGTGAGTTGACTGAAAACCAATTCCGCAGCGGTTTGGCTCGTGTAGAACGTGCAGTTAAAGAGCGTTTAAACCAAGCAGAATCTGAGAACTTGATGCCGCATGACTTGATCAATGCGAAACCTGTTTCTGCCGCGATTAAAGAATTCTTCGGTTCTAGCCAATTGAGCCAATTTATGGATCAGACCAACCCATTGTCTGAAGTAACCCATAAACGCCGTGTATCTGCATTGGGCCCGGGCGGTTTGACTCGCGAACGTGCAGGCTTTGAGGTGCGAGACGTACATCCGACCCACTATGGCCGTGTATGTCCTATTGAAACACCTGAGGGTCCAAACATTGGTTTGATCAACTCATTGTCCGTTTATGCGCGTACCAATGATTATGGCTTCTTGGAAACACCTTACCGCCGTGTTGTCGATGGCAAAGTAACTGAAGAAATCGACTACTTGTCTGCTATCGAAGAAGGCCGTTATGTGATTGCACAGGCAAATGCCGATTTGGACAAAGACGGTAATTTGATTGGCGACTTGGTCACTTGTCGTGAAAAAGGCGAAACCATTATGGCAACGCCTGACCGCGTTCAATATATGGACGTGGCAACCGGTCAAGTAGTATCCGTTGCAGCATCTCTGATTCCATTCTTGGAACATGATGATGCGAACCGTGCATTGATGGGTGCCAACATGCAACGTCAGGCCGTACCGTGTCTGCGCCCTGAAAAACCGATGGTTGGTACCGGTATCGAGCGCTCTGTTGCCGTTGACTCTGCAACTGCAATCGTTGCCCGTCGCGGCGGTGTGGTTGAGTATGTAGATGCCAACCGCGTTGTGGTTCGTGTTCATGACGATGAAGCGACTGCAGGTGAAGTGGGTGTCGATATTTACAACTTGGTTAAATTCACCCGTTCTAACCAATCTACCAACATCAACCAACGTCCGGCCGTAAAAGCAGGCGATGTGTTGCAACGTGGTGACTTGGTGGCCGACGGTGCATCTACTGACTTGGGCGAGTTGGCTTTGGGTCAAAACATGACCATCGCCTTCATGCCATGGAACGGTTACAACTACGAAGACTCGATTCTGATTTCCGAAAAAGTGGCAGCGGACGATCGTTATACTTCGATTCACATTGAAGAGTTGAACGTTGTTGCACGTGACACTAAATTGGGTGCAGAAGACATCACTCGCGATATTCCGAACTTGTCCGAACGTATGCAAAACCGTTTGGATGAATCCGGTATCGTATACATCGGTGCAGAAGTAGAAGCTGGTGACGTCTTGGTAGGTAAAGTAACGCCTAAAGGTGAAACCCAACTGACTCCTGAAGAAAAACTGCTGCGAGCCATCTTCGGTGAAAAAGCATCTGACGTAAAAGATACTTCATTGCGTATGCCTACCGGCATGAGCGGTACCGTTATCGACGTCCAAGTCTTTACCCGTGAAGGTATCCAACGCGATAAACGTGCTCAATCCATTATTGATTCTGAATTGAAACGTTACCGTCAAGATTTGGGCGATCAATTGCGTATTTTCGATAATGACGCATTCGACCGTATCGAACGTATGATTGTGGGTCAAAAAGCCAATGGTGGTCCAATGAAGCTGGCTAAAGGCAGCGAAATCACTACCGAATATTTGGCAAGCCTGTCCAGCAAACATGATTGGTTTGATATCCGTCTGGCTGACGAAGACTTGGCCAAACAGTTGGAACTGATTAAATTGAGCCTGCAACAAAAACGCGAAGAAGCGGATGAGTTGTATGAGATCAAGAAGAAAAAACTGACCCAAGGCGACGAGCTGCAACCGGGCGTACAAAAAATGGTGAAAGTATTTATCGCCATCAAACGCCGTCTGCAAGCCGGTGACAAAATGGCGGGTCGCCACGGTAACAAAGGTGTGGTATCACGCATTCTGCCAGTTGAAGACATGCCTTACATGGCTGACGGCCGTCCGGTAGACATCGTACTGAACCCGTTGGGCGTACCTTCCCGTATGAACATCGGTCAAATTTTGGAAGTTCACTTGGGTTGGGCGGCAAAAGGTATCGGCGAACGCATCGACCGTATGCTGAAAGAGCAACGCAAAGCCAGCGAGCTGCGTGAGTTCTTGAACAAACTCTACAACGGCAGCGGTAAGAAAGAAGATTTGGACAGCCTGACAGATGAAGAAATCATCGAATTGGCTTCTAACCTGCGCAAAGGTGCATCTTTCGCATCTCCTGTATTCGACGGTGCGAAAGAGTCTGAAATCCGCGAAATGTTGAATTTGGCTTACCCAAGCGAAGATCCTGAGGTTGAGAAACTGGGCTTCAACGACAGTAAAACTCAAATCACGTTGTATGACGGCCGTTCAGGCGAAGCATTTGACCGCAAGGTTACAGTCGGTGTGATGCACTATCTGAAACTGCACCACTTGGTTGACGAAAAAATGCACGCCCGTTCTACCGGTCCATACAGTCTGGTTACCCAGCAGCCTTTGGGCGGTAAAGCTCAGTTCGGTGGCCAACGTTTCGGTGAGATGGAGGTTTGGGCATTGGAAGCATACGGTGCGGCATACACGCTGCAAGAGATGCTGACAGTGAAGTCTGACGACGTGAACGGCCGTACCAAAATGTACGAAAACATCGTCAAAGGCGAACACAAAATCGATGCCGGTATGCCTGAATCCTTCAACGTATTGGTTAAAGAGATTCGCTCACTGGGCTTGGATATCGATTTGGAACGCTACTAAACAGAAGTTTTCAGACGGCCTTTTAAGGTCGTCTGAAAAAGCGGTTTCAGAATAAGAATGAAGCAATCGGCATTTAGGCCGTCTGAAATCAAAAGTATCGTTTCTCAATATCGAAAATCCGCCATGCGGTAAAAATACTTCCTTCAAGGAGCAAAAATGAATTTGTTGAACTTATTTAATCCGTTGCAAACTGCCGGCATGGAAGAAGAGTTTGATGCCATCAAAATCGGTATTGCCTCTCCCGAAACCATCCGCTCATGGTCTTACGGCGAAGTTAAAAAACCTGAAACCATCAACTACCGTACGTTCAAACCTGAGCGCGACGGTTTGTTCTGCGCCAAAATCTTTGGCCCGGTCAAAGACTATGAATGTTTGTGCGGTAAATACAAACGCTTGAAATTTAAAGGCGTAACCTGTGAAAAATGTGGCGTAGAAGTGACCCTGTCCAAAGTACGCCGCGAACGCATGGGCCACATTGAATTGGCTGCACCAGTTGCACACATTTGGTTCTTGAAATCCCTGCCTTCCCGCTTGGGTATGGTACTGGACATGACTTTGCGCGACATCGAACGCGTATTGTACTTTGAAGCATTTGTGGTAACCGATCCCGGCATGACTCCGTTGCAACGTCGTCAATTGTTGACTGAAGACGATTACTACAACAAACTGGACGAATACGGCGATGACTTTGATGCCAAAATGGGTGCAGAAGGTATCCGCGAATTGCTGCGCACCTTGGATATTACCGGTGAAATCGAAATCCTTCGTCAAGAGCTGGAATCTACCGGTTCTGACACCAAAATCAAAAAAATCGCCAAACGTTTGAAAGTATTGGAAGCCTTCCACCGTTCCGGTATGAAACTGGAATGGATGATTATGGACGTGCTGCCGGTATTGCCGCCTGATTTGCGTCCGTTGGTTCCATTAGATGGCGGTCGTTTTGCCACTTCCGATTTGAACGATTTATACCGTCGCGTCATCAACCGTAACAACCGTCTGAAACGACTGCTGGAACTGCACGCTCCTGACATCATTGTTCGCAATGAAAAACGTATGTTGCAAGAAGCGGTTGACTCGCTGTTGGATAACGGCCGTCGCGGTAAAGCCATGACCGGTGCCAACAAGCGTCCACTGAAATCATTGGCAGACATGATTAAAGGTAAGGGCGGTCGTTTCCGCCAAAACCTGCTGGGTAAACGTGTGGACTACTCCGGTCGTTCCGTGATTACCGTAGGTCCATACCTGCGTCTGCACCAATGCGGTCTGCCGAAAAAAATGGCTTTGGAACTGTTCAAACCGTTCATTTTCCATAAACTGGAAAAACAAGGTTTGGCATCTACCGTTAAAGCAGCGAAAAAATTGGTAGAACAAGAAGTACCGGAAGTATGGGACATCTTGGAAGAAGTCATTCGCGAACATCCTATTATGCTGAATCGTGCGCCGACCCTGCACCGTTTGGGTATTCAAGCGTTTGAACCCATCCTGATTGAAGGTAAAGCCATTCAGCTGCATCCGTTGGTATGTGCCGCGTTTAACGCCGACTTTGACGGTGACCAAATGGCGGTACACGTTCCATTGAGCTTGGAAGCGCAAATGGAAGCGCGCACCCTGATGCTGGCTTCAAACAATGTATTGTCTCCTGCTAACGGCGAACCGATTATCGTACCTTCCCAAGACATTGTATTGGGTCTGTACTACATGACCCGCGACCGCATCAATGCCAAAGGTGAGGGCAGTCTGTTTGCTGATGTGAAAGAAGTGCATCGTGCATACCATACCAAACAGGTTGAGCTGGGTACAAAAATCACCGTACGTCTGCGCGAATGGGTGAAAAACGAAGCAGGTGAGTTTGAACCTGTCGTTACCCGCTACGAAACAACCGTCGGCCGTGCATTGTTGAGCGAAATCCTGCCTAAAGGCTTGCCGTTCGAATACATCAACAAGGCACTGAAGAAAAAAGAAATTTCCAAGCTGATTAACGCGTCGTTCCGCCTGTGCGGCTTGCGCGATACGGTTATTTTCGCCGACCACTTGATGTACACCGGTTTCGGATTTGCAGCCAAAGGCGGTATTTCCATTGCTGTTGACGACATGGAAATTCCAAAAGAAAAAGCGGCCTTGTTGGCTGAAGCCAATGCCGAGGTTAAAGAAATCGAAGACCAATACCGTCAAGGTTTGGTAACCAACGGTGAACGCTACAACAAAGTGGTGGATATTTGGGGTCGTGCCGGCGATAAAATTGCTAAAGCGATGATGGATAACTTGTCCAAACAAAAAGTTATCGATCGTGATGGCAACGAAGTCGATCAAGAGTCATTCAACTCCATCTACATGATGGCTGACTCCGGTGCCCGTGGTTCTGCGGCTCAGATTAAACAGTTGTCCGGTATGCGCGGTTTGATGGCAAAACCTGACGGCTCGATTATTGAAACGCCGATTACCTCAAACTTCCGCGAAGGTCTGACCGTATTGCAATACTTTATTGCGACCCACGGTGCGCGTAAGGGTTTGGCGGATACCGCATTGAAAACCGCAAACTCCGGTTACCTGACCCGTCGTCTGGTAGACGTAACTCAAGACTTGGTCGTTGTTGAAGACGATTGCGGTACTTCAGACGGCTTTGTCATGAAGGCAGTCGTACAAGGCGGTGATGTGATTGAAGCATTGCGCGATCGTATTTTGGGTCGTGTTACCGCGTCTGACGTTGTCGATCCGTCAAGTGGCGAGACCTTGGTTGAAGCCGGTACGTTGTTGACTGAAAAACTGGTGGATATGATTGACCAATCCGGTGTCGATGAAGTCAAAGTCCGTACTCCGATTACTTGTAAAACCCGCCATGGCTTGTGTGCGCACTGTTATGGTCGCGACTTGGCACGCGGTAAACTGGTTAACGCCGGTGAGGCAGTTGGTGTGATTGCTGCACAATCCATTGGTGAACCAGGTACTCAGCTGACTATGCGCACGTTCCACATCGGTGGTGCGGCATCTCGTGCGGCGGCAGCCAGCCAAGTAGAAGCCAAATCCAATGGTACAGCACGTTTCAGCAGCCAAATGCGTTATGTTGCCAACAACAAAGGCGAATTGGTTGTCATCGGCCGCTCTTGCGAAGTCGTTATCCATGATGACATCGGTCGCGAACGTGAACGTCACAAAGTACCTTACGGTGCAATCCTGCTGGTACAAGACGGCGCGGCCATTAAAGCCGGCCAAACGTTGGCAACTTGGGATCCGCATACCCGTCCGATGATTACCGAACACGCAGGTTGGGTGAAATTCGAAAACGTGGAAGAGGGTGTAACCGTTGCCAAACAAACTGACGATGTAACCGGTTTGTCCACTTTGGTGGTGATTGACGGTAAACGCCGTTCCAGCAGCGCATCCAAACTGCTGCGTCCGACTGTGAAACTGTTGGATGAAAACGGTCTGGAAATCTGTATCCCGGGTACTTCCACTCCGGTATCTATGGCATTCCCTGTGGGCGCTGTGATTACCGTACGCGAAGGTCAGGAAATCGGTAAAGGTGACGTATTGGCGCGTATCCCGCAAGCCTCTTCCAAAACCCGCGATATTACCGGCGGTCTGCCGCGCGTTGCCGAGCTGTTTGAAGCACGCGTGCCGAAAGATGCAGGTATGCTGGCGGAAATCACCGGTACCGTTTCATTCGGTAAAGAGACCAAAGGCAAGCAACGTCTGATTATCACTGACGTGGACGGTGTAGCATACGAGACTTTGATTTCCAAAGAGAAACAAATTCTGGTACACGACGGTCAAGTGGTAAACCGCGGTGAAACCATTGTGGACGGAGCTGTTGATCCGCATGATATTCTGCGTCTGCAAGGTATTGAAGCACTGGCACGCTACATTGTTCAAGAGGTGCAAGAGGTTTACCGTCTGCAAGGTGTGAAGATTTCCGATAAACACATCGAAGTCATCATCCGTCAGATGCTGCGCCGTGTGAATATTGTCGATTCAGGCGAAACTGAATTTATTACCGGCGAACAAGTGGAACGTGGCGATGTCATGACAGCCAATGAAAAAGCTTTGGAAGAAGGCAAAGAGCCGGCACGTTACGAAAACGTATTGTTGGGTATTACCAAAGCCTCCCTGTCTACCGACAGCTTCATTTCTGCTGCATCGTTCCAAGAAACGACCCGCGTTCTGACCGAAGCTGCCATCATGGGCAAACAAGACGAGTTGCGTGGTCTGAAAGAGAACGTGATTGTCGGTCGTTTGATTCCTGCCGGTACCGGTTTGACTTACCACCGCAGCCGTCATCAACAATGGCAAGAGGTGGAGCAGGAGACTGCTGAAACCCAAGTAACGGATGAATAATCTTTGGTGCGTTTATTCAATAAAAAACCGCAAGCTTTAAACTTGCGGTTTTTCTTTCAGACGGCATTTAAATTATTAGTGATTTCCTTTCTGGTAATAGTTGTTTATGAGTATAAGGGACCTAAATGTTTATCTGAAAAAAGAAAAATGATGAATTTTCCTAATCTTGCGCTTGACTGTATGCTTGCAATAAAAATATAATTCCACTCTTGTCGACATGGTGTCGGCAAGTATTTAACTCAACAGGACGAGAAAATATGCCAACTATCAACCAATTGGTACGCAAAGGCCGTCAAAAGCCTGTGTACGTAAACAAAGTGCCTGCACTGGAAGCTTGCCCGCAAAAACGTGGCGTGTGTACCCGTGTATACACAACTACCCCTAAAAAACCTAACTCTGCATTGCGTAAAGTGTGTAAAGTTCGCCTGACCAACGGTTTTGAAGTCATTTCATACATCGGTGGTGAAGGCCACAACTTGCAAGAGCACAGTGTCGTATTGATTCGCGGCGGTCGTGTAAAAGACTTGCCAGGTGTACGTTACCACACTGTACGCGGTTCTTTGGATACTGCAGGTGTTAAAGACCGTAAACAAGCCCGTTCTAAATACGGTGCTAAGCGTCCTAAATAATTATCGGGACTCAAATAGGCACGTCGGCCGCCTAAGCTGAACAACGGCCGAGTAAGTGAATACTCAATTGGGTATTCATGGGAATTGACCCAACTGAATAGATTAAAGGAAATTAAAATGCCAAGACGTAGAGAAGTCCCTAAGCGCGACGTACTGCCAGATCCTAAATTCGGCAGCGTTGAGCTGACTAAATTCATGAACGTATTGATGATTGACGGTAAAAAATCTGTTGCAGAACGTATTGTTTACGGTGCGCTGGAACAAATTGAGAAAAAAACCGGCAAAGTAGCAATCGAAGTATTTAACGAAGCCATTGCAAACGCCAAACCTATCGTGGAAGTGAAAAGCCGCCGTGTAGGTGGTGCAAACTACCAAGTTCCTGTTGAAGTTCGTCCTTCACGCCGTTTGGCTTTGGCAATGCGCTGGGTTCGTGACGCGGCCCGTAAACGTGGTGAGAAATCTATGGACCTGCGTTTGGCAGGCGAATTGATTGATGCGGCTGAAGGTCGTGGCGGTGCGTTGAAAAAACGTGAAGAAGTACACCGCATGGCTGAAGCCAACAAAGCATTCTCTCACTTCCGTTTCTAATTTTGAAAGGCTAATAAAATGGCTCGTAAGACCCCGATCAGCCTGTACCGTAACATCGGTATTTCCGCCCATATTGACGCGGGTAAAACCACTACTACAGAACGTATTTTGTTCTATACCGGTTTGACTCACAAGTTGGGCGAGGTACATGATGGCGCGGCTACTACCGACTACATGGAACAAGAGCAAGAGCGTGGTATTACCATTACCTCTGCTGCCGTAACTTCCTACTGGTCCGGTATGGCGAAACAATTCCCTGAACACCGCTTCAACATCATCGATACCCCGGGACACGTTGACTTTACCGTAGAGGTAGAGCGTTCTATGCGTGTATTGGATGGTGCGGTAATGGTTTACTGTGCGGTGGGTGGTGTTCAACCTCAATCCGAAACCGTATGGCGTCAAGCTAACAAATACCAAGTACCACGCTTGGCGTTTGTAAACAAAATGGACCGTCAAGGTGCAAACTTCTTCCGTGTTGTCGAGCAAATGAAAACCCGTTTGCGTGCAAACCCAGTGCCTATTGTTATTCCGGTGGGTGCAGAAGACAGTTTCACCGGTGTTGTTGACCTGCTGAAAATGAAATCCATCATTTGGAATGAGGCCGATAAAGGTACGACCTTTACTTATGGCGACATTCCTGCCGAATTGGTTGAAACTGCCGAGGAATGGCGTCAAAACATGATTGAAGCCGCAGCAGAAGCCAGTGAAGAATTGATGGATAAATACTTGGGTGGCGATGAGCTGACCGAAGAAGAAATCGTAGGTGCATTGCGTCAACGTACTTTAGCAGGTGAAATCCAACCTATGTTGTGCGGTTCTGCATTTAAAAACAAAGGTGTTCAACGTATGTTGGACGCAGTTGTAGAGTTGTTGCCTGCTCCTACCGATATTCCTCCGGTTCAAGGTGTTAACCCTAACACTGAAGAAGCTGACAGCCGTCAAGCCAGCGATGAAGAGAAATTCTCTGCATTGGCGTTCAAAATGTTGAACGACAAATATGTTGGTCAATTGACCTTTATCCGCGTTTACTCTGGCGTTGTGAAATCCGGTGATACCGTATTGAACTCAGTAAAAGGTACTCGTGAACGTATCGGCCGTTTGGTACAAATGACTGCTGCAGACCGTACTGAAATCGAAGAAGTACGCGCTGGTGATATTGCAGCCGCTATCGGTCTGAAAGACGTTACTACCGGTGAAACCCTGTGTGCTGAAAGCGCACCAATTATCTTGGAACGCATGGAATTCCCTGAGCCGGTAATCCATATTGCCGTTGAGCCGAAAACCAAAGCCGACCAAGAGAAAATGGGTATTGCCCTGAACCGTCTAGCTAAAGAAGACCCTTCTTTCCGTGTCCGTACAGACGAGGAATCCGGTCAAACCATTATTTCCGGTATGGGTGAGCTGCACTTGGAAATTATTGTAGACCGTATGAAACGTGAATTCGGTGTGGAAGCGAATATCGGTGCGCCTCAAGTGGCTTACCGCGAAACCATCCGCAAAGAAGTTGAAGCTGAATACAAACACGCCAAACAATCTGGTGGTAAAGGTCAATACGGTCACGTTGTGATCAAAATGGAACCTATGGAACCGGGTGGTGCAGGCTACGAATTTATCGACGAAATTAAGGGTGGTGTGATTCCTCGCGAATTTATTCCGTCTGTCGATAAAGGTATCCGCGATACCCTGCCTAACGGTATCGTTGCAGGTTACCCAGTAGTTGACGTACGCGTACGTTTGATCTTCGGTTCCTCACACGATGTCGACTCCTCTCAACTGGCCTTCGAATTGGCTGCTTCTCAAGCCTTCAAAGAAGGTATGCGTAAAGCCAATCCTGCTCTGCTTGAGCCAATCATGGCAGTTGAAGTGGAAACCCCTGAAGAATACATGGGTGACGTAATGGGTGACTTGAACCGTCGTCGTGGCGTTGTATTGGGTATGGATGATGACGGTATCGGCGGTAAGAAAGTCCGTGCCGAAGTACCTCTGGCAGAAATGTTCGGTTACTCAACCGACCTGCGTTCTGCAACCCAAGGCCGCGCTACTTACTCCATGGAGTTCAAAAAATACGCTGAAGCTCCTGCTCACGTAGCTGCTGCTGTAACTGAAGCCCGCAAAGGCTAATCAGAAAAGGCCGTCTGAAACTGAAAATAAATTTTCAGACGGCCATTGTTCTTTAATCGATCTTTATATGTAAAGGAATTAGCTCATGGCTAAGGAAAAATTTGAACGTAGCAAACCGCACGTAAACGTTGGCACCATCGGTCACGTTGACCATGGTAAAACCACTCTGACTGCTGCTTTGACTACTATTTTGGCTAAAAAATTTGGTGGCGCTGCAAAAGCTTACGACCAAATCGACAACGCTCCTGAAGAAAAAGCCCGCGGTATTACCATTAATACCTCACACGTAGAATACGAAACCGAAACCCGCCACTACGCACACGTAGACTGCCCGGGTCACGCCGACTACGTTAAAAACATGATTACCGGTGCTGCCCAAATGGACGGTGCGATCTTGGTATGTTCCGCAGCTGACGGTCCTATGCCGCAAACTCGCGAACACATCCTGTTGGCCCGCCAAGTAGGTGTACCTTACATCATCGTGTTCATGAACAAATGCGACATGGTTGACGATGCCGAGCTGTTGGAGCTGGTTGAAATGGAAATCCGTGACTTGCTGTCAAGCTACGACTTCCCAGGTGACGACTGCCCGATCGTACAAGGTTCTGCACTGAAAGCCTTGGAAGGCGACGCAGCTTACGAAGAAAAAATCTTCGAATTGGCTGCTGCATTGGACAGCTACATCCCGACTCCTGAGCGTGCCGTGGACAAACCTTTCTTGTTGCCTATCGAAGACGTGTTCTCTATTTCCGGTCGCGGTACAGTAGTAACCGGTCGTGTAGAGCGTGGTATCATCCACGTTGGTGACGAGATCGAAATCGTAGGTCTGAAAGAAACTCAAAAAACCACTTGTACCGGTGTTGAAATGTTCCGCAAACTGCTGGACGAAGGTCAAGCTGGTGACAACGTAGGTGTATTGCTGCGTGGTACTAAACGTGAAGACGTAGAGCGTGGTCAAGTATTGGCTAAACCGGGTACTATCACTCCTCACACCAAGTTCAAAGCAGAAGTATACGTACTGAGCAAAGAAGAGGGTGGTCGTCACACTCCGTTCTTCGCTAACTACCGTCCACAATTCTACTTCCGTACTACCGACGTAACCGGCGCGGTTACTTTGGAAGAAGGTGTAGAAATGGTAATGCCGGGTGAGAACGTAACCATTACTGTAGAACTGATTGCGCCTATCGCTATGGAAGAAGGTCTGCGCTTTGCGATTCGCGAAGGTGGCCGTACCGTAGGTGCCGGCGTGGTTTCTTCTGTAATCGCTTAATTGAAGGATATTGATAAATGGCAAACCAAAAAATCCGTATCCGCCTGAAAGCTTATGATTACAGCCTGATTGATCGTTCTGCCCAAGAAATTGTTGAAACTGCAAAACGTACTGGTGCCGTTGTAAAAGGCCCGATTCCGTTGCCGACTAAAATCGAGCGCTTCAACATTCTGCGTTCTCCACACGTGAATAAAACTTCTCGTGAACAATTGGAAATCCGCACCCACTTGCGCCTGATGGACATCGTGGATTGGACTGATAAAACTACTGAAGCACTAATGAAGCTGGACTTACCTGCAGGTGTTGATGTAGAAATCAAAGTTCAATAATCAGGACTACTGAGAATCCCCAAGCAATAAATGCTTGGGGATTTTTTATTTTATGCCGTTTGAAAATATGCGGTGGAATAACAGATTCAAGACAAAACGGTAAAATTAAAGAAGTACATGCCAAAGAAGTCGGTTTATTTTTTGTTTCAAAAATTTTCAGACGGCATTACCCAATATTTTTTAGTGAACAAAACAGGATATGTTTTATCCATCGCCTTTCGAAGGCTTGCCCTATAATCGACTTGGTTTTGGTACTGCTTGACGGCGGCTCCTGGGACTTGGGGACATCATACGAACTGATTAACAATGTAATCATCAATACATTGAAGAAGAGCAGGGAAGGTCGTATAGACCGGTTGCTTGTTGCGATTAATCAGTGTGATATGGCGATGAAAGGGTGGAATTGGGATGCGGAAGCCGTCCGTCCGAACGCCGCCTTGGAAAACTTTTTGGAGGAGAAAGTGTGTTCGAGACGTATATGCCGTCTGAAAAACGGGTGATTGTGGCAGAGAGGATTAATGTGGAAGAAATCGAACGAGATACCAGCCGCCGCAAACAGGAGGAGCGGTAAGAAATCGACAGCAGTATCGGCAGTGTGCTGGAGAAAATATTGGGGGCTGCGGGAGGCTCGGTTAAAGAAGTTGTTTCAACGATAGCGAGCGGCGTTGGGACGTTGATCGGCGGTGCTGCAAAAGCGATTGGAGGGATGATTAGCACGTTTGCCTCTTGGTTTGGCTGGTAGGGGTGCATATGCATCGTTAACGTATTTCTGAAATCGGGCAAAAGGTCACAGCAGTTGCTTTCCGTCCTTTGGATGTCTTGCTTGTCGGTACGACAGGTGTCAGCGAGTCTTCAATCTTAAATGTTTTCATCTCAAAGAAATAATGGATGCAGTCATCAACCATATTCCGGTTTGTCGAAGAAAGATGGATACGCTGTGATGATTGGATACAGGCCTTTTTAAAGAGTCCGACCCTATGCCGTCTGAAGATTCAAAACGCTTCAGGCGGCATATTTAAGATATTTTTGTTGATATTTCTTTGACTTGTCAGATATAATGTCTGACTTGGTACATTCGTTCCAAGTTTAACTTTGTCTGAAAGACAGGCCAATCGTAGCCTGTCCCTTTACTTTAAAAGGAAAATAATCATGACTTTAGGTCTGGTTGGGCGCAAAGTTGGTATGACCCGCGTGTTCGACGAACAAGGTGTTTCTGTTCCGGTAACCGTTTTGGATATGTCTGCCAACCGCGTTACACAAGTAAAATCCAAAGATGCTGACGGCTATACTGCCGTTCAAGTTACCTTTGGTCAGAAGAAAGCTAACCGTGTCAATAAAGCTGAAGCTGGACACTTTGCAAAAGCAGGTGTTGAAGCCGGTCGCGGTTTGATTGAGTTTGCTTTGACTGAAGAAAAACTGGCTGAATTGAAGGCCGGTGACGAAATTACCGTTTCTATGTTTGAAGTCGGTCAACTGGTTGATGTAACCGGTACCTCTAAAGGTAAAGGTTTCTCCGGTACAATCAAACGTCATAACTTCGGTGCTCAACGTACTTCTCACGGTAACTCCCGTTCTCACCGTGTTCCAGGCTCTATCGGGATGGCGCAAGACCCGGGTCGCGTGTTCCCTGGTAAACGCATGGCTGGTCAATACGGTAACACCAAAGCAACTGTCCAAAAACTGGAAGTTGTACGTGTTGATGCAGAACGCCAACTGCTGTTGGTCAAGGGTGCTGTTCCAGGTGCGGTCAACAGCGATGTTGTAGTTCGTCCTAGCGTGAAAGTAGGTGCGTAATGGAATTGAAAGTAATTGACGCTAAAGGACAAGTCTCAGGCAGTCTATCTGTTTCTGATGCTTTGTTCGCTCGCGAATACAATGAAGCGTTGGTTCATCAGCTGGTAAATGCCTACCTGGCAAACGCCCGCTCTGGTAACCGCGCTCAAAAAACCCGTGCCGAAGTAAAACATTCAACCAAAAAACCATGGCGTCAAAAAGGTACCGGCCGTGCACGTTCCGGTATGACTTCTTCTCCGCTGTGGCGTAAAGGTGGTCGCGCGTTCCCGAACAAACCTGACGAAAACTTCACTCAAAAAGTAAACCGTAAAATGTACCGTGCTGGTATGGCGACTATTCTGTCCCAATTGGCTCGTGACGAGCGTTTGTTTGCTATCGAAGCGTTGACTGCTGAAACTCCTAAAACCAAAGTTTTTGCTGAACAAGTGAAAAATCTGGGTCTGGAGCAAGTGTTGTTTGTAACCAAACAGCTCGACGAGAATGTTTACTTGGCTTCACGCAACTTGCCAAACGTGTTGGTTTTGGAAGCTCAACAAGTTGATCCTTACAGCTTGCTGCGTTACAAAAAAGTAATCATCACTAAAGATGCAGTTGCACAATTAGAGGAGCAATGGGTATGAATCAACAACGTTTGACTCAAGTGATTTTGGCACCTATCGTTTCTGAAAAAAGCAACGTATTGGCTGAAAAACGCAACCAAATGACGTTTAAAGTCTTGGCAAATGCAACCAAACCTGAAATCAAAGCTGCTGTTGAGCTGCTGTTTGGTGTTCAAGTTGCTTCTGTAACTACCGTTACAACTAAAGGCAAAACTAAGCGTTTTGGTCGTACTTTGGGCCGCCGCAGCGATGTTAAAAAAGCTTATGTAAGCTTGGCAGCCGGTCAAGAGTTGGATTTGGAAGCCGCTGCTGCAGCTGCAGATAAGGAATAAACAAAATGGCAATCGTTAAAATGAAGCCAACTTCTGCAGGCCGTCGCGGCATGGTTCGCGTGGTAACAGAAGGTTTGCACAAAGGTGCGCCTTATGCACCTTTGCTCGAAAAGAAAAATTCTACTGCCGGTCGTAACCATAATGGTCATATCACCACCCGTCATAAAGGCGGCGGTCATAAACACCATTACCGTGTTGTAGACTTTAAACGTAACAAAGACGGTATCCCTGCAAAAGTAGAGCGTATCGAATACGATCCTAACCGCACTGCCTTTATTGCATTGTTGTGCTATGCAGACGGCGAACGTCGCTACATCATCGCTCCTCGCGGTATTCAAGCCGGTGCTGTATTGGTTTCCGGTGCTGAAGCTGCCATCAAAGTAGGTAACACCCTGCCGATCCGCAATATTCCCGTTGGTACGACTATCCACTGTATCGAAATGAAACCTGGTAAAGGTGCACAAATTGCACGTTCTGCCGGTGCTTCTGCGGTATTGCTGGCTAAAGAAGGCGCATACGCTCAAGTCCGTCTGCGCTCTGGCGAAGTTCGTAAAATCAACGTAAATTGCCGTGCAACCATCGGTGAAGTCGGTAACGAAGAGCAAAGCCTGAAGAAAATCGGTAAAGCCGGTGCTAATCGTTGGCGCGGTATTCGTCCGACCGTTCGTGGTGTTGTCATGAACCCTGTCGATCACCCGCATGGTGGTGGTGAAGGTCGTACCGGTGAAGCTCGCGAACCGGTTAGCCCATGGGGTACTCCTGCTAAAGGCTACCGCACTCGTAATAACAAACGCACGGATAACATGATTGTTCGTCGTCGTTACTCAAATAAAGGTTAATTAGTATGGCTCGTTCATTGAAAAAAGGCCCATATGTAGACCTGCATTTGCTGAAAAAAGTAGATGCTGCTCGTGCAAGCAACGATAAGCGCCCGATTAAAACTTGGTCTCGTCGTTCTACCATTCTGCCTGATTTTATCGGTCTGACCATTGCTGTACACAACGGCCGCACTCATGTGCCCGTGTTTATCAGTGATAACATGGTTGGTCATAAATTAGGTGAATTCTCATTGACCCGTACCTTTAAAGGCCACCTGGCTGATAAAAAGGCTAAAAAGAAATAAGGTGAATCATGAGAGTAAATGCACAACATAAAAATGCCCGTATCTCTGCTCAAAAGGCTCGTTTGGTAGCTGATTTGATTCGTGGTAAAGACGTTGCCCAAGCTTTGAATATTTTGACTTTCAGTCCTAAAAAAGGTGCTGAGTTGATTAAAAAAGTATTGGAATCAGCTATTGCTAATGCTGAGCACAATAACGGTGCTGACATTGATGAGTTGAAAGTAGTAACTATCTTTGTTGACAAAGGTCCAAGCTTGAAACGTTTCCAAGCTCGTGCCAAAGGTCGCGGTAACCGCATTGAAAAACAAACTTGTCATATCAATGTGACAGTGGGCAACTAAGGAAAAGCTATGGGACAAAAGATTAACCCTACAGGCTTTCGCCTGGCGGTAACTAAAGACTGGGCTTCAAAATGGTTTGCTAAAAGCACCGACTTTTCTGCTGTTTTGAAACAAGATATTGATGTTCGTAACTACCTGCGTAAAAAATTGGCGAATGCTTCTGTTGGTCGCGTAGTTATTGAACGTCCTGCAAAATCTGCACGTATTACCATCCATTCCGCCCGTCCAGGCGTAGTAATTGGTAAAAAAGGTGAGGATATCGAAGTTCTGAAACGTGATTTGCAAGCCTTGATGGGTGTGCCTGTTCATGTGAATATTGAAGAAATCCGTAAACCTGAATTGGATGCACAAATTATTGCTGATGGTATTGCTCAGCAATTGGAAAAACGCGTTCAATTCCGCCGTGCTATGAAACGTGCTATGCAAAATGCTATGCGTTCAGGAGCAAAAGGTATCAAGATTATGACCTCAGGTCGTCTGAATGGTGCGGATATTGCTCGTAGCGAATGGTATCGTGAAGGTCGTGTACCTCTGCATACTTTGCGTGCAAACGTAGATTATGCGACTAGCGAAGCTCATACCACTTATGGCGTGCTGGGTCTGAAAGTTTGGGTTTATACTGAAGGTAATGTGAAGACTTCAGCTAAACCTGAGCATGAAAAGAAACAAAGAAAGGCAGGTGGACGTAATGCTGCAGCCAACTAGACTGAAATACCGCAAGCAACAAAAAGGTCGCAATACTGGTATTGCTACTCGCGGTAACAAAGTAAGTTTCGGTGAGTTCGGTTTGAAAGCCGTTGGTCGTGGTCGTTTGACTGCCCGCCAGATCGAAGCTGCTCGTCGTACGATGACTCGCCACATTAAACGTGGTGGTCGTATTTGGATTCGTGTATTCCCTGACAAACCAATTACTGAGAAACCTATTCAAGTTCGTATGGGTGGCGGTAAAGGTAACGTGGAATATTACATTGCCGAAATCAAACCAGGCAAAGTGTTGTATGAAATGGATGGTGTTCCAGAGGCTTTGGCTCGTGAAGCATTTGAATTAGCTGCTGCCAAATTGCCTATTCCTACGACCTTTGTAGTAAGACAGGTAGGTCAATAATGAAAGCAAATGAATTGAAAGACAAATCTATTGAGCAATTAAATGCAGATTTGTTGGACTTGTTGAAGGCTCAATTTGGCTTACGTATGCAAAATGCAACTGGTCAGTTGGGTAAACCAAGTGAATTAAAACGTGTACGTCGCGATATTGCTCGTATTAAAACCATTTTAACTGAAAAAGGTGCTAAGTAATGAGCGAAAATAAAAATGTTCGTACTTTGCAAGGCAAAGTGGTAAGCGACAAGATGGACAAAACCGTTACGGTATTGGTTGAACGTAAAGTAAAACATCCTCTGTACGGTAAAATTATCCGTTTATCAACTAAAATCCATGCCCATGATGAAAGTAATCAATATGGGATTGGTGATGTAGTAGTAATTGCGGAGACTCGTCCACTGTCAAAAACCAAATCTTGGGTTGTTAAAGAACTGGTTGAGAAGGCACGTGCTGTTTAGAAATTAAGACAGTTAGCTTTAATAGGAAACGAAGTATTGCGCCAAAGTAAATTTGAGTGTAAACTTCGTTTCTTATCTTTCAGTTTCTTCTGGAAGTTCTCCCCTTCGGGATCCAAGACTGGTTTACTAGAACCTTGATGGTTTCATTTAATAAGCAGCTGTAGTTAGATGCAAGTTATATGAAAGTGGTAAATTAAGTTGGTTAATTTAAAGGTACTAATATGATTCAAATGCAGACCATCTTAGATGTGGCTGATAACTCTGGTGCACGACGTGTAATGTGTATCAAAGTATTGGGCGGATCTAAGCGTCGCTACGCTTCTGTTGGCGATATTATTAAAGTTGCAGTTAAAGATGCAGCCCCGCGTGGCCGCGTCAAAAAAGGTGATGTATACAATGCAGTAGTTGTTCGTACTGCTAAGGGTGTGCGTCGTCCAGATGGCGCGTTAATTAAATTTGATAATAACGCTGCTGTATTGTTGAATAATAAACTTGAACCCTTGGGTACTCGTATTTTTGGTCCGGTAACCCGTGAATTGCGTACTGAGCGATTTATGAAAATCGTTTCATTGGCGCCTGAAGTATTATAAGGAATAGCGCGATGAATAAAATCATTAAAGGCGATCAGGTTGTAGTAATTGCCGGTAAAGATAAAGGTAAGCAAGGTCAGGTAGTTCGAGTATTGGGTGATAAAGTTGTTGTTGAAGGTGTGAATGTTGTGAAACGCCATCAAAAACCTAATCCGATGCGTGGTATTGAGGGTGGCATTATTACTAAAGAAATGCCTTTAGATATTTCTAATGTTGCAATCCTGAATCCAGAAACTAATAAAGCAGACCGTGTTGGTATTAAGCTGATTGAAAATGAAGGCAAAGTTAAACGCGTTCGTTTCTTCAAATCAAATGGCTCTATCATTGGAGCATAAGGAGATAACATGGCTCGTTTAAGAGAGTTTTATAAAAATACAGTTGTTCCTGAACTGGTTAAGCAATTTGGTTACAAATCAGTAATGGAAGTTCCGCGTATTGAGAAAATCACCTTAAATATGGGTGTAGGTGAGGCCGTTGCTGATAAAAAAGTCATGGAGCATGCTGTTTCAGATTTAGAGAAAATTGCTGGCCAAAAACCGGTTGTTACGGTTGCTCGTAAATCTATCGCAGGTTTTAAAATCCGTGATAACTATCCGGTTGGTTGCAAAGTAACATTGCGTCGTGATCAAATGTTTGAATTCTTAGATCGTTTGATTACTATTGCATTGCCTCGTGTACGTGACTTCCGTGGTGTAAGCGGTAAATCATTTGATGGTCGTGGCAATTACAATATGGGCGTTCGTGAGCAAATTATTTTCCCGGAAATTGAATACGATAAAATTGATGCTTTGCGTGGTTTGAATATTACAATTACAACTACCGCAAAAACTGATGAAGAAGCGAAAGCTTTGTTGTCACTGTTCAAGTTTCCGTTTAAAGGATAATCATGGCTAAGAAAGCACTTATTAATCGTGAGCTGAAACGTCAGGCATTGGCAAAAAAATTTGCAGCTAAACGTGAGGCAATTTTTGCTGTTATTAATGATGCAAATGCGACTGAAGAAGAGCGTTTTGAGGCACGTTTGAAATTTCAATCCATTCCTCGTAATGCAGCACCTGTGCGTCAACGTCGTCGTTGTGCTTTAACAGGTCGTCCTCGTGGCACTTTCCGTAAATTTGGTTTGGGCCGTATTAAAATCCGTGAAATCGCTATGCGTGGCGAGATTCCTGGTGTTGTTAAAGCTAGCTGGTAATAGGAGTATAAATAATGAGTATGCATGATCCTATTTCCGATATGTTGACTCGTGTTCGCAATGCGCAACGTGCTAATAAAGCAACAGTTGCCATGCCTTCCTCTAAATTGAAATGCGCAATTGCAAAAGTTTTGAAAGATGAAGGTTATATCGAGGATTTTACGGTTTCTGCTGATGCAAAACCGGTATTGGAAATTCAATTGAAATACTATGCAGGTCGTCCTGTGATTGAGCAAATCAAACGTGTTTCACGTCCAGGTTTGCGTATTTACAAAGCATCCAGCGAGATCCCTAGTGTAATGAATGGCTTGGGTGTTGCTATTGTTAGTACTTCTAAAGGTGTGATGACTGATCGCAAAGCCCGTTCTGAGGGTGTTGGTGGTGAGTTGTTGTGCATCGTAGCCTAGTGGAGAAAAGTAAATGTCACGCGTCGCAAAAAACCCAGTGACTGTTCCTGCTGGTGTAGAAGTAAAATTCGGAACAGATGCATTGGTAATCAAAGGTAAAAATGGCGAATTGTCTTTTCCTTTGCATTCCGATGTTGCTATTGAATTGAACGATGGTAAATTGACTTTTGCTGCAAAAAATAACAGTAAGCAGGCTAATGCTATGTCTGGTACTGCTCGTGCATTGGTTAATAACATGGTTAAGGGTGTTTCAGAAGGTTTTGAGAAAAAACTTCAATTAATTGGTGTGGGTTATCGTGCCCAAGCTCAAGGTAAAGTTTTAAACTTGTCTTTGGGTTTCTCTCATCCGATTGTGTATGAAATGCCTGAAGGTGTTTCTGTTCAAACACCTAGTCAAACAGAAATTATTTTGACTGGTGCAGATAAACAAGTGGTTGGCCAAGTCGCTGCTGAAATTCGTGCATTCCGTTCTCCTGAACCTTATAAAGGCAAAGGTGTTCGTTATGTAGGTGAAGTAGTAGTGATGAAAGAAGCCAAGAAAAAATAATTGAGGTTCACTAATGGATAAACATGCAACCCGACTCCGTCGTGCACGCAAAACCCGTGCACGTATCGCGGACTTGAAAATGGTAAGATTATGTGTGTTCCGCAGCAATAATCATATTTATGCTCAAGTAATTAGTGCTGAAGGTGATAAAGTATTGGCTCAAGCCTCTACATTGGAAGCTGAAGTACGTAGTAGCCTGAAATCAGGTGGCAACGTTGAAGCAGCAGCTGTAGTTGGTAAGCGTATTGCTGAAAAAGCTAAAGCAGTAGGTGTTGAAAAAGTTGCTTTTGACCGTTCAGGTTTCCAATATCACGGTCGTGTGAAAGCTTTGGCTGAAGCTGCACGTGAAAATGGTTTAAGCTTCTAATATTTGGAGACTTTCAGATGGCAAAACATGAAATTGAAGAACGCGGTGACGGTCTGATTGAAAAGATGGTCGCAGTTAATCGCGTAACTAAAGTAGTTAAAGGTGGTCGTATTATGGCTTTCTCTGCGCTGACTGTTGTTGGTGATGGAGATGGTCGTATCGGTATGGGTAAGGGTAAATCAAAAGAAGTACCGGTTGCTGTTCAAAAAGCAATGGATCAAGCTCGTCGCTCTATGATTAAAGTACCTTTGAAAAATGGTACGATTCATCACGAAGTTATTGGTTGTCATGGTGCTACCAAAGTATTTATGCAACCTGCTAAAGAAGGTAGTGGTGTGAAAGCCGGTGGTCCAATGCGTTTAGTATTTGATGCTATGGGTATCCATAACATTTCAGCTAAAGTACATGGCTCTACTAATCCTTACAATATTGTACGAGCTACATTAGACGGTTTATCTAAACTGTATACTCCTGCTGATATTGCTGCTAAACGCGGGTTGACAGTAGAAGATATTTTGGGAGTAAACCATGAGTGAGCAAAAAAAGATTAAAGTTACTTTGGTTAAGAGCTTGATTGGTACAATTGAATCTCATCGCGCTTGTGCTCGTGGTTTAGGTTTGCGTCGCCGCGAGCATGTAGTGGAGGTTTTGGATACCCCTGAAAACCGTGGCATGATTAATAAAATCAGCTACTTGTTGAAAGTGGAGTCTTGATATGTTTTTGAATACTATTCAACCTGCTGAAGGGTCTACTCACGCTAGTCGTCGTGTAGGTCGTGGTATTGGTAGCGGCTTGGGTAAGACAGCTGGTCGTGGTCATAAAGGTCAAAAAAGCCGTGCTGGTGGTTTCCACAAGGTAGGTTTTGAAGGCGGTCAAATGCCTTTGCAACGTCGTCTGCCAAAACGTGGTTTTAAATCTTTGACTGCTGCTGCTAATGCTGAAGTTCGTCTAAGTGAATTGAATCTGATAGCTGTTGATGAAATTGATGTCTTAGCTCTGAAGCAAGCTGGTCTGATTCCCGCAAATGCTTCTAATGTAAAAGTTATTGCTTCTGGTGAAATTTCGAAAGCGGTTACCTTGAAAGGTGTAAAAGCTACTAAAGGTGCTAAGGCTGCAATTGAAGCTATTGGTGGCAAGATTGAGATATAAGGTTTAATTATTGTGGCTAAACAGCAATTGTCATCAGCTTTGTCCAATTTTGGAGATCTTAAGAAACGTCTTTTATTTCTATTTGGGGCGTTAATTGTTTTTCGAATTGGTGCTCATATACCCGTTCCTGGAGTTGATGCTGTTGCTTTAGCCAAGTTATACGAAAGCGCTGGGAACGGTATCCTAGGAATGTTAAATATGTTTTCCGGTGGATCGTTAGAGCGCTTTAGTATATTTGCAATAGGCATTATGCCGTATATTTCTGCATCCATTATTGTTCAGCTGGCTTCAGAAATTTTACCCTCATTAAAGGCACTAAAAAAAGAAGGTGAAGCTGGTAGAAAGTTAATTACGAAATATACTAGATATGGCACTGTATTATTAGCAATACTACAGAGTTTAGGTGTTGCGTCCTTTGTATTTCAGCAGGGAGTTGTTGTAACAAGCTCATTTGAGTTTCATGTTTCCACCATAGTTTCTTTGGTAACAGGAACTATGTTCCTTATGTGGCTTGGCGAGCAGATTACTGAAAGAGGTATTGGGAACGGAATTTCTCTGATTATTACGGCTGGCATAGCTTCAGGCATTCCATCAGGTATTACGAGGATCATTACCTTGACAAATCAAGGTGCTATGAGCATGTTGATGGCATTATTTATTGCTTTTGGTGCCTTATTATTAATTTATTTGGTTGTATATTTTGAAAGTGCACAGCGTAAGATTCCTATTCATTATGCTAAACGCCAGTTTAATAGCGGGTTGGGCGGTCAGAATACGCACATGCCTTTTAAGTTAAATATGGCTGGTGTTATTCCTCCTATTTTTGCTTCTAGTATTATTCTGTTTCCATCTACTCTTTTGGGTTGGCTTGGTTCAGCTGATCCAAATAATATTTTGCATACAATAGCAGGATTATTGCAGCACGGCCAAATTCTGTACATTGTTTTATTTGCGGTGACAGTAATTTTCTTCTGCTATTTTTATACGGCTTTGGCCTTCAGCCCTAAGGAGATGGCGGAGAATTTGAAGAAGAGTGGTGCTTTTGTTCCTGGGATTAGACCTGGTGAACAAACTTCTAGATATTTAGAAAAAGTTGTATTGCATTTAACATTGTTTGGGGCACTCTATATTACGATTATTTGTTTAATTCCGGAGCTCTTAACTACGTTTCTAAATGTGCCTTTTTATTTGGGAGGTACTTCTTTACTGATTCTAGTTGTTGTGACGATGGATTTTAGTACGCAGATAAATTCATACAGGCTTACTCAGCAGTATGATAAGTTAATGAGCCGTTCAGACGTGAAGTCATTTTCTCGGAAATAGAATTATGGCAAAAGAAGATACTATTCAAATGCAGGGTGAAATCCTTGAAACTTTACCTAATGCTACTTTTAAAGTAAAACTAGAGAATGACCATATAGTATTAGGTCATATTTCCGGAAAGATGCGGATGCATTACATCCGTATTTCTCCGGGAGATAAGGTTACAGTGGAACTGACGCCTTACGATTTAACTAGAGCTCGAATTGTTTTTAGAGCAAGATAAACCAAAAAGGAAAATATGATGCGTGTACAACCATCCGTTAAGAAAATTTGTCGCAATTGTAAGATTATTCGCCGAAATCGTGTGGTTCGTGTAATTTGTACTGATCCCCGTCATAAACAGCGTCAAGGTTAATAGAATATTTCTTTTAATGTGATTCTGTGATATAGTGACACACTTTACCCTAAAAAGGAAAAAATATGGCTCGTATTGCAGGGGTAAATATCCCTAATAACGCTCATATCGTGATTGGTCTTCAGGCTATTTACGGTATTGGTGCGACTCGTGCTAAATTGATTTGTGAGGCAGCAAATATTGCTCCTACTACTAAAGCAAAAGATTTGGACGAGGCTCAATTAGACGCTTTGCGTGAACAAGTTGCTAAATATGAAGTTGAAGGTGATTTGCGTCGTGAAGTAACAATGAGCATCAAGCGACTGATTGATATGGGTTGCTATCGTGGCTTCCGTCATCGTCGTGGCTTGCCTTGTCGTGGTCAACGCACTCGCACAAATGCTCGTACCCGTAAAGGTCCGCGCAAAGCGATTGCCGGTAAGAAATAAATTTTAAGGAATTTGATTAATGGCTAAAGCAAACACAGCTTCGCGTGTACGTAAAAAAGTACGTAAAACCGTAAGCGAAGGTATTGTTCACGTTCATGCATCTTTCAACAATACCATCATTACAATCACTGACCGTCAAGGCAATGCATTGTCTTGGGCTACCTCTGGCGGCGCTGGTTTTAAAGGTTCTCGTAAAAGTACACCATTTGCAGCACAAGTTGCAGCTGAAGCAGCTGGTAAAGTTGCCCAAGAGTATGGCGTTAAAAATTTAGAAGTTCGCATTAAAGGCCCTGGCCCTGGTCGCGAATCATCTGTACGTGCTTTAAACGCTCTTGGTTTCAAGATTACCAGCATTACTGACGTTACCCCGTTGCCTCATAACGGTTGCCGTCCGCCTAAAAAACGTCGTATTTAATATTGGAGTGATTTAAAACATGGCACGTTATATTGGCCCTAAATGTAAATTAGCACGTCGTGAAGGTACAGATTTGTTTTTGAAGAGTGCACGCCGCTCTTTGGATTCCAAATGTAAAATTGATTCTGCTCCTGGTCAGCATGGTGGAAAAAAACCACGTTTGTCGGACTATGGTTTGCAGTTGCGTGAAAAGCAAAAAATTCGTCGCATTTATGGCGTATTAGAGCGTCAGTTCCGCCGTTATTTCGCGGAAGCAGAGCGTCGCAAAGGATCTACCGGCGAGTTGCTATTGCAGTTGTTAGAGTCTCGTTTGGATAATGTTGTTTATCGTATGGGTTTTGGCTCTACTCGTGCAGAAGCAAGACAACTTGTCTCCCACAAGGCTATAGCTGTTAATGGGCAAGTTGTAAATATTCCCTCTTTCCAAGTGAAGGCTGGTGATGTTGTCTCTATTCGCGAAAAAGCTAAAAAGCAAGTACGTATTCAAGAGGCATTGAGTCTGGCTACTCAAGTTGGTTTGCCTGGTTGGGTTGCTGTGGATGCTAATAAACTTGAGGGTATATTCAAGAATATGCCAGATCGCGCGGAATTGACCGGTGATATTAATGAACAGCTGGTGGTAGAGTTCTACTCTAAATAATGCTAGCTCAGTGAGGGACAGTTAAATGCAGAATAGCACAACCGAATTTTTGAAGCCTCGTCAAATTGATGTAAATACTTTTTCTGCAACTCATGCAAGAGTATCTATGCAACCATTTGAGCGTGGTTTCGGTCATACTTTAGGTAATGCTTTGCGTCGTATCTTACTGTCATCCATGAATGGTTTTGCTCCTACAGAGGTGGCTATTACCGGTGTTTTGCATGAATATTCTACCCTTGACGGGGTTCAAGAAGATGTTGTTGATATCTTGTTGAATGTTAAGGGTATTGTATTTAAACTCCACGGGCGTAGCCAAGTTCAACTTACGTTGAAGAAGTCAGGTTCTGGTGTGGTATCTGCAGGTGATATTGAATTGCCGCATGATGTAGAAATCCTGAATCCTGACCATATCATTTGTCATTTGGCTAATAATGGTCAAATTGAAATGGAGATTAAAGTAGAGCAAGGTCGTGGTTATCAATCTGTTTCGGGTCGTCAGGTTGTTCGTGATGAGAATCGTCAGATTGGTTCAATCCAGTTGGATGCGAGCTTTTCGCCCATCAGCCGTGTTAGCTTTGAAGTTGAACCTGCACGTGTAGAGCAACGGACAGATCTTGATAAATTGGTTTTAGATATTGAGACTGATGGTTCAATTGATCCTGAGGAAGCTGTGCGCAGTGCGGCACGTATTTTAATTGATCAGATGTCTATTTTTGCTGATTTACAGGGTACACCTGTAGAGGAAGTTGAAGAAAAAGCTCCCCCTATTGACCCTGTTCTCTTGCGTCCTGTAGACGATTTGGAATTGACAGTACGTTCAGCTAATTGTCTGAAAGCTGAAGATATTTATTATATTGGCGATTTGATTCAACGCACTGAAACTGAGCTTCTTAAAACTCCGAATTTAGGGCGAAAATCTTTAAATGAAATTAAAGAAGTATTGGCATCTAAAGGTTTGACACTGGGTTCTAAGTTGGAAGCTTGGCCACCCGTAGGCTTAGAAAAGCCTTAATGAAGAATTAAAGGATAATTAATATGCGTCATCGTAATGGCAATCGCAAATTAAACCGTACAAGTAGCCATCGCGCTGCAATGTTGCGTAATATGGCGAATTCATTGTTGACTCACGAGACTATTGTAACAACTTTGCCTAAAGCAAAGGAATTACGCCGTGTGGTTGAACCATTGATTACATTGGGTAAGAAACCATCTTTGGCTAATCATCGTTTGGCATTTGACCGAACTCGTGATCGTGATGTTGTAGTGAAATTATTTGGTGATTTGGGTCCTCGTTTCTCTACTCGTAATGGTGGTTATGTTCGAGTATTGAAATATGGGTTCCGTAAGGGCGATAATGCCCCATTGGCTTTGGTTGAATTAGTTGATAAACCAGTGGCTGAGTAATTTTAAGCATATAACGCCATCTATTTAGAAATAGATGGCGTTATTTTTACATAATATTTGAAGGTTAATGATTCATTGAGTATTGTGTTTTCAAATATTAATTGAATAGCTAAGGTTTGCGCGGTAAACTTATATCATTAAAAAATTCTATAGTTTTATCTATGATTAATGCCTTCGATATAAAATCGACAAAGATAGATGTATTATCTATTTGTTTGCATACATCAGATTTGCTTGATTTGGAAAATGTTTTAGTCAAATTGGGGAAGAAATTCCAGGAATCTGGTGTCGTTCCTTTTATGTTGGATGTTCAAGAGTTTGATTATCCTGAGTCTTTAGATCTTGCTGTATTGGTTTCACTTTTTTCGAGACATGGTATGCAGATTTTAGGTCTTAAACATCCTGATGAGCGATGGGCTGCCGTGGCAGCGAAGTATCATTTGCTTTTCTGTTCATCTCATCTAGAAAATATTAGAGAACAGGATCAGATTGAGGTGCAAGAAACTGCCGATGAGCTGAAAACGAGAAAAACGGTATTGGTTACAACCTCTGTCCGTACTGGCCAACAGGTTTATGCTGAAGATGGAGATTTAATTGTAACCGGTGCTGTCAGTCAAGGTGCAGAGTTGATTGCAGACGGTAATATACATATTTATGCTCCAATGAGGGGACGGGCCTTAGCTGGTGCAAAAGGTGATACTTCCGCACGTATATTTATTCATTCTATGCAGGCAGAGTTAGTTTCCATAGCTGGTATTTACCGCAATTTTGAACAAGATTTGCCGGATCATTTGCATAAACAGCCGGTACAGATATTGTTGCAGGATAATCGTTTGGTTATCAGTGCAATTGATTCAGAGTAATTGTTTGATATTTGAAAAAGGACATATTGTGGCAAAAATTATTGTAGTAACTTCTGGTAAGGGTGGTGTTGGTAAAACGACTACCAGTGCCAGTATTGCAACAGGTTTGGCATTGCGCGGATACAAAACTGCGGTGATTGATTTTGATGTTGGCTTACGTAATCTTGACTTAATTATGGGCTGTGAGCGGCGTGTCGTTTATGACCTCATTAATGTCATTCAAGGTGAGGCGACACTTAATCAGGCATTGATTAAAGATAAAAACTGTGAAAATTTGTTTATTCTGCCTGCTTCCCAAACTCGGGATAAAGATGCTTTGACACGTGAGGGTGTAGAGAAGGTCATGAAAGAGTTGGGTAGTAAGAAAATGGGTTTCGAATATATTATTTGTGATTCTCCTGCCGGTATTGAGCAAGGTGCATTGATGGCATTATATTTTGCCGATGAAGCCATTGTAACGACCAATCCGGAGGTTTCCAGTGTTCGAGACTCTGACAGAATTTTAGGCATTCTACAAAGTAAATCACGTAAAGCAGAGCAAGGTGGTTCGGTTAAGGAGCATTTGTTGATTACTCGTTACTCTCCTGAACGTGTAGCTAAAGGTGAAATGCTTTCAGTACAGGATATTTGTGACATTTTGCGTATTCCCTTGATTGGTGTGATTCCGGAATCGCAAAACGTTTTGCAGGCATCTAACTCAGGTGAGCCTGTTATTCATCAAGACAGCGTGGTTGCTTCTGAAGCTTATAAGGACGTAATTGCCCGTCTATTGGGTGAAAATCGTGAAATGCGTTTCTTAGAAGTTGAGAAAAAAGGCTTCTTCAAACGTCTGTTTGGAGGTTAACGTATGTCATTAATTGATCTTTTATTTGGTAGAAAGCAGAAAACGGCAACTGTCGCACGAGATCGTCTTCAAATTATCATTGCCCAAGAGCGTGCTCAAGAAGGTCAGGCTCCCGATTATTTGCCGACTTTGCGTAAAGAATTGATGGAAGTTTTGTCTAAGTATGTGAATGTTTCCTTGGATAATATCCGTATTTCTCAAGAGAAGCAGGATGGTGTGGATGTTCTGGAATTGAACATTACATTACCTGAACAGAAAAAGGTATAGTTCATGACCTTGACCGAATTACGGTACATCGTCGCAGTTGCTCAGGAACGTCATTTCGGTCGCGCTGCACGGCGTTGTTTTGTCAGTCAGCCCACTTTATCCATTGCTATTAAGAAGCTGGAAGAGGAGCTTGCTGTTTCCCTGTTTGACCGGAGTAGTAATGATATTATTACGACGGAGGCAGGGGAACGCATCGTTGCTCAGGCACGTAAAGTGCTTGAGGAGGCGGAGCTTATAAGGCATTTGGCAAATGAAGAGCAGAATGAGTTGGAGGGGGCATTCAAACTTGGATTAATTTTCACAGTTGCTCCCTACCTGTTACCAAAGTTGATTGTTTCTCTGCGTCGTACTGCACCTAAGATGCCTCTGATGTTGGAGGAGAACTATACGCATACGTTGACTGAATCTCTTAAGCGTGGAGATGTTGACGCAATTATCGTAGCAGAGCCGTTTCAGGAACCGGGTATCGTTACCGAACCGTTGTATGACGAACCGTTCTTCGTCATTGTTCCCAAGGGGCATCCGTTTGAAGAGCTTGATGCCGTGTCGTCTAAAATGTTGGGCGAAGAACAGGTTTTGTTGCTTACGGAAGGGAATTGTATGCGGGATCAAGTGTTGTCAAGTTGCTCTGAGTTGGCTGCCAAACAACGCATACAGGGTTTGACCAATACATTGCAGGGCAGTTCGATTAACACGATTCGCCATATGGTTGCAAGCGGTCTGGCAATCAGTGTATTACCGGCAACTGCACTGACTGAAAACGACCATATGCTTTTCAGTATCATTCCTTTTGAGGGTACTGCACCGAGCCGTCGGGTCGTGTTGGCATACCGTCGTAACTTTGTTCGTCCGAAAGCATTGTCTGCAATGAAAACGGCGATTATGCAATCGAGGTTGAGCGGTGTAACGTTCCTTAGAGGGTAATTCAAAAACAATGCCGTCTGAAGATTTCAGACGGCATTGTTTTATTCTTTTAGACTGTATTTTAATATGCCGTGGATACAACCCTAACAGTTGGATGAAATGCAGTTTATCCAATGGAATAGATTTTCACCCAGATGGGAATCAACTGATTATCTGAACACAGGTTTTTATTTAAATAGGATGTTTTATTTAGCTTTCAGTTTGAGGCAGATAGAGATATCGACTTATTGTTAGTTTGATATATTTGTAGGGATATCATATTTTGCAATACGCTACAAGCCATATAAAAAACCTCCGTATTGAATACAATACGGAGGTTTTTCAACTTGGTTTACCAGAGGTAGCCGACGCCGACACCGCCACCGGTTTTGGCTTTAGTATTGACGTTGACTTGACCTTTAATCAACCATTTTCCATTATCGCTGATACTGGAGTAACCAACAGCCAAAGCACCTTGAGAACCGTAGGTGCCGACTGATGCGGCAACCATAGATTTACCCGGCAGGTAGACCTGAGGCAGGGATGCAGCAGCATTCGAGCCGGCTGCTACACCATCGATCTTATCTTCAAGATCTTTTGTAACGCCTTTGAGCTGACTTACATTCACAGCATCACCATCTTTTATACCCGGAGCAACATTAGATATACGGACGGGTGCCTGATTGTCCTTGCTGCCAAGCTTCAGCGATCCATCTTCAGCAGCACTTAAAGTCGGAGCATGTTGCGAGGTTCCGAGAGACAGGCTGTTGAAATTCACATCGTCTTTGGTTGCATAGGTCACTTTACCGTTCGCTTCTTGTTTCACAGTTAAGTTTTTACCTGCAATCATTTCAACTGCTTTGCCCGGGTTGATCACTTCATCACCGGTAGATGCAGGATCTTTCTTACCGGCGGCAGTTGCAGAAGTCTTCAGCGTAAAGCCGGATGCGTTAATCATATCCGCAACGTTTTGGACAGTTGCCACTTTGTTCAACGGAGCTGCCGCAGCTTGGGCTGCTTTAAGTGCATCTTGGGCAGCTTTTTTCGCTTCCGGAGTTGCCGCTGCATCTTTTGCCAACTTATCAACCGCTTTTTGCGCGTCTTCTACCGCTTTAAGCAAATCTGCAGGTTTTTTATCGGCAGGAATCAGACCTACAACTTTACCCGTAGCTTTACCGTCTTTGGTTTCCGCAGTAATTTCACCCGCATCCACATCAAACTTCACGGTGCTGGTCAGGTTGTCTGCTGTTTCAACAACTGCTTTTGTACCTTTGCCGTTGATGAAGTCCACGGTGTCGTATGGTTTCACAAAGTCGCGGGCTTCGTCGTTGTTTTTCAGGTTCCAACCCGCATTCAACACGTCGGAAACGGTTGCCGCATTGTTACCGGCTTTATTGACGATATCGGCAGCTTTTTCGGCCGTAATTGGTGCAGACTTATTGTCTTTACCGGCAATCGGATTGCCCGCAACATCTTTGGCATTCTTATCTGCGTCATTTACAGACGGCAGATTAGATTTCACATTACCCAATGTTGTCGGTGAGCCAATGGCATTCGGTGCCGCTGCAGGATTAACCATATTCGTTGTTAAGTCCTTAGGCTTCACTTCTGTTGTAGTCGGATTGCCTTTGTCGTCAACGGTAAAGTATTGGTCGCCCACTTTAGTTACCGGCGTATCCTTTCCATTGACTTTGGCAGTATATTGGACAGGCAAACCGGTCACATCGACTTTTACTGTCGTTGTGGTTACTTTATTGCCGTCTTTATCAACAGACTCTTTCGTCGCCAATTTAACTTTCGTGTTGTTGCCGTCTGCAAAACGAAGTTCGTCGTCAGGGTTGACTTTCTCATCTTCGTCTTTGAAGTCTGCCGCAGATAGAGCATCTTTCTGCTTACCAACTACAAAGCCTGATTTTTGAATCGCAGCAGCTACCTTATTACCCGTTACGTAACCGTCACCCGCATTGGTCGGGGTTGTACCCGCGTCAGGGGTTACCGGGTTTTTATCGGCTTTTGGCTTACCGGTTTTCGGATCAATATCTGCGGTATTGTAATATTGGTCTCCTACTTTGGTTACCGGAGTATCCGTTCCATTGACTTTAGCAGTAAATTGATTCGGTTTGATTACCTCGCCATCTTTAACGCTAATCGTGATTTCACGGACGCCGTCTTTTGTTGTCTCACCTTTGACGGAAATGCCGGTACCACCTTTGAAGTCTACTTGGTTGGCGTTCTTCACAACATCTTTATAGCCGTTGCCGTCTTTGGTCGATACCACCCAACCCATATTCGCTATATCACGAACTGTTGCAGCTGAATTTAAAGTCTCATCACTTAATGGCTCAGTAACTTTACCCGTTTTAGGATCCTTCTTACCTTCTAAATTTACTAACTTAGGTTGTTCAGCTTCAGGAGTTGCAGTCTTACCATCTTTAGTACCTTCAGGGGCTGTTGGCACTGCTGTTGTATTCAACACAGAACCCACACCTTTTAATTGAGTCGGTTTGCCATCGTCAGATGAGATGTTTAATGCTGTTGTAGGTTCAACAGTTTTACCATCTTGATCTTTACCTGTGTTATTTGTCGCAGGGGTTGCTTTTTCTGCTTTAAACTCAACCGATGGTGCTGCTTTAGTTGTGACTTTATCTGCGTCAACTGGTGTTGCTTTAGCAGGATCTTTCACCTTACCATTTTCCACTTGATCTGCTGGATAGAACTTACCATCATCCGCTTTCACAAGAGGGTTGTTGTTTTTATCGGTATAAGTCGCACCATTTGGATTTGCAATTTTAACTGTGTTGAACTCAACATCGTCTTTCGTTGCGTAAGTCACTTTACCGTTTTTATCTTGTTTCACAGACATATTTTTGCCTGCTATCATTTCAACGGTTGCGCCTGGATTGATTAACTCTCCTTCATCTTTCGTGCCGTTCACTTTCTGACCTTCTGCTGCAGAAGTTTTCAAGTTAAAGCCTGATTTGTTAATCATATCCGCCACATTTTGCGCTGTTGCTACCAAATTAGGTGCATTATTTACCGCACTTTGAGCTTTATTTACTGCGTCTTGAGCAGCTTTTTTCTCCTCTTCTGTTGCTGTTGGCTTATTATTTAACTCATCTAATTTAGCCTTAGCCGCTTTTAATGCATCTTCAGCCGCTTTCTTCGGTCCTGTTACCGCACCTGTTGCTGTATCTGCTTCATTCTTCGCAACATCCACTAAGCCATTTGCTACGTTTACAGTAATCGTACGAACACCTTTCGCATCCGTTTCGCCTGTTACCGTAGCTATACCTGTGCCTACAAAGTTCACTTTGTTAGTATTACGCACTTGGTCTGTATAGCCATTCGTTGGAGCACCTACAATCCAACCCATATTTTGCAAGTCGCCTATTGTCGCTGCATTGTTCGGGTTAGAGTTTGCAAAGTCTACTAAGCCTGCTGCTGGATCCATCTTCGCTGGCGGCGTAACTGCTTTTGCTGTATCCGTAGGAACACCTTTCGCACTGATTTGATCCGCTGGATACCATTTACCATCGTTCGCCAATTTAAGCGGTTGTTTTACATCCGCATCTGTTGTGCCATCTTCTAATGAACCATCAGCTTTTACTTTACCTTCTGGATAATACTTACCGTCATTTGCTTTAACGAGTTTATTACCATCAGCATCTACCGGTGCGATAGTTTCTGCACCTTGCGCTACATTACCCAATTGCATTGGCGCATTCGCAGATTTGTCATCACCATTGTTCATTGAAGCAATCACATCTGCTGGTTTTGTACCATTCGTCAATGCCGTTACTGGCGTTGCAGTGCCAGCTGTTACTTGTTCTGGTGTTGTACCTTTAGGATACACTTTACCACCAATTACCACTGAACCTGCAGGATAAGCCTTATCACCAAACACCACTGAATCTGCTGGGTAGAAGTTATCTCCTGCTTTCACCAGTTTGTTACCTGCTTTATCGGTATAAACTACTGGCGATTGAGCCGTTTCAACAGTAATAGTACGAATACCATCTTTGGTTTCGCCGGTTACGGTAATGCCATTTTTACCCACGAAGTCCACTTGGTTCGCATTTTTCACCACATCTTTATAGCCGTTGCTATCTTTTGTTGATACTACCCAACCCATATTTTGTAGATCGCCTACGGTTGCCGCAGCGTTTTTATTCACTGGTGCATCTTTGGTTCCCACTAAGTCAACCAGATTTGGTTTATCCGCATCTGCCGTTGGCGTACCATTCGGATTAGTGTCTACAGGTTTCACGTTCAGGGTAGAACCCACACCCGTAATCTGGGTCGGTTTGCCGTCTGAAGAAGAGACATTTAACGCTGTTGTCGGTTGGTCTTTCGCCTCATTGCCGTTATTCGTTGCAGGTTTGGCTTTTTCCGCCTTCATCGCAACTGGAGACAATTTGGTGACTTTAGCCGCATCAACAGGATTACCTTCAGCGTCTTTATATTTATCACCATCTTTAGTAACAGGCTTACCGTTTTCATCGACATAAGTGTTGTCACCACCTACATTTACCGTATTGAACGACACATCGTCTTTGGTTGCATAGGTCACTTTACCGTTCGCTTCTTGTCTCACGGTTAAGTTTTTACCTGCAATCATTTCAACGGTTTTACCCGGGTTGATAACTTCATCACCAGTAGATGTAGCATCTTTTTCTCCGCCTTCAACGTTAGAGGTTTTCAGCGTAAAGCCGGATGCGTTAATCATATCCGCAACGTTTTGGGCATTAGCAACTTTATTGCCGCCAGCTTTATTCACTGCATCTTCTGCAGCTTCTAATGCTTTTTTCGCAGCTTCATCATTAGGATTTTTCTCAACTTCTTCTTGAGCTTTATCTAATGCATCTAATAGATCTTGTGGTACTGGACCTTTTACTGAGCCATCACTTTCTGGCGTTATTTCAGCCATATCGACATTAAAGGTGACATTACTCTTTAAACCTTTCTCATCGGTTTCAACAACTGCAACTGTTCCTATTCCATTGACAAAATTCACCGTGTCGTAAGGTTTTACGAAGTCTTTCGCAGTGCCATTGTTTTGTAAGTTCCAACCTGCATTTAATACGTCACCTGCAGTAGCAGCATTGTTAGGATTTACATAGTTAAGAGCTGCTGCATCTGTTGAATTAACAGGACCATGTTCAGTAGTTGGCGCTTTTGTATCTTTTTTAGCTCCATCTAAGTTGCCTGCTACATTAGATAATGTTGTTGGTGCTGTTGTACCCTCTGGACCATTGATTGATGTAATTACATCACCTTTTGGTATCTCTGTATCTCCCTTACCTTTTCCATCTGGAGTTGTATGGTATGTTACATTTCCCTTGTCATCCTTAATTGGATATACAGTCTTACCATCTTTATCTGTGTACACAACTGGTGTTACAGAGTTATTCGTGGATACTTGGTCATCTACTTTTACAGTGATGGTACGTACACCTTTATCATCAGTTTTACCAGTTACAGATGCTGTACCTTCACCTACAAATTTCACCTCATTTGCATTACGTACTTGATCTGAGTAGTCATTACCTTTTGCAGATACAATCCAACCTAAGTTTTGTAAATCACCTACAGTAGCTGCATTATTAGGATTAGACTGACTAAAATCAATTAAACCTGCTTTACCAATGTTATTTGGTACAGCTACTGGAGATGCATCTTTCTTAGGTTGACCATTAGGCTCAACTTGATCAGCTGGATACCATTTACCATCATTACCTAATTTCTTGTCCTCTACTGGAGCAAACGTATTTGCACCGCTTGCAACATTTCCTAATTGTGTTGCATTGCCAGCTTTGTTTGCTTCTGCATTTGGATTTACTAAATTAGTTTTTACAGTATCTCCAGCAACTGCTGTTGGTTGCTCATTCAATGCTGTTCCATCTGCATTTTTAAACTGCTTAGTTTTTGGATCATATACTTTTCCAGCTAAATCGCTTTCTTTGTAATATTTTCCATCTGCTGCTTTAACTACTTTATCTCCAGCTTCATTTGTATATGCGATCGGTAAGTCTTTTACATCTATTTGTACATTACTTACTTTTCCTTCTGCATCCGTGGTCACTACCGCTTTGGTATTGAGTCCATCTACAAAATTCACTGTGTCGTATGGTTTCACAAAGTCACGAGCGTCGCCGTTATTTTGTAAGTTCCAACCCGCATTCAACACGTCGGAAACGGTTGCCGCATTGTTACCGGCAAATTTATTGCTCGTCGGATCCAACAACTCAGCTGCTTCAGCTGCCGTCATCGGCGCAGACTTGTTGTCTGTACCTACTTTAGGTGCTGTGCTGTTCGGGTCAAATGCCTGTTTGGTTGTATCGTTCACCGTCGGCAGGTTGCTGCCGATGTTTGACAGGTGCATAGGGTTGTTTGCAGCGTTGTTACCACCATTGTTCATGGAGGCGATGACCTTATCGTTCGGTACTACTTGGGCATTTTCTTTTGGTTTGCCGTTTTCAACTTCATCGGCTTTATAGAATTTATCGCCAACTTTAACCAGCTTGTCACCGGCTTTATTGGTATAAACCACTGGAGTTTGTGCCGCTTCAACGGTGATGGTTCGAACACCGTCTTTAGTTTCGCCGGTTACGGTAATGCCATTTTTACCCACAAAGTCTACTTGGTTAGCGTTCTTCACAACATCGGTATAACCGTTGCCGTCTTTGGTTGACACGACCCAACCCATGTTCGCCAAATCGCCTACGGTTGCCGCTGAGTTCAAAATCTCAGGTGCAAGGCTTGATTTATTACCTGCTTTTGGATCGTTACCAAGGTTCACTAAGTTTTGGTTACCCGCTGTTGCCGGAGTATCCCCTTGTTTACCAGTTGATGTCGGCTGCTCTTTTGTATTCAACACAGAACCCACACCTTTCAACTGTGTCGGTTTGGCGTCTGAAGAGATATTCAGCGCAGTTGTTGGTTTGTTTGCCGCATCGTTGTTAGAGGCATCTGTTGCTTTATCTGTTGTGAAGTTAACCGGTGCTTTACCGTTTTGAGTATCACCCACTTTGACAGAAGTAAATTCAACGTTATCTTTGGTTGAATAGGTCACTTTACCGTTCGCTTCTTGTTTCACGGTTAAGTTTTTACCTGCCACCATTTCAACGGCTTTGCCCGGGTTGATGACTTCATCGTCGCCTGATTCTTTCTTACCGTCGGCAGTTGCAGAAGTCTTCAGCGTAAAGCCGGATGCGTTTATCATATCCGCAACATTTTTAGCCGTAGCAACGCCTTTATCATCTACAGCCTTATTTAATGCTGCTTCAGCATCTTTGACTTTATTCTCAGCCGCTTCTTTCTGCTCAGGTGTTGCTTCTTTAGGCAATGCAGCTAAGGCATCTTTTGCATCTTTTAATGCTGTTTGAAGCGCAGGATTAGTTGACGGTGCAATAACAGAACCGTCTTTGCTTGAAACTAGTTCGGCAGTTTTTGTTTCCGGCACTTCCACATCAACGGTAATGGTGCGAATACCTGTCGCAGGATCTGTTTTACCCGATACTTTGGCTGCGTTTTTGCCGACGAATTTCACTTCGTCAGCGTTTTTCACTTTGTCAGAGTATTCTGCAGCAGTAGCTGCACCGTCTGCACCTGTTGTTTTGTCCGAAGATACAACCCAACCCATATTACGCAAATCACCTACAGTAGCTGCTGTAGTATCAGGAACAGTTAGGTTTCCTGCAGTTGGTTTGCTTAAGTCTACAAGACCTGCTTTTGGCGTTCCTTCTGCATAATTCGTCAAACCAGATGTAACATTTTTAACTGTTTTTCCACCATTATCTAAGCCATCTTTTGTTAAAGATACTGGGTTTGCTGGCGCATCTTTTGGCGTGATTGTCATACCATTGCCATTGATCACAGTTGTATCACCAGCTTGGTTTTTAAATTCAGCGCTTGTTAGACCAGTTAATTCTTTTTGTAAAGAATAGATAAAGTTTTTACCATCTTGTTTAACGGCTAAATTATCACCAGCTTTGAAAGTTACTGTATTACCTGCTTTGATCAACTCTGTAGCAGCACCAGACACAGTACCAGTGCCATCTTTACCTGCTGTCGCTTTCCAGCCCATAGATGTTAAAGCATTCACCAATTGATCCGCAGTGACCAATTTACCACCAGTTGTATCAGCTGTTGGCACTCCATTTGTATCTGTCGTAATCGTGCCAGTTTTTGGAGTTAATGTGATGGTATCGCCTGCTGCACTTACTTCTAGCAAATTGCCATCGCTAGATTTAACAGTGAAAGCGATTCCATTTTCTTTATTTAATGCTTGTTTATCAGTTTCTGTAGCGGCATTAGTACCTGTTTGTCCTTTTAACTGAATTGTATTATTCGCCAATTTATGGAATTGGCTACCGTTAATAGCATCTTTGGAATCTGCAGATATGTCTCCATCTTTTACATTGGTAACTTTTACTGGCTCTGTTCCATCTTTATCGGATACTTTGATATTGCCATCATCTGTTTTAGACAATTTAGGACCTTGATCTCCACCGACTTGTACAGTTGTAAACGTTACATCATCTTTTGTCGAGAATGTGAATTTACCCTCAGCTTGAGCAATCTTGATGTTTTTATCGGCTTCGAAGGTTACTGTATCGCCTGCTTTCACTGGCTGAACTTTCGTACCCGTATTTTCACCGCTTGTTGTGGCAGCTGAAGTTGCATTCCAAGCAGCCGCTTTAATGGCCTCTGCCACGTTGCCTACGGTAGCGATTTTGTTTTCATTGCCCGCAGTTACTGTCGGCACAGCTGCTGTAGTGATGTTGCCGGTATTAACTTTTAAGCCGTTTTCATCGGTTGTAAGGGTATTATCGGCAGCTTTTACTTTAACGCCGTCATTTGTTACTTCTAAAGACTTATCTGCTGCTTTTACCTTGATTTTATTGTCGTTGGTTTTTTCCAAACCATCGCCAAGGTTTGCGCTGTATTTGATTTTGCTGATTTTGCCGTCTGTATTTTCAACAGATACAGTTGTGCCTTCGCCGTCAACAAAATTAACGGTGTCATAGGCGGTAACAAAATCTTTTGCCGTACCTTTTTCTTGCAAGTTCCAGCCTGCATTCAATACATCGCCCACGGTTGCGGCGTTGTTTTTAATGTCATCTACATTATTCGGTTTGTCTGCTTTAGTTGTCGGCGCAGTTGTACCTGTTTTCGCACCGTCAAGATTGCCGGCTACATTGGTAATCGGATTACCGCCGTTGTTTAAGCCGTTTTCGGTCAATGAAACGGGTTTCTTACCTGTAGAGGTTGCCGGAGTAATGGTTACGCCTGCATTAGTCAGCTTGGTTGTCGGTGCATCTGTACCCGTACCGATAAACTCTGCACTGGTCAGGTTGGTTAATACAGGGTTCAGGCTGTAGGCAAAATCGGCTTTTCTGATTTTCTTTTTAACTGTTTTACTTTTATCAAAATCATCCGGAACATCAACTTCAGATACGGTTTCATCACGGTCTAATTTCAAGTTGTTGCCGACTTGGAATTGGACTTTATCTTCCGAACGGATTGCGGTTTCGTAATCTTTTTTCGTGGAATCCACATTTGCATTTTTTTGTTTTGATGTGAATTCTCCTGAAGATCCCGTTACCACATTACCGCTTGTGTTAAAACCTGCTGCAATTTTTTTGGTGATAGAGTTCAACTGAGAACCATTGATAGCATCTGTAGAGTCTTCAGCTACACGACCGGCTGCCACATTTTTCAATTGACGTTCCGCACCGGAGCTACCGAAGGATACGACGTCGCCTTCAGCGGTATTGGTACCGCCAGCCCATTTAAATGTGTAAGCGATCTTGTCTTTGTCATTATCGGAAACAATATTGCCGTCGCTGTCGTAGTTCACGCTTAATTGGCGTGTACCCACCAAATCGGTTGTAGAGCCTGTACCGATTGCTACCGCATTTTGTTTAGTCGCATGTGCCCCGGTACCTAATGCCAAAGAACCGATAGCATTAGCACGCGCGCTCGCACCGATGGCTGTTGCCAAATTTCCTTTTGCTAATGCATGAACACCCAAAGACGTGGATGCGTGGCCGTTTTTATTTTTCGCATCGGCAAAGTCAAGGGTGGATGTATCCATCTCGAGGCCTGTTAGCTCTTTATATGCCTGAGCGATGGTTCCTTGAGTCTTTCTTGTCGCAGCAAAAGTATAATTACGGGTAACTTCTTTACCGTTAATTTTCTCGGTTACGCTTTTAGCGGTTATACCACCCGTTGCTTCTTCAAACTCTGTTCTTTGACTAGCAGCAGATGAAATATTTGAGCCGCCAATCATAATAGAGGAATCGCCTTGAGCATTGGTACCCAAGCCCATAGCAATCGCACCCTGATTACCAGAAGCAATAGCGCCTTTACCAACAGCAATATCAGATTCTTTGGTAGATTTTGCTTCGTGGCCTACGGCAACGGAAGATTCCGTTGCATTGGCTTGATAACCTACGGCAACCGCAGATTCTTTAGCACGGGCAGCCGTACCGGCAGCTACGGCGTAATTACCCTGAGCTTCCGCGCCCATACCGATGGCGACTGCTGCCTCCGCATTTGCCAAGATAGACGCACCGGAACCAATGGCTGTGGCACCAAAGGCACCTTTTCGAACGATAGAGTTTGTACCAATCGCCACGCCCAACGGGGTGGTAGAGTGAGCCTGCATACCGATTACGGTAGACCCGTCTTGACCATAGCTGGCACGATAGGCTTTATCTAATTCTGCGCCTACAAGCTCCTTATATTTAGCGGTAATCGTAATAGGTTGACCATTTTTTCCTGTTCCAGGTACAGTGGCAACATCAAAATCATTAACACCTTTGGCATCCCCACTGTCAGGGTTCGCAGCTTTAAAATATTTCTTGTTGTGATATTGTGTAATATCATTACCGCCGATAACGATAGAACCTTGACCCGCTATGGATTGTGCGCCAATGGCTACCGATTGGTCACCGATGGCACGGGTGTTACGCCCTAAAGCTGTCCCTTCATTAATATCTACGCCTTGGAAAGAAAAGAAACCATCTTTAGCGGCTGTTCCTGAATTATTAAAATTACTTAATGTTGCTTTTGTGCCGCCAAAAGCTTTCACCAATACGGTAGCATTATCATCCGGATCGGTACCATTACCCGTCGGTAAACCGTCTGCCCCAATCGCACGATACCCAGCACCAGCACCAGCACCAATGGCTACCGAAGAATTAATGGCAGCATTATTTCTATTAAGCCCTGTATAAGATGAGACACCAATAGCTACGCCACCTGCAGCGGCATTAGTATTTGTACTCGTGACATCAGTAGCTGCTCCAGTTCTACTAGAGCCGGCTGTTGCATTATAGCCGACAGCAACGCTATGTCCGCCCCCTCCATCACGGCTTTTGGCTTCTCTACCAATGATAATATCATTTTCTTTTTTGGCTTCGCTGGATGCACCAAAAGCAATTGTGTTATGCGCTGTAGCCTTTGATTCATTACCAAATGCCATCGAGCGCTGCCCAGCCGCTTCTGTATTTCTACCAAGAGCTACAGTATATATATTTGTAGACTTTGAATTTGTACCTAAGGCAATCGTATCAGCTCCGTTTGTATTAGAATTATCGCCTATCGCTATGGCTCGATCTCCCTCCGCCTTACTACTAGTGGATATTGCCACGGATTTATTACCAATCGCTTTAGATCCAACACCGATTGCCTCTGCAAGAGTTCCCGATGCTTGAGAGTCAATTCCCACTGCAATTGCACTATCTCCTGTGGCTTGTGCTTTTCTACCTACCGCTACTGCATTGTTCTGAGTAGCCTTAGATTCTTTACCCACAGCAACAGCATTATTTCCTGAAGCATTTGACGATGTCCCCCAAGCAACACTGTCGCCAGATCCTGTTCCCTGCGCATTAACGGCAGCATAAGACGAATGGCCGCTTAATAGAGCCAATGCGATGGCTGAAGATTTAATAAGGTTCGCTGAAGAGCCGGATGCACTTTTTTTAGCAGTTGATGAGCTTTGTTTTTTGTGTGCCTTAGTTAATTCGGATACCGCCACCCAAGATTGGGTTGCCTGGCTCCAAATCACTCGGAATACTTTATTCATAATATAACCCTTTAAAATGTGTTTAAGATAGTCAATCCGCTATTCCGAATCGATAGGGGCGGCAGGCGTACCTTTTGGGTACTGAGCGGCTGTATGCGGTTTTATCCGGTTTTTGCATATTCGCCCTTGCTCATACGGTTTGTAAGCTTGGGACAAACCATGTGCTGTGTTTTCGGAAACGATATTGGGAAAAAATCAACTTTGCATTATAACAAAGAGCCTGCGGTATTTTAGAAATTGATGCAATATTGCTTTATTTTACAATGGAGTCTCGGCTCTAGTATTGTCCGGCAGAGAGGGGTATGTTGTCTGCCGGCGGAGGTTTCAGACGGCATCGGTTTGGGTAGGCGGGTAGATTTGGCTCGGCTGATATTTAATATCTTGTTTTGTAATGTTTTGTTTTGTACCGCTTGGCTGAGGTTTGGGCGGAGAGGGCATTTGGAGGAGTGGGGTCGAGGCCGGGTTCGGCATACGGGCTGTATATTGTAAGGTTTCTTTGTTGAAACCAAATGAGATAAATATATAGGAATGATGAGAAAAATGGGAAGAAGTGGGATGATGGGGGATGTGGTGGGATGGGAAAAGTGAAAAAGAGTTGCAAATAGTGCAACAAAAAACGGACGGTTTTTTATCGTCCGTTTTTTGTTGTCAGAGTCCTTTTTTGAGTGCGGCGATGGCGATGTCTAGGATTCGGCGTTCGGCGTCCGGTTGGAGTTCGCCGTTGCCGTTGATGGGGAGGTAGGGGCGCGCGGGGAGGTTGGTTTTGTGACCCCGCCCCGCTTGGCCGCCAAGGTGGTGGATGGCGGCGTATTTTTTGTTGCTGCCGATGCGGGCATAGTTGCTGCCAACCTGTGTAGTCAGGCTAGCGGCAAGTTGCCCGCTTTTTTGCAGGGTCTTGCCTTCCTCGTCTGCGGCGCGCTGGCTTTGTTTCCACCGCTGTCCGCCCCAACCTTCTGATTCGAAGTTGTCCTCGGTCATGGACAGCAATTCGGTGGCGATGCCCCGCATCATGGTGCGGGTGTCGGTGGCGTTTTTGAGCAGTGTACTTAAACCGTGGTTGAGCCTCTCTGCATCTAATTTAATCTCAAGCATGGTCAGTCCCTCAATAATTCGCGTACCCATGCCAATGATTCCGGGGTTAGCGGCTTCACTTTGTGTTGCAATTGTGCAAATATTTTATCTGAAAAAAAAGCCCTTCGGAAATCCGAAGGGCTTTGTGTAAGGAAACAGGTTACCAGAGGTAGCCCATGCCTACGCCTACGCCGACATCTGCACGGCTGTTGAGGTTGGCTTGCGCTTTCCAAATCAGTTTGCCGTTGTCGCTAATGCTTGAGTAGCCGACAGCCAGGGCGTTTTGACCCTTGAACGTGCCTGCTGCTGCGGCAACCATGGATTTGCCCGGCAGGTAAACCTGCGGCAGGCTGGCTGCGGCGTTGCTGCCCGCAATACCTGCGCGGTAGTCGCGATCCATGTTGTCCACTTTGTCGCTCAGTCGGGTAACGTTGCCGCCGATGTTATTGACGGTGTCGCCCAGTCGGTTGATGCTTTGGTTGGTCGCGTGCAGCTGGCTGCCGTTAACCGCATCTTTAGAATCTGCGCTAATGTTTCCGTTTGCGACGTTGGTAATTTTGACCGGAGTTCCGTTGCTGCCGGATACTTTCAGATCGTTACCGTCGTTAGTTAATTTAGGACCGGTATCACCACCAAGCTGTACGCTGTTGAATTGAACATCGTCTTTGGTTTTATAGGTATATGCCACATTGCCATCTTTATCGACAGTTTGTGCCACTTCCATATTTTTACCAGATTCGAAGTTCACAGCCTTACCAGGATTGATGAGCGTATCTTTCGCACCACCAGTTGCAGTGGTAGAGTTTGTTCTCCAGCCTGAATTGTTGATAGCCTCAGCAACGTTTTGGGCGGTTGCCACTTTGTTCAACGGAGCTGCCGCATCTTGGGCATCTTTCAATGCTTTTTGTGCTTCTGCTTTCTTGTCTTCAGTCGCATCCGCAGGCAAATCTTTCACTGCCTGCTCGGCTTTCTTCAGATTATCTGCCAATTCCTTAGCTTTATCCGCAGCAACAGGACCAGTTACTGAACCGTCGGTATTTGGAGTGATTTTGGCAGTTTCAACAGATGGAGCTTCCACATCAACGGTAATAGTGCGCACGCCGTTCACGGTTTTACCCGATACTTTGGCTGCGCCTTTGCCGACGAATTTCACTTCGTTGGCGTTTTTCACTACATCTTTATATTCGCCTGTCGCATCGGTTGCTTTATCAGATGAAACCACCCAACCCATATTTTGCAGGTCGCCTACGGTTGCAGCAGCGTTTTTATTCACCGGTTTAGCGTCTGTGCCGACCAAATCAACCAGGTTACCCGTTGTCGGCGTACCGTTCGGATTGGTATCCACAGGTTTCACGTTCAGGGTAGAGCCCACACCCGTAATCTGGGTCGGTTTGCCGTCTGAAGAAGAAACATTCAACGCGGTTGTCGGTTTATTTGCCGGATCGTTGTTAGAGGCATCTGTTGCTTTCTCTGTTGTGAAGTTCACCGGTTTTTTACCGTCTTTGTCTTCGCCGACTTTCACAGAAGTGAACTCAACATCGTCTTTCATCGAATAGGTCACTTTACCGTTCGCTTCTTGTTTCACGGTTAAGTTTTTACCTGCCACCATTTCAACGGTTTTACCCGGGTTGATGATTTCATCGTCGCCGGATTCTTTCTTGCCGTCGGCAGTTGCGGAAGTCTTCAGCGTAAAGCCGGATGAGTTAATCATATCCGCAACGTTTTGGGCGTTAGCAACTTTATTGCCGCCAGCTTTATTCACCGCATCTTGCGCAGCTTCTAATGCTTTTTTCGCTTCCTCATCATCGGGATTTTCATCAACTTTTGCTTGAGCTGCATCTAATTTATCTAACAACTCTTGAGGAACCGGACCTTTTACCGAACCATCACTTTCTGGCGTTATTTCTGCCATATCGACATTAAACGTTACGTTACTTGTTGAAGCTTCATCATTTGTTTCAACAACTGCTGTTGTGCCTATGCCATTGACAAAGTTTACGGTGTCATACGGTTTCACAAAGTCGCGGGCTTCGCCGTTGTTTTGCAGGTTCCAACCTGCATTCAACACGTCAGAAACGGTTGCCGCATTGTTGCCGGCTTTCTTGGCGATAGCGGCAGCTTCGTCGGCCGTAATCGGCGCAGACTTATTGTCTTTGCCATCTTTTGGCGTTGTGCTGTTCGGGTCAAATGCCTGTTTGGTTGTATCGTCCACCGTAGGCAGGTTGCTGCCGACGTTTGCCAACTGCATGGGTTTGTCTTTTTTGTTGTCGCCATTGTTCATGGAGGCGATAACATTGGTTACAGCCGGATTGGACGGGTTGCCGTTTGCATCAAAAGTCGTACCTTCCGGGTAGTATTTGCCGTCAGGGTATTTCACGACTTTATTGCCGTCTGCATCGGTATAAACCACCGGGAATTGATCACGCAAGCCGGAAGCGACTGCATAAAGTTGTGAACCATTGATTGCATCGGTTGAAGTACTATCAATTTTACCCGCAGCAACGTGTTTGATTTGACGTTCATTATTTTCTGAACCAACAGAAACAAATCGACCTGCTAAGTCTTTGTTGATATTTTTTAAATTACCTTTAAAACCTGAATATGTTAGGTCTCCAACTTTAGCCTGATCTTCTTGTGTGACTGTTGTGTTATCTGCGTCACTACCATAACCTAATACAACAGCGCCATCACGCTTCTCGCCAACTGTAATGCCAGCACCTAATGTTGAAACTTTGTTGCTTGATATTTTAGATTCTTTACCTAAAGAAGCGATATCAGTCCCAGTTAATTGACTTCTTGCACCTACACCAGTTGAACGGTCTCCATCTACCGTTGCTTTATAACCAACAGCAATTGTATCCCATCCTTTAGCCTTTGATTTACCGCCTAAAGCTGTCGAAAAATTTGATACAGCTTGAGAACCATCACCTACGGCTGTAGAGTTAAAGCCATTTGATTGAGATTCATTACCTACCGCTACCGTGCCATTAGCGGTAGATTCAGCCTTGTGACCAATTGAAACCGCCTGACTACCGTTCGCATGAGCCTGGTTACCAATTGCTATAGTATCTTGCTCTTCAGCCACAGCATAAGCACCAAGCGCAACTGCAGCACCACCAGTTTTAGCGCCATTTGCACGAGCCATTAAACCAATTGCAACATGACCGTTACCACCTACCTCTTTTGTACCTGCTACAGTTCCACTACCGATTGCAATACCATCATGAGCATAGACTGTTGCACCAGGAATATTTGCCGTTCCATTGTGAGCACCGCCTTTAAACTGGTCGCTTACTCGATCCGGAGAAATAGCCATCCCCCCCAACTGACTTGCATCAAGTTTTACTGTTGGAGAAACATTTTTAGCCTCAGCACTTGTAGATACTATTCCAGTGTTTTCAGCTACTTGTTTATCTGATGCAACAGCAATTTGAGATGCCCCTGCAACAGCTAAAAGTGCGGTAGAAATTGCGGCTAATTTTACAGATTTTGATTTACCTTTTACGGACGCTAATTCATCCACAGCAGTCCAAGTTTGGGTTGTATGATTCCAGATGACCTTGAAAATCTTATTCATCGTTAAAATCCTTATAGAGGTTAGTGAATTGTCATGAAAACTATAATATTATACTTGAAAAATATGGGGTTATATATAGGAAGTTATGCAAGTAGGGGTTATTTTATGTAAATTTTGAGAGCTGTGCCTGTGTGGGAGGTTTATTTTTAATGATAGATGCTTTGATATGTCGGTAATTTGGCTGTAATGATTTTTTAATCATCAAGATTAACGGGTTACAGGTGCGAATCTGTTTGCCGGTGTGGTTTCGGATAAAAGCATCGGCAGAATAAAGCGTTTCATCTATTTCCTTTTTTAAAAGAGGCCGTCTGAAAAACATTTTTCAGACGGCCTTATTTATTTAACCAAAATCAGTCTTTCAACTTCGCCAACTGATTTTGCACTTTCGCCATTTTGTCTTCCAATTCCGCCAAATCGGCTTTGTCTTTTTCCACCAGATGCACGGGGGCTTTTTCGGTGTAGCCGGGTTTGGAGAGTTTGGCATTGAGTTTGTCCAAGGCTTTTTGCAGCTTCTCGGCTTCTTTGCTCAAACGGGCGGTTTCGGCGGCTTTGTCGATTTCGACTTTCAGCATCAGGCGCGCGCCGTTGCAGACGGCGACGGGCGCGTCTTCCGCTTCGGGCAGGTTGTCCACCAGCTTGGCTTCGGTCAGTCGGGTCAGCGACGGCAGGTATTTGAGCAGGCCTTCGAGTTCTGCGCTGCCTTCGACGAAGAGCGGTGCTTTGACGTTTGGCGCGATACCCATTTCGCCGCGCAGTTTGCGCACTTCTTCCACCAAGTCTTTCAATGCGGCCATTTTGTCGAAGGCCGTCTGAACGATTTGTTCTTTATCGGCTTGCGGATAGGCGGCCAACATGATGCTGTCGGCGGTTTTGGCATTCGCCAGAGGCGCAACGACCTGCCACAGCTCTTCGGTAATGAAAGGCATGATTGGGTGCAGCAGGCGCAGGATGGTTTCGAGTACGCGCACGAGGGTGCGGCGTGTGGTGCGTTGGGTTGTCGGGCAGCCGGTTTGGATTTGCACTTTTGCCAGCTCGATGTACCAGTCGCAATATTCGTTCCACACGAATTCGTACAGCGTTTGCACGGCAAGGTCGAAGCGGTAGGTTTCAAAGGCTTCGGCAACGGCGGCTTCGGCTTGTTGCAGTTTGCCGATAATCCATTGGTCGGCGAAGGTAAACGCCAACGGCTGCATTTCGTCTTGACCGCAGTCTTTGTCTTCGGTGTTCATCAACACGAAGTTGGTGGCGTTCCACAATTTATTGCAGAAGTTGCGGTAGCCTTCGGCACGTTTAAAGTCGAAGTTGACGCTGCGGCCGAGGCTGGCGTAGCTCGCCATGGTGAAGCGCAATGCGTCCGCGCCCATGCTGGGGATACCTTCGGGGAAGAGTTTTTTGGTGGCTTCTTCCACTTTCGGCGCGGTTTCGGGTTTGCGCAGGCCGGTGGTACGTTTCACCAGCAGTTTCTCCAAGTCGATGCCGTCGATCAAATCCACAGGATCAATGACGTTGCCTTCGGATTTGGACATTTTTTTGCCTTCGTGGTCGCGCACGATGCCGTGGATGTACACGTCTTTAAACGGTACTTTGCCGGTGAAGTGGGTGGTCATCATAATCATGCGCGCCACCCAGAAGAAGATGATTTCGTAGCCGGTAACTAAGACGTTGGACGGCAGGAAGGCTTTAAGTTCGTCGGTTTCAGACGGCCAGCCGAGCGTGGAGAACGGCACGAGCGCGGAGGAGAACCATGTGTCCAATACGTCTTCTTCGCGGGTCAAGCCTGTTTTGCCGGCTTGTTTTTCGGCTTCTTCCTGATTGCGGGCGACATACACATTGCCTTCGTTGTCGTACCACGCAGGGATTTGATGGCCCCACCACAGTTGGCGTGAGATACACCAGTCTTGGATGTTGTTCATCCATTGGTTGTAGGTATTGACCCAGTTTTCAGGGATGAAGCGTACCGCGCCGCTGTCGACGGCTTTTTTGGCTTTGTCGGCAAGGCTCAAGCCTTTGAATTCGCTGTCAGGCTCGCCGCCGTTTGGCGTGGCGGACATGGCGACAAACCATTGGCTGGTCAGCATCGGCTCAATCACTGAGCCGGTACGGTCGCCCTTCGGCGTCATCAGCGTGTGCGGTTTGATTTCGACCAAGAAGCCTTGTTCCTGCAAATCGGCAACCATTTGTTTGCGCGCGGCAAAGCGGTCCAAGCCTGCGTATTTTTCAGGCAGGGCAAAGCCTTGTTGCGCTTCGCCTTTGAAGTTGAACACTTCGGCGTTTGCCAACACTTTAGCTTCCAGGTCGAACACATTAATCAGGCGCGTGTCGTGGCGTTTGCCGACTTCGTAGTCGTTGAAGTCGTGCGCAGGCGTGATTTTCACGCAGCCGGTTCCGAAGTCTTTTTCGACATATTCATCGGCAATAACGGGGATGGTGCGACCGGTTAGCGGCAGTATTAATTCTTTGCCGATTAAGTGGGTGTAACGTTCGTCTTCAGGGTTGACGGCAACGGCAACGTCACCCAGCAGCGTCTCAGGACGGGTGGTCGCGACGATAACGGCTTCGGCGGGATTGTCCGTCAGCGGATAGCGGATGTGCCACATAGAGCCTTGTTCTTCCACGCTTTCCACTTCCAAATCAGACACTGCCGTACCCAAAACCGGATCCCAGTTCACCAAGCGTTTGCCGCGGTAAATCAAGCCTTGTTCAAACAGGCGCACGAACACTTCGGTTACGGTTTCGGCGCGCACGTCGTCCATCGTGAAATACTCACGCGTCCAGTCGGCAGAGCAGCCCACGCGGCGCATTTGTTGGGTAATCGTGCCGCCGGAAACTTCTTTCCATTCCCACACTTTTTCCAAGAATTTCTCGCGGCCCAAGTCATGACGGGACACGTTTTGCGCGGCAAGCTGACGCTCGACCACGATTTGCGTGGCGATGCCCGCGTGGTCTGTGCCGGGAATCCAGGCGGTGTTGCAGCCTTTCATGCGGTAGTAGCGGGTCAGGCCGTCCATGATGGTTTGGTTGAAGGCATGGCCCATGTGCAGCGTACCGGTTACGTTGGGCGGCGGCAGTTGGATGGAGAAAGACGGTTTCGTCAAATCCATATCAGGCTGGAAATAGCCTTGGCTTTCCCAGTTTTGATAGTGTTTGGATTCGATTTCGGCGGGGGAGTATTTGTCTAACATATGAAGCCCTGAGAAATAAGATGATTTGATGGTTTGAATTATAGCGCAAATGCCGTCTGAAACGCTTTTGGAGGTTTCAGACGGCATCAAAAGGGTACGGTTAGCGGATGATGCCGCGCGTCGATTGTGCGAAAAAGTCTCGGAATACGGCAAGCTCGGCTTGGGTTTCGGCGCGGCGGAGAATGTCTGCCTTGGCTTCTTCAAACGGAATGCCGCGATGGTAGAGGGTTTTGTACACGTCTTTGACGGCGGAAATCTGCTCTGCGGTAAAACCGTTGCGGCGCATGCCTTCGCTGTTGAGCCCCGCCGGTTCGGCGCGGTAGCCCGATGCCATAAAGTAGGGCGGTACGTCTTTGTGTACGCCTGCGGCGAAGGCGGTCATGGCGTAGTCGCCGATGCGGCAGAATTGGAAAACCAGCGTGTAGCCGCCCAAAACGACGTAGTCGCCGATGGTAACGTGTCCGGCAAGCGAGGCGTTGTTGGCGAAGATGGTGTGGTTGCCGACCACGCAGTCGTGCGCGAGGTGGCAGTACGCCATAATCCAGTTGTCGTCGCCGATACGGGTTTCGCCGATGCCGGTTACCGTGCCTAAATTAAAGGTGGTGAATTCGCGGATGGTGTTGCCGTTGCCGATAATCAGCTTGGTCGGCTCGTCGCGGTATTTTTTGTCCTGCGGAATTTCGCCGAGGCTGGCAAATTGGAAAATGCGGTTGTTTTCGCCGATGGTGGTGTGGCCGTTGATGACGGCGTGCGGGCCGATTTCGGTATTCGCGCCGATTTGGACGTTGGGGCCGATAACGGTGTACGCGCCGACTTTGACGCTGGAGTCGAGTTCAGCTTTGGGGTCGATGACGGCGGTCGGGTGGATGAGGGGCATATTTTGTTCCTTCGGATGGGTATGCCGTCTGAAGGCCTGTGAGGATGTTCAGACGGCATCATGTGCATCAAACCACGCGTTTGGCGCACATAATCACGGCTTCGACGGCGACTTGCCCGTCTACTTTGGCAACGGCGTTGAATTTGCCGATGCCGCGCCGGCTGGTCAGCAGCTCGACTTCAAAGACGAGTTGGTCGCCGGGGATGACTTGGCGTTTGAAACGGGCTTCGTCTATACCGGCGAAGAAGAAGAATTCGTTTTCCTTGCGGCCGCCTTCGCTGAGGATGGCGAGTGTGCCGCAGGCTTGCGCCATGGCTTCGATGATGAGTACGCCGGGCATGACGGGCAGGTCGGGGAAATGACCTTGGAACTGCGGCTCGTTCATGGTGACGTTTTTAATCGCGGTCAGGGTTTTCATCGGCTCGAAGGCGGTAATGCGGTCGAGTTGCAAAAACGGATAGCGGTGGGGGATGAGTTTTTGGATGTCTTTGGCTTCGATAGGGAGTTGTACGTCCATGTCTGTCGTATTCCTTGAATAAAGTCGGTTTGGTTATTTGCTGGCTTGACCGGCATCTGAAAGCTGCTGCTCCAGTGTTTTGAGCCGTTTGTTCATTTCGCTCAGGCGGTGGATGTAAACAGCGTTGCGCGCCCATTCTTTATGGGTAGACATCGGGAAGATGCCGGCGAGGTGTTTGCCGCTTTCGGTAATGCTGTGGGTGACGGACGTGCCGCCGCCGATGGTGGTTTTGTCGGCGATTTCGATGTGTCCGACCGTACCGACGCCGCCGCCGATGATGCAGTAGCTGCCTATGGTTACGCTGCCTGAGATGCCGGTTTTGGCGGCGATGACGGTGTGCGAACCGATTTTGCAGTTGTGTCCGATTTGGACTTGGTTGTCGATTTTGGTGCCGTTGCCGACGGTGGTGTCGCTCATCGCGCCGCGGTCGATGTTGGTGTTCGAGCCGATTTCTACGTCGTCGCCCAGCGTTACCGCGCCGGTTTGTGGGATTTTAAACCATGAATCGCCGGCAAAAGCGAGTCCGAAACCGTCTGCGCCGATGACTGCGCCGCTGTGGATTTCGACGCGTCTGCCCAGTGTGCAGCCGTAATAAACAACGGCGTTGGGGTGCATGACGACTTCGTCGCCCAGTTTGCAATCGTGTTGGACGACGGCGTTTGCCAAGATGCGGCAGCCTTCGCCGAGCACGGTGTTTGCGCCGATGTAGGCGTTCGCGCCGATTTCGCAGCTTGCGGGAACGGTGGCACTCGGTTCGACGACGGCGGTCGGATGGATGCCGCCGCGCGCTTTGACGACGGGTGAAAACAGGCGCGCGACTTTGGCGAAATAGAGATAGGGGTCGTCGGCGACAATCAGGTTGCGCCCTTCAAATCCGTCTGCTGCTTTGGCGGAAACGATGACCGCGCCCGCGTTGCTGTCGTGGACTTCGGCTTTGTATTTCGGATTGGCAAGGAAGCTGATGTGTTGCGCCTGCGCGTCTGCGAGCGGGCGCACGGCGGTAACGGAAATGTCTTCCCCTTGCCATTTTCCGCCGAGCTGCGCAGTGATTTGGGACAGGGTGTAGGTGGTCTGGCTCATGGTTTTCCTGTTTGGAATGCCGTCTGAAAGGGGGTTAGTGGGTGTTCATTTCTTTGATGACGCTGTCGGTGATGTCGTATTGGGTGTTGACGTAAATCACGTCTTGCAAAATGAAATCGTAACCTTCCTGTTTGGCGATTTTGACGATGACGCGGTTGGCATTTTGTTGGAGTGCGGCAAACTCTTCGTTACGGCGGAGGTTGTAGTCTTCTTCAAACTGGGCTTGTTTTTTGCGGAACGCTTCGACCATTTCGCGCCATTTTTGTTCGGCTTGCGCCTTTTGCGCATCTTTGAGCTTGCTGCCGGTCAGCTGCCTTTCCAACTGAAGCCCTTCGTGTTGCAGTTTTTGCAATTCGTCCTGACGGGCGGAAAATTCGCCGTCCAGCGTTTTTTGGATGTCGCGCGCCTGTTCGGATTCGAGGTAGATGCGCTCGGTGTTGATAAAGCCGATTTTTTGGATTGCGCCGGCATGCGCGCCTACGGTGCAGCACAGGCCTATTAGGACTGCGGCAAGCTTGTCGGTAAAGCGGGTCATGGGAACTCCTTTCGGATGTTGCCGCGAAATGCCGTCTGAAGGGAATCAGACGGCATGTGCGGGATTAGAACGTCGTACCGAGTTGAAATTGGAAGCGTTGGATTTCGTCTTCCGTTTTTTTCTTCAGCGGGTAGGCGTAGCTGAATTTCATCGGCCCCAAAGGCGAGAGCCAGGTTACGGCACCGCCGGCGGAATAGCGCAATTCGTTGGAGAAGGTGGATTTGTGCGCGTTTTCCAGGTAAACCGATTTGTTGTTGCCGCTTTCGGCGGCGGTATAGGTTTTGTCATCCCACACGCTGCCTGCATCGGCAAACAGGCTCAGGCGGACGGTGCGTGCGTCTTTCGCACCCGGCATCGGGAAGAGCAGTTCGGCGGAAACGTTGGCTTTTTTGTTGCCGCCGTAGCTGATCTTGTCGCCGTATTCGTCATAGACTTTCGGACCGAGCGTGCCGCTTTCGTAACCTCGTACCGAACCCAAGCCGCCGCCGTAGAAGTTTTCAAAGAAGGGGATTTCTTTGGTTTTGCCGTAGCCGTTGGCATAGCCGATTTCGCCGCCAAGCATCAGTGTGAAGGTTTTGCTCAGTGGGAAGAACCAGGTTTGGTTGTGGGTGGCGGAGTAGTATTGCAGTTTGCTGCCGGGCAGGGCGATTTCGGCATTGACGCCTGCCAGGTAACCGCGTGTCGGCCACAGGGCATTGTCGGTTTTGTTGCGTCCCCAGCCGACGGTACCTTTGTACAGCCAGCCTTTGAAGCTGCCGTCTGCGCCGTTGGTTTTGCCGTATTTCTTGATAAAGTCGGCATAGCGTTTGGGCGCTTTGTTGTAGGTGTTGACGGTTAGATGTTCTGCCGCCAAACCGAAATTCACGCGGTCGTATTCGGTAACGGGGATACCCATCCTTACACCGCCGCCGGCGGTGGTGGTTTTATATTGTTTGACGCTGGTCGATGCTTTGCGCGGGTCGAAGGCTTTTCCGTAAATATCGTAGCCCAGGCTGACCCCGTCTGCCGTGAAGTACGGGTCGGTAAACGACAGCGAGCCGTTAAGCGTGGTTTTGCTCCTGGAGGCGCGCAGGGCGGCCGACTTGCCCGTACCGAACAGGTTGTCTTGGGAAACGCCTGCGGACATGACCAACCCGGTATCTTGAACCCAACCCGCGCTCAAATCCAGGGAACCGGTGGAACGTTCGGTCAGGCTCATGTTCAAATCGACTTTGTCGGGCGTGTTGGCAAGCGGGACGGTGTCAAACTGGACATTGTCGAAGTAGCCTAAAAGCTCGACACGCTCTTTGGAGCGTTGCAGCTTGGAAGTGTCGTAAGGCGCTGATTCCATTTGGCGCAATTCGCGGCGCACGACTTCGTCGCGGGTTTTGTTGTTACCTGTGATATGGATTTCGTTGACGTAGATTTTCCGGCCGGGTTCGATGTGCAGTATGAAGTCGACGGTTTTTGTTTCCGCATTGGGCAGCGGTTGGACGCTGATTTCGCTGTAGGCGTAGCCTGCGGAACCCATACGGTTTTGGATGGCACTCAAAACTTCGGTCATTTGCTGGCGTTCGTACCATTTGCCGGGTTTCATGGTCAGCAGCTTTTCCAATTCGGCTTTGGGTACTTCGTTGGTATCGCCTTCAATGGAGACTTTGCCCCAGCGGAAACGTTCGCCTTCGTGGACGGTGATTTTGATGGTCTGCTTGGTTTTGTCTTCGTTGGTTTGGATGTCGGTATCGAGGATACGGAAGTCGAAATAGCCGTTGTTTTGGTAGAAATCGGTTATTTTCTCCATATCTTGGGTGAATTTCTGACTGTTGAACTGGTTGCTCCTGGTCAGCCACGTCCAAATGCCGGCTTCGGTCAGGGACATTTGCCGCATCAGTTTGCGGTCGGAATAGACTTGGTTGCCTTCAAATTCGATGTCGGTGATTTTGGCGGATTGCCCCTCGTCAATCGTGATGTCTATGGAGACGCGGTTGCGGGAGAGTTTGGTAACTTTGGGGGTAATTTGAATGTTGAGTTTGCCGCGTCCGAGATATTCTTCTTTCAATCCGGCGACTGCCTGGTTGAGTGTCGCCTGGTTGAAGTATTGCGACTGCGCCAGTCCGAACGACTCGAGATTTTTTTTGATGACGTCGTTTTGCAGGATTTTCGCACCGCTGATATTGAGCGATCCGATGGTAGGGCGTTCGATGACGGTCAGCAGGAGCTGTCCGTCTGCGGATTCAACGCGTACGTCGTCGAAGAACCCGGTCGCGTACAGGCTTTTGATGATTTCCCCGCCGCGGCCGTCGTTGTAGGCATCGCCGATTTTTACGGGCAGGTAGTTGAATACGGTACTCGGTTCGGTACGCTGCAAGCCTTCGATACGGATGTCTTGGATGGTAAAGTCGGCAAATGCCAAAGGCGATATGCCCAAGACCATCAGTGCGGAAGCAATCTGTTTCAGTTTCATCATAAGTTCCTTGTGGTGCGTTATGCTTTCAGACGGCATAACGAAACGTGAAATTCAGCCAAGCAGGCGGGTAATGTCGTTGAAAAAAGCGATTGCCATCATCAGCATCATGAGGGCAAGCCCGAAGCGCAAACCGATGTTTTGGATGCGTTCGCCCAAAGGTTTGCCGCGTATCCATTCGGCAGTATAAAACACGAGGTGGCCGCCGTCCAAAACGGGAACCGGTAACAGGTTCAGCACGCCGAGGCTGATGCTGACCAGTGCCAAAAATTCCAAATAACTTTGCAAGCCGAGTTCGGCGGACTGTCCGGCAATATCGGCAATGGTCAGCGGCCCGGAAATATGGCTGGCGGAAGCATTGCCGCTGATGAGTTTGCCGAAAAACTTGACGGTTGTCCACGAGTAGGAAACGGTTTTTTCCCAACCCATACCGAATGCGCGGACAACAGACGGACGGTAGTCGCGGCGGATTTGCCTATCCCATGCTTTGTCGGACTGGGGGAACAACCCGACTCGGCCGATCAGGGTTTTGTCGGATCGTTCGACAGTATCGGGGCGGATGTCGGCGGTACGAGCCTGCCCGTCGCGTTCGTAGGTTAAGGCAATTTTCCTGCCTGGGCTTTGGCGGGTAAGGTTTGCCCATTCTTGCCATGAGGTAATGGGTTTGCCGTCGGCGGCAGTCAGCTTGTCGCCTGTTTTCAAGCCTGCTTTGTCGGCGGGGCTGCCTTTTTCTACTCCGCCGATAACGGTACTGATTTTAAATGGCATCAGACCGATGTAGCCTTGGTTTTTCGCAATTTTACCTGCTTCTTCCGTGCCTGCGGCGTCGATGGTGCGGACGGTTTGCGTACCTGATGCCGTCTGAACGGCGACGGCGACTTTGCCTGCCTCAAGGTTGAGGGCGATTTCGGTTTGCGCGCTGCCCCAATCTTCAACGGGTGTGCTGTTAACGGATTGTATCCTGTCGCCGCTTTGGAAGCCGGCACGGGCGGCAATGGTGTCCGGTTCGACTGTGCCGACATAGGGGCGGATTTCGGTTACGCCGAAGGAAAAACTCAAGCCGTAAAGTAAAACCGCCAGCGCGAGATTGGTCAGCGGACCTGCGGCGACGATGGCGATGCGTTTGGCGGGATGCTGTTTGTCGAAGGCGTAAGGCAGGTCAGCCTGCGCCACTTCGCCCTCGCGCGTATCGACCATTTTGACATAGCCGCCCAAGGGGATGGGCGCCAAACACCATTCGGTATCGCCGCGCTTTTTGCTGAAAAACGGTTTGCCGAAGCCGACGGAAAAACGCAGCACTTTTACGCCGCACAATCTGGCGACGATGTAGTGTCCGAATTCGTGCAGGCTGACCAAAATCAGGATGGCGAAAATAAAAGCTAGAAGGGTTTGCAAAAGAATCTCTCTGGTTGGGTATGGGTTGACGTTGCCGATGTTTCAGACGGCATATGAGGGCAAGGGTTGTCTGAAAAGCATTCGCAATGTATGGAAAATATCATTGGCGTTATTTTGCCGATTATAAAGCCAGTCTGCCGTTTTGTCCGCCACACATGACGGATGGGCGGGTTTTCAGACGACCTGTCATTTTTTACCGTTGCGGCACGGTTTATCCCAATGCGGCGATAAATTCCTGCGCCTGCCTGCGGGTAACGGCGTCTTGCGCCAGCAGGTTTTCGATATTGCCGAGGCCGTCTGAAAAGTCTTGTGAAAGACAATGGGCGACGGTTTTGGCAATGTCGGTAAACTTAATCTGTCCGTCCAAAAAGGCGGCAACGGCGGCTTCGTTGGCGGCGTTCAATACGCAGGGCGCGGCTCCGCCTGCGTTCATGGCTTCATAGGCGAGCTTCAGGCAGGGGAAGCGGTCAAAGTCGGGCTTTTGGAAGGTCAGTGCGGACAATGCGTCGAAATCAAGGTCGCCGACACCCGAATCGATGCGCTCGGGCAAGCCCAAACAATACGCGATGGGCGTACGCATATCGGGATTGCCCAGTTGCGCCAACACGGAGCCGTCGCGGTAGCGCACCATGCTGTGTATCACGGATTGCGGATGGATGACGACTTCGAGCTTGTCAGGCGGACAGTTGAACAGCCAATGCGCTTCAATTAGCTCCAAACCTTTGTTCATCATGGTGGCGGAATCGACGGAGATTTTGCGCCCCATGCTCCAATTGGGGTGTTTGACCGCTTGTGTGGGCGTAATGCTGTCGAACGTGCCTAAATCGGTCGTTAAAAACGGGCCGCCGGAAGCGGTCAGGATAATCGAACGGATGCCGTGTTCGTTTAGACGGCCTGTGTAATCGCGCGGCAAAACTTGGAAAATGGCGTTGTGTTCGCTGTCGACGGGCAACACTGCCGCGCCGTTTGCACGGGCGGTTTCCATAAACAACGCGCCGGAAACCACCAACGTCTCTTTGTTCGCCAGATAAATGGTTTTGCCTTTTTGCGCCGCTGCAAGCGCGGAAGGCAGCCCTGCCGCCCCGACGATGGCGCACATGACACCGCTGACTTCGTCGGCAGACGCAACGTCAACCAATGCCTGCGCGCCGTGTAAAACCTGCGTCGCCGTGCCGTCGCGTTTTAACAGGGCTTCGAGCCGGGCGGCGTGTTCCGCATTGGCAACGACGGCATATTCGGGGCGGAACGTTTGACATTGAGCCGCCAGTTTCTCAACCTGCTTATGCCCCGCCAACGCGAACACGCGGAATTTTTCGGGGTGGCGGGAGACAACGTCCAGCGTGCTTTCGCCTATGCTGCCGGTACTGCCTAATATGGTCAGGACTTGTGGTGTCATAATGAGGATAACTTTATACCGGATGCCGTCTGAAGCGTTTTCAGACGGCATAGAATCAATTTAAAACCGACATCATCGCCGCATAGACGCTGATAACGGCAATCAGGCTGTCGGTGCGGTCGAACACGCCGCCGTGTCCGGGCAGCAGGTTGCTGCTGTCTTTGATGCCCGCCGCACGTTTGAGCCAGCTTTCTAAAAGGTCACCGCATATGCTGACAACGGTCAGCACCAAACCGATTAACACGGTATCGAACCAGCCTGTATCGAATGCCAGCCAGCCGGCACTTCGTACAGCAGTCATGTACACTGCCACGCAAACCACGCCGCCGATTGCGCCTTCCCAGCTCTTGCCGGGGCTGATTGCCGGTGCGATTTTGTGTTTGCCGAACGCCTTGCCGCTGAAATACGCGCAAATGTCGGCAACCCAGACCAGACCCATGACGGCGAGCAGCGACAGGGCATCATCGGGATGCGGGCGCAAGGATACGAGCGCGAACCAAAACGGCATGACCAGAAGCCAGCCGACGGCATAAACCTGCCAACCGCCGTTGAGCCTCCATTTGAATCTCAACCATAAAGGCATGATGGCGAGCCAAAATGTCAAAACAACATACCAAACCAAATTAGGCAGCATCCAGCCGCCTGCATAGGCAACCACACCGAAAACCAAGGTTGCGGCGAGGTAATGGTTGGTTTTGATTTTGCACAAGCCGCCCATACGGGCATATTCCCACAAGGCAATCATGGCAATCAGTCCGCAAAATGCAGCCCACAACCATTGCGGCGCGTAAAACAGCATGCCCAGCATCAGCGGCAGCAGCCACATAGCGGTTATTACCCGTTGTTTCAGCATATTCAGTTCCTTTGCTGTTCGATAGGCAGTTGCTCGGAGGTGCGTCCGAACCGCCGTTCGCGTTTTTGGAACGAAGCGACGGCGGCATCCAAGGCGGTTTCGTCGAAATCGGGCCATAGGATGTCGGTGAAATACAGTTCTGCATACGCCATCTGCCAGAGCAGGAAATTGCTGATGCGCGTTTCTCCGCCCGTGCGGATAAACAAATCCGGTTCCGGAGCATCGCCCAGCATCAAGTGTTTGGCCAGCGTGTCTTCCGTAATCTCGGATACGCCTTCGGCAATCAGTTTGTTTGCCGCCTGCAAAATATCCCAACGTCCGCCGTAATCGGCGGCAATGCTCAGGGTCAGGCCGGTATTGTTTGCCGTCAAGGCTTCCGCCTCTTCGATGCCTTGCAAAATCTGCCGATTAAAGCGTTCGCGGCTGCCCAGTATTTTCAGGCGCATATTGTTTTCGTGCAGACGGCGTACCTGTTTTTGCAAAGCCTGTAAAAACAGCCCCATCAGGAACGAAACTTCGTCTTCGGGGCGGCGCCAGTTTTCGGTTGAAAAGGCAAACACGGTCAGATATTGCACACCTAGTTTGGCGCAATGCTTCACCATATTTTCCAATGCGTCCAAACCGCGTTTGTGTCCCATTATGCGCGGGAGGAAACGTTTTTTCGCCCAACGGCCGTTGCCGTCCATAATCACGGCGATATGCTTGGGAATGGCGGTGTGTTCTAAAACGGCCTGCGTGCTGCTTTTCATGTCTGCCTTTCGCGGTTCGGCGTTCAAATGCCGTCTGAACGCCGAACCGTGCAGGTTAAATTGCCATCAAATCTTCTTCTTTGGCAGTCAGGAGTTTGTCGGCTTCGGTAATGTATTTGTCGGTCAGTTTTTGAACCGCTTCTTCGCCGCGACGTGCCTCGTCTTCGGAAATTTCTTTGTCTTTGAGGAGTTTTTTGATGTGGTCGTTGGCATCGCGGCGCACGTTGCGGATAGAGACGCGGCCTTCTTCCGCTTCGCCGCGTACGACTTTAATCAGATCTTTGCGGCGTTCCTCGGTCAGCATGGGCATCGGCACGCGGATCAGGTCGCCGACGGATGCAGGGTTCAGCCCCAAGTTTGAATCGCGGATGGCTTTCTCGACTTTGGCCGCCATATTGCCCTCAAACGGTTTCACGCCGATGGTGCGCGCGTCCAGAAGCGTTACGTTGGCAACCTGGCTGACGGGGACCATGCTGCCCCAGTATTCGACTTCCACTTGGTCGAGCAGGCCGGTATGCGCGCGGCCGGTACGCACTTTCGCCAGATTTTCTTTCAGTACTTCGACCGAACGCTGCATCTTGCCTTCGGCTGTTTTTTGAATATCGTTGATCATATTGTTCTTTCGGTAAGATAAGGTAAGCGGGTAGCCGTCTGAAACGCGCTTCAAACCTTTCAGACGGCATGAAAACTGTTAACTGCGAATAGTACCGTTATTCGGGCATGACGACAAGGTAGGCGGATTGGGGATGCCGTCTGAAGCGGCAGGCGTTTCAGACGGCATCGTGTTTGACCGTCAACCGTGTTCCCGTGTTTCAAGCAGGCTTTGGCGCAGGTGTTGGCGTTCGTGGGCATCTAGCCATTTGCGGCGGGTGCGTTGCAGCAGGATGACGAGGGCGGAAATTTCCTGACGCATATTGGTGCTGAGCCAGAGGAAGCCCTGCCATTGGTAGTGGAGGTGTTCGGCGAGGGCTTCCAGTTCGGGGTTGATGTCGGTGTCGATGCGGATGCGGCGGGCGTGTCTGCCGTTGATAAGGGCGACGGTTTGTTGCAGGTCGGTTTGGAGCAGTGTGAAGTGGCGGTCGAGCAGCCGGATTTCGCTACCGTTGAGTTTGGGAGATTGCAACTTGGCGGCGGTGGTCAGGAGCAGCTCGGTGGTGTTGACGATTTTACGGTGGGCGTGCTGCATGGCTTCCATCATGGCGGGGCTGATGCGGCTTTCGCCCGATGTGGCGGCGAGGTGGCTGCGGCTTTTGACCATGCGTGCGTTGATTTGGCGCATTTTCGCCATGTTCTCCTCGAGGCGTTCGCGGGTCATGCGCCTGCCGTTGCTGATTTCGGCAATCATTTTGCTGCAGTCGGTCAGGTTGTCGGCAAGCATGAAACGCCACATCAGTGTGGATTTCAGCGGCAGGAGTTTGGCGGCGGCGATGGCGATGACCGCGCCGATGAGGACGTTCATGGCGCGCATGAGTCCGCTGTCGAGCCATTCGTTGCCGTTGTCGCCGATGAGCATGCACATGGTCAGTCCGGCCAGCATGGGGACGTAACCGTTTTTGCCGACCGCCGCCCAACCGGCCAGTGCGCTTGCCGTACCGATGGTAAGGTAGAAGAGGAGGTTGTCGTGGAAATAATGCTGGTTAAGCCATAAGACGCTCAAACCCGCACCCAGGCCGATAACTGTGCCGAGCATGCGTTCCACCGCCTTGGAGTAAATCGCGCCTTGGAACTGGAGCATGCCGAGGACGACGAAGACGGTCATGCCTATCCATTCGCCGTGTTGGAGGTGGAACAGCCGGGCGGAGGCGGTGGCGAACAGGACGGCTCCGCCGAGCCGGACAGAGTGGATGAGGCGGCGGTAGCGGTAGCGTTCGTAGGAGTTGAGCCAGCGGCTGGAAAGGCGGTTGCGTTGCGAGGTGTTCATATCGGTTGCCGTCTGAAGCGGAAATGTGAAAAAGCACAGGCTTCCCGGGGAAGGGAGGGTCTGTGCTTGGTATTGGTGCCGGAGAAGGGAATCGAACCCCCGACCTTCGCGTTACGAATGCGCTGCTCTACCGACTGAGCTACACCGGCTTTTTTCGTTATGATATATATGAACTGTTGTTTCTGCAACTTTTCGGGCGGCTGCCTGGGTTTTGCACGGTATAATGCGGTTTGCTTCGTGAGGAGGGTCGGTGATGTATGTGAACGAGAAATATCCCTATGCGGCTTTGTTTGCGGGGTTGGTGTTTTTGACGCTGCCGTTCGCACTGTCGGTGCATGATGCCTTGGCATTTGTGTTCGGACGGACGGGGCTGCTGGTGTCGGTGTCGGACGGCAGATTTGGCTGGCGTGGCGGTTGGGACGGCGTGGTGTGGTTTGTGTATGGCGTGTTTGCGTTTTTGAACCTGGTCGTGTCGGCGGGCCTGACGAAGCTGGCGTATAAGAAGATGATGCGGCGGCATTCCCGTTACGCGCTGTTTCTGTCGGGCGTGGCGGCTTGCGCGGCAGCAGCGGTGGCTTGGATTTTCGAGCTGTTGTTGGGCAGTGCCGCCTTGGGCGGGCTGCGAGGGGAGGCGGTGTTGGAATATGCGTTTGCCGTGTGGCTGGTGGCGATGCTGACGCTGCCCAAACGCTTGACGCGTGCGCCGGTGCAGCCGGTGGTGTTTCACAGGAAAAAATAGGTTGGAACGGGAAATGCCGTCTGAAACGCCGATACGCGGTTTCAGACGGCATGTTTTTCCGTTAACATTACGCCTGAACATGGACAGGATAGGGATATGGAACGCAAAGAACGCCTGCAATCGGGCATCGCCGCATTGGGTTTGGATATTTCCGCAGCGGCACAGGACAGGCTTTTGGCCTATGTGGATTTGTTGAAAAAGTGGAACAAAACCTACAATCTGACCGCACTGCGCGACGAGGAAAAAATGATTGTCCATCATCTTTTGGACAGCTTGACGCTGCTGCCCCATATCGAGGGTGTGCAAACGATGCTGGATGTCGGTTCGGGCGGCGGCCAGCCCGGCATTCCGGCGGCGGTATGCCGTCCGGATGTGCAGATAACCCTTTTGGATGCGAATACGAAGAAAACGGCTTTTTTACAGCAGGCGGTTATCGAGTTGGGATTGGACAATGTGCGCGTGGTATCCGGACGCGTGGAGGCGGTTTCGGACGTACGTGCCGACGTGATTACCAGCCGTGCGTTTGCAGAACTGGCGGATTTTGTGTCTTGGACGGGGCATCTGTTGAAAGACGGCGGATACTGGGCGGCGATGAAGGGCGTATATCCGCAGGAAGAAATCGGCCGCCTGCCCGCCGGTGTTTTTGTAGAAAAAGTGGTGAAGGCCGATGTGCCGGATTTGGACGCGGAACGCCATATCGCCATCATTCGTAAACGCTAACCGCACGTCGGTCGGCATGAATACCTTTTTGGTGCGGATAACGGTAAAATTCCGCATAGTTTTTCTTTTTTCAATTTATTTAGACGGGATATGGGTCGGTACATGAGTGCGAACATCCTTGCCATCGCCAATCAGAAGGGCGGTGTGGGTAAAACGACGACGACGGTCAATTTGGCGGCTTCGCTGGCATCGCGCGGCAAACGTGTGTTGGTGGTCGATTTGGATCCGCAGGGTAATGCGACGACGGGCAGCGGTATCGACAAGGCAAGTTTGGAGTCCGGTGTTTATCAGGTCGTACTGGGCGATGCGGACGTGCAGTCGGCGACGGTACGCAGCAAAGAGGGCGGATACGCTGTGTTGGGTGCGAACCGCGCGCTTGCCGGTGCGGAAATCGAGTTGGTACAGGAAATTGCCCGGGAAGTGCGTTTGAAAAACGCGCTCAAGGCAGTGGCGGAAGATTACGACTTTATCCTGATAGACTGTCCGCCTTCGCTGACGCTGTTGACGCTTAACGGGCTGGTGGCGGCAGGCGGCGTGATTGTGCCGATGTTGTGCGAATATTACGCGCTTGAGGGGATTTCCGATTTGATTGCGACCGTGCGCAAAATCCGTCAGGCGGTCAATCCCGATTTGGACATCACGGGCATCGTGCGTACGATGTACGACAGCCGCAGCAGGCTGGTTGCCGAAGTCAGCGAACAGTTGCGCAGCCATTTCGGGGATTTGCTTTTTGAAACCGTCATCCCGCGCAATATCCGCCTTGCGGAAGCGCCGAGCCACGGTATGCCGGTTATGGCTTATGATGCGCAGGCAAAGGGTACCAAGGCGTATCTTGCCTTGGCGGACGAGCTGATGGCGAGGGTGTCGGAAAAATAGGTAAATCCAAATCAGGATATCCGTGCCGTTATTTTTGTCCGTACCCGAATACCAGTGCCTTGATGTTTTTTAGCGGGGTGCATTAATATAAAAAATGCCGTCTGAAGGCTTCAGACGGCATTTTTGTGCCGGTTTAAAACAGCGTCTGTTGCGCGAGCAGGTTTCTGACAGGGGCGAAGTCTCGGCGGTGTTCGGGCAGCACGCCGTATTTTTCGAGGGCTTCTAAATGCTGCTTCGTGCCGTAACCTTTGTGTTTGTCGAAACCGTATTGGGGATGGCGTTGCGCCAGTGCATACATTTCTGCATCGCGTGCGGTCTTTGCCAAAACGGATGCGGCGGATATTTCGATGATTTTGCTGTCGCCTTTGACGACTGCTTCGGCAGGGATGCCTAAATGTTCTGGAATGCGGTTGCCGTCGATGAATATTTTTTCGGGACGCACAGCCAAACCGTCAACGGCGCGTTTCATCGCGAGCATCGTGGCGTGCAGGATGTTGAGGCTGGCGATTTCTTCGGGCGTGGCGGCGGCGACGTGCCACGCGGCCGCCTGATCTTTAATCATTTCGGCAAGCGTGTCGCGTTTTTTCTCGCTGAGTTTTTTGGAGTCGGTTAGTCCGGGCAGGTCGAATGTTTCGGGAAGGATGACGGCGGCGGCAAATACGCTGCCGACTAAAGGTCCGCGTCCTGCCTCGTCCACGCCGGCGGTCAGTATGTGCATGATGTTTCCTGTCGGGATGGTACGATGCCGTCTGAAAAGGGTTTCAGACGGCATCGTACCGATGTGTTTATCTCGCGTCTTTAAACCCGCGCTTCAAATGCACCATCAGCAATGCGACGGCGGCAGGCGTTACGCCGGAAATGCGGCTTGCCTGCCCCACGGTTTCGGGTTTGTGCTGGTTGAGCTTTTGCTGCACTTCGGCGGATAAGCCTTTTACTTTGCTGTAATCAATATCCTTGGGCAGTTTTAAGGTTTCGATGTCGCGGCGGCTGTCGATTTCTTCGTTTTGGCGGTCGATATAGCCTTGGTATTTGACTTGGATTTCGACTTGTTCGATAACTTCGGCGGAGAGGTTTTCAGACGGCATCGCGCCTTCGAGCGTCATCAGTGCGGCGTAGTCGAGGTTCGGGCGGCGCAGGAGGTCGTGCAAGTTGGCTTCGCGGCTGAGTTTTTGTCCGAACACGCGGATTTGTTCGTCTTCGGCGAGTTTTTGCGGCGTGTACCATGTTGTTTTCAAACGTTGGATTTCGCGTTCGATGGCTTCGCGTTTTTCGTTAAACATGCGCCATTGCTCTTCACCCACCAAGCCGATTTTGTAGCCGTCTTCGGTCAGGCGCATGTCAGCGTTGTCTTCCCTGAGTTGCAGGCGGTATTCGGCGCGGCTGGTGAACATTCTGTAAGGCTCGTTCACGCCTTTGGTAATGAGGTCGTCCACCAATACGCCGAGGTAGGCTTGTTCGCGGCGCAGTAGGAGCGGGTCTTGTTCGCGGACGTATTGCACGGCGTTCGCACCTGCGAGCAGGCCTTGCGCGGCAGCTTCTTCGTAGCCGGTGGTGCCGTTGATTTGTCCGGCGAAGAAGAGGCCTTGGATGGTCTTGGTTTCGAGGCTGGCTTTGAGGTTGCGCGGGTCGAAGTAGTCGTATTCGATGGCGTAGCCAGGGCGCAAGATATGGGCGTTTTCAAGGCCTTTCATGCTGCGTACGAGGGCGATTTGAATGTCGAACGGCAGGCTGGTGGAGATACCGTTTGGATAGTATTCATGCGTGGTCAGACCTTCGGGTTCGAGGAAAATCTGATGGCTGTCTTTGTCGGCGAAGCGGTTGATTTTGTCTTCGATAGACGGACAATAACGCGGACCCACACCTTCGATTTTGCCAGTAAACATGGGGCTGCGGTCGAAGCCCGAGCGGATAATGTCGTGGGTTTGCAGGTTGGTGTGCGTAATCCAGCAGGACACTTGGCGCGGGTGCATTTCGGCGCTGCCGCGTACGGACATTACGGGAACGGGCGTGTCACCGGGCTGTTCGGTCAGTTGGGAGAAGTCAATCGTGCGTCCGTCAATACGCGGCGGCGTGCCGGTTTTCAGACGGCCTTGAGGCAGGTTCAATTCACGCAAACGGCCGCCCAAGGATTTGGCGGCGGGATCGCCGGCGCGGCCGCCTTCGTAGTTTTCCAAACCGATATGGATTTTGCCGGACAAAAACGTGCCGGCGGTCAATACGACGGAGCGTGCTTTAAACTCCACGCCCATCGCGGTAACCACGCCGCTGATGCGTTCGCCGTCGAGCGTGACGTCTTCGACGGCTTGTTGGAAAAGGTCGAGGTTTTCTTGGTTTTCCAACATCTCACGGATGGCGGCTTTATATAGGATACGGTCTGCCTGCGCGCGCGTGGCTCGCACTGCCGCGCCTTTGCTGGCGTTCAAGCGGCGGAACTGGATGCCTGATTTGTCGGTGGCCAATGCCATCGCGCCGCCGAGCGCATCGAGTTCGCGCACGAGATGTCCTTTGCCGATGCCGCCGATGGAGGGGTTGCACGACATTTGTCCGAGTGTTTCGATGTTGTGTGTGAGCAAAAGCGTCTGCGCGCCCATGCGTGCGGCGGCAAGCGCGGCTTCCGTGCCTGCGTGGCCGCCGCCGACGACGATAACGTCGTAGGTTTTGGGGTAAATCATGTGGGTCATGTGTGTATTGCCTGACGGTGTTTCAGACGGCATTTATAGTGGTTTAACAAAAAACAGTACAGCGTTGCCTCGCCTTGTCCTGATTTTTGTTAAACCACTATATTCAATATGCCGTCTGAAAAACGAAATGGATTCAAAAGTAAAGGTTTGGGATTGTACGCTTTTTCGCTTTGTTTTTACAGTGCGCGCGGGAAGAGAAAAGCCGCTTCGTGCAGAAGCGGCCCGTGTATGTTCAGGATTTACCAAACGTCGGATTTGATGCGGCGTTTCAGACCCGGATGTTCGGAAAGTTTGAATTCGGGGTCTTTGCCCATTTTCAGTTTGGCTGTGTAATCGCGCAGCAGCATGAATGCCAAGGGCGAGAGCAACAGGATGGCGATGAGGTTAATCCATGCCATGATGCCCATTGCCATGTCTGCCATATCCCATACCAAGGGTACGTTGGCAACCGCGCCGAAGTAGACCCATGCCAAAACCAGCATACGGAAAACGGCGGTAACCAGCCAATGGCTCTTGATGAATTGGACGTTGGACTCGGCATAGGCATAGTTGCCGATAACGGTTGAAAAGGCAAACATAAACAGGATGACGGCAAGGAAGCCTGCGCCCCATTGCCCCACTTGGCTGACGATTGCCGCCTGGGTCAGCGCCGCACCGCTCAGGTCGCCGTAAGGCTGTTGATAGGTCAAGACGATAAAGGCGGTGCATGAGCAGACGATGATGGTATCGACGAAAACGCCCAACATTTGAATCATGCCCTGGGAGACGGGATGTTTCACTTCGGCAGCGGCGGCGGCATTCGGTGCGGAACCCATACCCGCCTCATTGGAATACAGGCCGCGTTTGATACCCTGCATCATGGTGGTTGAAATCAGGCCGCCGAGGAAACCGCCTGCAGCCGAATCGAAGTTGAACGCGTTGGAGAAAATCTGACCGAACACGTCAGGAATCAGGGAAATATTGGTAGCAATGATGAAGAGTGCTATGACGAGGTATAAAACCGCCATCAGCGGAACGATGATTTCCGCGGCTTTGGATACGCGGCGGATACCGCCGAAGATAATCGGGGCGGTCAGAATGACCAGAGCGACGCCGACATAGTGTTGGTCCCAGCCCCATGCCGCTTTGGTGGTATCGGCGATGGTATTGGTCTGTACGGCTTCAAATACAAAGCCGAAACAGAAAATCAGGCTCAAGGCGAACAAAACGCCCAGCCATTTTTGTCCCAGGCCTTGCGTGATGTAGTAGGCAGGGCCGCCGCGGAAGTGGTGGTTGTCGTAGTCCCGGACTTTAAAGAGTTGGGCCAGCGAAGATTCGACAAACGCCGAACTCATGCCGATTAAGGCGGTTACCCACATCCAGAACACCGCACCCGGCCCGCCGAGTTTGATGGCAATTGCCACACCGGCGATGTTGCCCACACCTACGCGGCTGGCAAGGCCGGTTACAAATGCTTGAAATGGGGTGATGCCGTGCGGATCATCACCTTGTTTGCGGCCGCCGATCATTTCTTTGATACTGCGCCCGAGCAGGCGGAATTGCACGAAACCTGTGGCAATGGTAAAGAAAATACCCGTACCCAAAAGCATATAAACCAAGTATGACCACATCGGGTCGTTGATGGTGCCGACCCAGCCGTGCAGCCATTCGGTGAAGTTTCCGTTCATCGTATGTTCCTCTAAAGTTGAAGTTGTCCGGGTGCGGCGGTGCATCCGAAGCGTATCCGTATTCCACAGACAGGTTAACAGGTTTTAAATTTTGTAAATGCTATTCTAGCAGATTGTCAACAAATTCAGAAAAATTTACATCGCCGTCCGTCAAGGCGTTAGAATCCTATTTTGTTTGGAGGGAGTAAGATGAAACTGCCTGTTTTTGCCGTAACCTCGGGCGAGCCTGCCGGTATCGGGCCCGATATCTGTCTGGATTTGGCGTTTGCACGCCTGCCTTGCCGCTGCGTGGTTTTGGGCGATAAAAACCTGTTGGGCGCACGTGCCGGGGCTCTGGGGAAAGATGTCGTCCTGCGCGACTTTGATCCGGAATCAGGCGGTATATCGGAAGACGGCATACTCGAAGTGCTGCATATTCCGACTGCAGAACCGGTCGAGGCCGGGAGGCTCAATCCCGCCAATGCCGCTTATGTGCTGCAACTTTTAGACACTGCGCTCACAGGCATTTCAGACGGCATCTTCGACGGCATCGTCACTGCACCTTTACACAAAGGCATCATCAACGATGCACATGCCTGTACGGGATTTTTCAGCGGACATACCGAGTATCTGGCGGAAAAAAGCGGTACGGAGCAGGTTGTGATGATGCTTGCCGGCAAAGGTCTGCGTGTCGCCCTCGTAACGACCCATCTGCCGTTGAAAGATGTTGCCGCTGCCATTACGCGGCCGTTGATAGAGTCGGTTGTCCGCATCCTGCATCACGATTTAAAACACAAATTCGGCATCAAAAATCCCAAAATCCTTGTCGCCGGACTCAATCCCCACGCCGGCGAAGGCGGACACCTCGGACATGAAGAAATTGAAATCATCATTCCGACGCTGGAAAAACTACGCCTCGAAGGCATCAATGCAGCCGGCCCTTTCCCGGCAGATACGCTGTTTCAACCGTTTATGCTGGAGGGTGCGGATGCCGTACTGGCCATGTACCACGACCAAGGGCTGCCCGTGTTGAAATATCACAGTTTCGGACAGGGTACGAACATTACGCTGGGCCTCCCCTTTATCCGCACCTCCGTCGATCACGGTACGGCGCTTGACTTGGCGGCAACCGGCAGGGCGGATTCAGGCAGCCTGATAACTGCCGTGGAGACTGCTGTCGAAATGGCGGGGCGGAAGGTTTGAACGCAATCATAAAAAAGCCGTCTGAAATTGGTTCGGACGGCTTTTTTATCAAAATCTCATGATGGGTTGAGGCACATCTGCGGTTTTGCTTTTTCTTTGTAAGCCGCCTTTTCAGTACAGTCCGGCGGTTCGGATGATGCGGTGCAAATATGGTTTTAAAGACGGCAAAAGGGGTTCTGCAAAACAGAACCCCTTTTGCCGTCTTTTTTACCGTTACCGTATCAGTCTTTTCTGGTTTCAATCAGAATCATGTTTTCAGCGGGAACGGTTACCGGTTCAAGCGGCTTGGGCTGTTCGGAACGACGCATGCCGCGTTCGGTTTGAACTTCGGGTTGAGCCGCCCATGCCTTTAATGCGGCGGTATCGGTTTCAACCAGGATGAGCCCGTAGCTTTGTCCGGGTTCTTGCACCTGACTTGCGGCGGCAGTGGCGTTTTCAGACGGCATTTCCTGTGCTTCGGCTTTCGGTGCTACGCCTTCGGGAAGGATGGCTGCAACGGCCTGACGGATTTTTTCTGCCGCATCATAAACCAGTGCGTCGTTGTTTGAAACGGCGGGAGATGCTGTCGGAACGTCCCTTTCTGCAACCGGTTCGGCAATGCTGACGGTAATCGGAGCATTTGCATCGTTTTCCCCGAAAACATGGGCGACAGCGGAACGGACTTTGTCGGCGGTATCGCGGATATTCAGGTATTGTTCGATTTTAGAGGCAGAGGGGATGTTGCGTTTCTTACCGTTTTGCCGGCGGTCGCGCTGATTGTTGCGTTCGCGGCGTTCTTTGCCTTCGCGTTTGCCGCGTTCTTGACGGCTGCGATCGGACTGCTGCCTGCTGCCTTTGCCTTCTGCCGCGACCGGTTCGGAGGGTACGTTTTGCTCTGTCTGTATGCCCGTTTCGACAGCAGCTGCAGTTTCGGCGGCAATTTGGTTGCGTTCGTTGCGGTTGCCGTTGCGGCGGCGTTTGCCGGACGGGACTTCGGTTTCAGACGGCATGGTATCCGCAACGGGGGCAGGAGCCTGATTGATGCGTTCTTGGATTTCCGCTTCATTGGCACGTTCGGCAGCACGGTTGTTGCGGCCGTTGCGGCGTCTGCCGTCGTTGTTGTGCGTCTCGGCTTTTGCGTTACGGGCCGGCTGTTCGTCGTCTTTGCCGGCAACTTCGCGGACTTCTACCTTGCTGCCTTCGCGTTTACTGCGGCGCGGTGTTTGACGGCGGCTGTTGTTACGGTTTGCGGCGGTGCGTTTTCCGGAGGTTTCTGCAACGGGCTGGGCTTCGGTTGTGCTGCTGCCGAAAATGTGTTTCAGCCATGCTTTGAAGCTGTCCCACCAGGAATTTTGTTTTTTCTCGGCAACCATCGGTGCGGGCTGTGTATGGCGCACGCCTTTGACGGCGGGTTCGGGACGGGCGGCTTTGGCTTTTTCGCTGCCGAAAGGTTTGGCGGATTCGTCTTCTTCCGGCTCGGCAACGCGTTTGTAGCTCGGCTCGCCGTCTTCTTCTACGTCATCGATACGGATGCGGTTGATTTCGTAGTGCGGATTTTCCAAGTGGATGTTTGGAATCAGGACGACGTTCACATCCAAGCGCTCTTCCATTGCAAACAGTTCGGCGCGTTTTTCGTTCAACAGGAAGGTGGCAACATCGACAGGCACTTGCGCGCGTACTTCGCCGGTGTTGTCTTTCATTGCTTCTTCTTGAATGATGCGCAAAACGTGCAGGGCGGTGGATTCGATGCCGCGGATGACGCCGGTGCCGGCACAGCGCGGACACGCAACATGGCTGCTTTCGCCCAAAGCCGGTTTCAAACGTTGGCGGCTCAATTCCAAAAGGCCGAAGCGGGACAGTTTGCCCATTTGCACGCGTGCGCGGTCTTTTTTGAGCGCGTCGCGCAGGACGTTCTCAACATCGCGCTGGTGTTTCGGATTTTCCATGTCGATGAAGTCGATAACGACCAAACCGCCCAAGTCGCGCAGGCGCATTTGGCGCGCGACTTCTTCGGCGGCTTCCATATTGGTTTTGAACGCGGTGTCTTCAATGTCAGAGCCGCGTGTGGCACGTGCAGAGTTAACGTCGATGGAAACGAGGGCTTCGGTATGGTCGATGACGATCGCGCCGCCGGAAGGCAGGCTGACGCTGCGCGAAAACGCACTTTCGATTTGATGTTCGATTTGGAAGCGGGAAAACAGCGGCGTGTGGTCTTCGTAGAGTTTCAGACGGCCTATATTGCCCGGCATGACGTAGCTCATGAACTCGGCAACTTGGTCGTAAACTTCTTGATTGTCCACCAAAATCTCGCCGATGTCGGGGCGGAAATAGTCGCGGATGGCTCGGATCAGCAGTGAGCTTTCCATAAAGAGCAGGTAGGGGTCATGATGTGCTTTTCCTGCTTCCTCGATGGCCTGCCAGAGTTGTTTGAGGTAGTTCAAGTCCCATTCCAACTCTTCCGCACTGCGGCCGATGCCGGCGGTACGGGCGATGATGCTCATGCCGTTCGGAATGTCGAGTTCCGCCATAGCGGCTTTCAACTCTTGACGCTCTTCACCTTCGATACGGCGGGATACGCCGCCGCCGCGCGGGTTGTTCGGCATCAATACCAGATAGCGTCCGGCGAGGCTGATGAAGGTGGTCAGCGCCGCGCCTTTGTTGCCGCGCTCGTCTTTTTCGACTTGGACGATGACTTCCATGCCTTCTTTGAGCACGTCTTGGATGCGCGCGCGTCCGCCTTCGTAGTCTTGGAAGTATGAGCGGGAGACTTCTTTAAACGGCAAGAAGCCGTGGCGGTCGGTTCCGTAATCCACGAAACACGCTTCCAGCGACGGCTCGATGCGGGTAATGATGCCTTTGTAGATATTGCCTTTGCGCTGTTCTTTGCCCAGCGTTTCGATGTCCAAGTCCAAAAGGTTTTGGCCATCGACGATGGCAACGCGCAGCTCTTCGGCCTGCGTTGCGTTGAATAACATTCTTTTCATGATCACCTCGTGGGCAGGCGGCGTTCAGACGGCACATGCCCGGTTCGGCACTCCGGAATGCTGGGTTTTCCGATGTTCTCGGATGGAACCGGTAATCAGTTTTTGAGTTGAAAATCCGCAGGGATGCACGTTCCGAGGAACCGTGTGCGGAAGGGTCGGATAAAGAAGGCAATAAAGATCGATGCGGCGGTCTGTCTGCCGCGTTCCGAGCGGTATGGTCGGAAAAATGGGAGGCCGGCTTCTTCTTGTTATCGTTATGCCTGTGTTTTCGGGCGGTTTGCGTTTGGGGCTCGGGCCCGGCTGCCGTCTTACTTCCGCTCCGAAACGGCAAAATCAATTCAAACTTGACTACGTTCTGCGCCTGCCGGCTTGGAACAGGCGCAGGGAAAATGCTTTGCGGAGTGCTTTTTTAATATAAAATCCGATTTTAACAGTAAACCGTTTCAGGGCGCGTCGGGCGCGCTTTTTGCTGAAACGGACGTTCGGATTATAGATGAAAACGCACGAAATAAGCAAAGATTCGGTCAGCTTGATAGGGGTTGCCGAACATGAGGCGGGTCAACGCCTTGATAACTATCTGATAAAAATCCTCAAGGGTGTTCCCAAGAGCCATATCCACCGCATTATCCGCGCCGGCGAGGTGCGGTTGAACAAGAAACGCTGCAAACCCGACAGCCGTATTGCGGAGGGAGATACGGTGCGGATTCCGCCTGTGCGCGTGGCGGAGAAGGAAATGCCGTCTGAAAGGCGTGCCGCCGTACCGGCGCGTGCGTTTGAGGTGGTGTATGAGGACGACGCGCTGTTGGTGGTCAATAAGCCTTCCGGCGTGGCGGTACACGGCGGCAGCGGCGTGAGTTTCGGCGTTATCGAACAGTTGCGCCGCGCCCGTCCGGAGGCGAAGTATTTGGAGTTGGTCCACCGTTTGGACAAGGATACGAGCGGCTTGTTGATGGTGGCGAAGAAACGCAGCGCGCTCGTCAAACTTCACGAAGCCATCCGTAACGACCACCCCAAAAAAATCTACCTTGCGCTGGGGGTGGGCAAACTGCCGGACGACAATTTCCATGTCAAACTGCCCTTGTTCAAATATACCGGCGCACAAGGCGAAAAGATGGTACGCGTCAGCGAGGACGGGCAGGCTGCGCATACGGTGTTCCGTGTGTTAAGCCGTTTTTCAGACGGCATTTTGCACGGTGTCGGGCTGTCGCACCTGACTTTGGTGCGGGCAACGCTGAAAACGGGTCGTACGCACCAAATCCGCGTGCATCTGCAATCTCAAGGCTGTCCGATTGCGGGCGACGAACGCTACGGCGATTATCAGGCGAACCGTCGTTTGCAGAAGTTGGGTTTGAAGCGGATGTTTTTGCACGCGTCCGAGCTGCACTTGAACCATCCGCTCACGGGTGAGCCGCTGGTGTTGAAGGCGGAGCTGCCGCCGGACTTGGCGCAGTTTGCGGTGATGTTGGAAAACGGGACGAAAATGTGAACCCCGATGCCGTCTGAAGCCTTCAGACGGCATCGGGACGTGAAAGTATGTGGGGACAGACGAATATGGTTGATAAAAAAAGCCCTTTGATTGCCGTCAGTGTCGGCGAAGCGTCGGGCGACCTGTTGGGGGCGCACCTGATACGCGCCATCCGAAAGCGTTGCCCGCAGGCGCGGTTTACCGGCATCGGCGGGGAACTGATGAAGGCGGAAGGTTTCGAGAGCCTTTATGATCAGGAGCGGCTGGCGGTGCGCGGTTTTGCCGAGGTGGTAAAACGCCTGCCGGAAATTTTACGGATACGCAGGGGGCTGGTACGGGATTTGCTGGCTTTGCAGCCCGATGTGTTTGTCGGCATCGATGCGCCCGATTTCAATCTGGGTGTGGCGGAAAAACTGAAACGGGCGGGCATTCCGACCGTGCATTATGTCAGTCCGTCGGTTTGGGCGTGGCGGCGGGAACGCGTGGGCAAAATCGTGTATCAGGTCAACCGCGTGCTGTGCCTGTTCCCGATGGAGCCGCAGCTTTATCTTGATGCGGGCGGACGTGCGGAGTTTGTCGGTCATCCGATGGCGCAGCTTATGCCCTTGGAAGACGACCGTGAAACGGCGCGGCAAACTTTGGGCGTGGATGCCGGCATCCCCGTATTCGCCCTGCTGCCCGGCAGCCGCGTCAGCGAAATCGATTATATGGCGCCGGTGTTTTTTCAGACGGCATTATTGTTGTTGGAACGCTATCCCGCCGCACGCTTCCTGCTGCCTGCCGCAACGGAGGCGACAAAGCGGCGTTTGGCGGAAGTTTTGCAGCGGCCGGAGTTTGCCGGATTACCGTTGACGGTAACCGACAGACAGTCTGAAACGGTGTGCAGGGCGGCGGATGCGGTGCTGGTAACGAGCGGTACGGCAACTTTGGAGGTGGCGCTGTGCAAGCGTCCGATGGTCATCAGCTACAAGATTTCGCCGTTGACCTATGCTTATGTGAAACGCAAAATCAAAGTGTCGCATGTCGGCTTGCCGAATATCCTGTTGGGTAAGGAGGCCGTGCCGGAGCTGCTTCAACATGATGCCGTACCGGAAAAACTGGCGGCGGCGTTGGCGGACTGGTACGAACACCCCGATAAGGTTGCCGCGCTGCAACAGGATTTCAGGGCGTTGCACCTGCTGTTGAAAAAAGATACGGCGGATTTGGCCGCGCGCGCGGTTTTGGAAGAGGCGGGATGTTGAGCGGTTAATGGATTATCTTCCTGAAGCAGCACGTATTACAAAGTGCTTCGCTTTCGTTCCATTGTTCATTGGGGTAGAGTTTAGGGGAGATGATGTTTAAGGGTGGAGTGATGGGCACATTTTAAGTTAGGGTTGGTGTTGGTTAAAACAAAAAATGGTTTCAGCCTGAAATGAAATATTTCACGTTAAAACATAGTTTTAGCACATGAGACTGAACTGCGCGGGCAACGAGTTGCTCACCCTACCATGTAACAGTTCGCATTAATTGCACAGGCTACGCTTGCTGTGAATTAATTATCTTCCATTTGCTTCTTAATTTCTTCAAACCATGCATCTTCAACATCTTGCGGTAAAGCAAGTAATTCAGATTCAGATGACAAGATTAAATTATATTGATAATTTGCTGATAAGCTATTCTTTTTTATATCATAAATCATTTTAATTTCAGTTGGCATAGGTTGGTTAGATTTCTGACAAATAGAATTTAGTTTTTCTAAATCTTCCATAAGTATGTCTAATACTTGAATTTGATGGTCAAGATTGACTTCTGGAATTTCTTGATTAACAAGATGTCGTTGTACAAGTTTTCCTTTAACAGAGAAAAAACATCCAGCACCACTAACACGAGGTTCAAAAGCTGCATAAATGTAAATTTTATCAGCCTTACCTTGAACATATTCCAAACAAATAGAAACCATATCTGCTTGTAATTCACTAAAATAATCTTCAAAAATCATAAAAAATCCTTGTTTCATAAATTATTAATATTAATTCTAGTTGGTTTACCATCAATCCAATAATATCCAACAAATCGTGTAGGGCGTCTTGTACCTGCTGCATATTCAATTTGCATTTGGATTTTAACATTTTTCCCTGATTTAATTGCTTCCGCCCATTTATTCTCCAAAACTTTATACGCACTTAAGTTTACATCTTTGTGCTGTGACACTAAATTATCTAAATTGGGCGAACCTCCAAATCTATCTCCAATTAAATGTCCTGCATGGTCTTGCCCCTTGACTTTATCAGGAGTTTTTGAATTATGCTTTAATCTATCTCTCTGTGTTAATTGCAAAAAAGGGGGAGAAATTGTGATTAATGGCACAGCAACCAATAAATATTTAAGAGGAATTCCAAATGAAACAGAACTGGCCCGAATGGGATTAAGGTTAAAATATAATGGGCCGTTAAAGGAAGAGTTTAAACAACTGAAATTTCATCTGAGCAATGGAGGCGACTTGAGATCAAGGATTTATAAAACCATTGTTTTTGAAAAGGTAAAATAATATGACAACTTATACTATTCCAAGAAAAGATTATCAATTTCTATATATATATGAGGGCACTCTATTAAACTATACTTTGAAAAATAATGAATTTCATATCATCGTTAATTGTGTGGATTATCCAGATTTACCTCAAGAAATCCCTATGCCTAATTATTCAGACTGGGTAAAAATTAAATTCAAGCAGTTCAGCTATTTGAAATTTGTCTATGGATACGCCACAAAGAACCGAGATAAAGATATCGATAATACATTGGAGCTTGGCGAGTTAAAGCAAGATGATGAAATCTGGGATTATGGAGGTACGCTGGAATTGATAGGCGGTGGGTATGATCTTCTGACTGCTTTTAGGATAGATATAGTTTGCCAGGAAATAGAGTTAGAATTTTTAGATCAGGAGAGTTTTAATTAAACAAGCCGTAGCTTGTCATGCTGCGCAAGCAACTTTATTGATATGCCGACACGGAGCCTGTCGGCAAAATGCCGTCTGAACAATATCTTTTCAGACGGCATTTTGTATGGGGGTTAACGGTTGTTCAGCCCGAGTACATCCTGCATATCGTACAAACCCGTTTTGCCGTTGACCCAAACTGCGGCGCGGACGGCACCGGCGGCAAAGGTCATGCGGCTGCTGGCCTTGTGGGTGATTTCCACGCGCTCGCCGTCGGTGGCGAAGAGGGCGGTGTGGTCGCCGACGATGTCGCCTGCGCGGACGGTGGCAAAGCCGATGGTGGACGGATCGCGCGGACCGGTGTGGCCTTCGCGGCTGTAAACGGCGCATTGTTTGAGGTCGCGGCCGAGCGCGCCAGCGATGACTTCGCCCATGCGTAACGCGGTGCCGCTGGGGGCATCGACTTTGTGGCGGTGGTGGCCTTCGATGATTTCGATGTCGTAGCCTTCGTTTAATACGCGTGCGACGGTGTCGAGGATGTGGAAGGTGAGGTTGACGCCGACGCTGAAGTTGGCGGCGAAAACGATGCCTGTTTTTTCGCCTGCGGCTTGGATGGCGGCTTTGCCCGCATCGTCGAAGCCTGTTGTGCCGATGATGATGTTGACTTGTTTTTCAACGCATTTTTGCAGGTGTTTGAGGGTCGGCTCGGGGCGGGTAAAGTCGATGAGTACGTCGCTTTGTGCGAGAACGGCGTCAACGTCGTCTGAAATGGCGATGCCGGTTTTGAGTCCGACGGCGTAGCCTGCGTCCAGCCCGAGGGCTTCTGAGCCCGAGTGTTCGAGCGCGCCGGAAAGGACGGTGTCGGGATGGTTGTTGACGGCTTCAACCAATACGCGCCCCATGCGGCCGTTGACGCCGGCGATGGCGATTTTGAGCGGTGTCATGTGTGTTCCTTATTGTTTGTCTGCGTTTTGTTTCGCGCGGAGGGCTTCGGCGGCATTTTGGAGGGCGTCGCCTTCGGCGCGGACGAGCACGCCGTTTTCAAAATAGACGGTCAGATTGCTGCGTTCTTTGATGATGCCGTTGCGGGAGGTGTTGAAGGTATAGTCCCAGCGGTCGGTATGGAATGCGTTGTGCAACATGGGGCTGCCGAGCAGTAGCAGGACTTGGTCTTTGGTCATGCCGGCGCGGAGGGAGGCGACGGCGCGGGGTTCGAGTTCGTTGCCCTGTATGATTTTGAGTTTGTACGAGGGGAACAGTGAAACGCGTTCGACGCTGCACGCGGTCAGGCTGAACAGGGCGGAAAGGACGAGTATGAGGGTTTTGTTCACGGGAGAACCTTTCTGTGCAAATCGGGATGTCTAATGTAGCACTGCTTGAATATTTTATAAAAGCGAACGATAATCATACGCTTAAGCGGTATTTCACCCTGTCTGTGTCCGACTGCCCGTCCGCCGTTGCGGTTTTGCTATTGCAAACTGCTATGGTGTGATAGTGGGCAAGCAGGCTGAAATTGCGTATTATAGCGTCTATTATTTTACAGGGATATTGAATATTATGGAAAAATTCAGCAACATTGCGCAACTGAAAGACAGTGGACTGAAAGTTACCGGCCCGCGTTTGAAGATTTTGGATTTGTTCGAGACTCATGCGGAAGAGCATTTGAGTGCCGAGGATGTGTACCGTATTTTGTTGGAAGAGGGTGTGGAAATCGGTGTGGCAACGATTTACCGCGTGCTGACCCAGTTTGAGCAGGCGGGTATTCTGCAACGCCATCATTTTGAAACGGGCAAGGCGGTTTATGAGTTGGACAAGGGCGACCACCATGACCATATCGTCTGTGTGAAATGCGGCGAGGTAACGGAATTCCACAATCCCGAAATTGAAGCCCTGCAAGACAAAATCGCGGAAGAAAACGGCTACCGCATTGTCGATCACGCGCTGTATATGTACGGTGTGTGCAGCGGTTGCCAGACTAAGGGCAAACGTTAAATCCGGACGGTTTGTTTTTTCAGACGGCATTCGTCATTTCGAATGCCGTCTGTGTTTTATGGAGGACTGATATGGGTATTCCGTTGCTTGCGCCCGGAGATTATGCGTTCCCCGATCCTGCCCGTGCATTGTCGGAGTACGAAGGGCTGGTCGGTGTGAGCAGGGATTTGGATGCGGGGAGGCTGCTTGAGGCGTATCGGAACGGCGTGTTTCCGTGGTTTTCCCGGGACGGGTGGTTTTTTTGGTATGCGGTCGGGCCCCGTGCGGTGGTGTTTCCCGACAGGCTGCACGTTCCGCGCTCGCTGGCGAAAACGCTGCGCAACAGAGCATATAGGGTGACGGCAAACGGCTGTTTTGAACGCGTTGTGGCGCAGTGTGCGGACATGGTGAGACCCGGGCAGGATGGTACTTGGATTGCGCCTGAGTTTCAGACGGCATATTTGAAGCTGCACGAAATGGGACACGCGCATTCTTTCGAGTGCCATTATCCCGATGAAAACGGTAAAACGAGGTTGGCAGGAGGGTTTTACGGCGTTCAGATCGGCAGGGTGTTTTATGGCGAATCGATGTTCGCATTACAACCGGATGCGTCGAAAATCGCGTTTGCCTGCGCCGTGCCGTTTCTCGCGTCTTTGGGTGTGGAACTGATAGACTGCCAGCAGGATACGGGGCATATGCGCCGTTTCGGATCGGAATTGCTGCCGTTTGCGGATTTTGCCGCCCGGCTCCGAAGCCTGAATGCCGTACCTTTGAAAGAGGCGGTAGGCTGCTGCGAAGTGGCGTGCAACAGGTTGGGATAGCGGTTCTTGTGTGAAAATGCCGTCTGAAACTTGAAAACATCAGGTTTCAGACGGCATTTTGTTTGACGGGTTATTTGAGCGGGCGTACTTCGAGTCCGAACATGCGGCGTGCAGTGTTCAGCATTTGACAGCTGAATCCCCATTCGTTGTCATACCATGCGAAGACTTTGACCATGTTGCCGTCGACGACTTTGGTCAGCGTTGAGTCGAAGTGGCTGGCTTCGGTGGTGTGGTTGAAGTCCATGGAAACAAGCGGCAGGGTGTTGTAGCCCAAAACACCTTTGAGCTCGCCTTCTTCGGAGGCGGCTTTCAGCAGTGCGTTGATTTCTTCGGCTGTCGTGTCGCGTTCGGCCTGGAAGCTTAAATCGACCAGGGAAACGTTGACGGTCGGTACGCGGATGGCAAGCCCGTCGAGTTTGCCTTTCAATTCGGGCAGTACCAGTCCGACGGCTTTTGCCGCGCCGGTTTTGGTCGGAATCATGTTCTCTATGCCGCTGCGTGCCCGGCGGAGGTCTTTGTGGCGCACGTCGGTTACGGTCTGGTCGTTGGTCAGGGCATGGATGGTCGTCATCGCGCCTTTGACGATGCCGACGCTTGCGCTCAATACTTTGGCGACGGGGGCGAGGCAGTTGGTGGTGCAGGAGGCGTTGGAAACGACGGTCATGTCGTCGGTCAGGACGCCGTCGTTTACGCCGTAAACAACGGTCGCATCGATATCATCGCCGCCCGGTGCGGAAATGAGGACTTTTTTCGCGCCGCTTTCCAGATGTATTTTGGCTTTTTCTTTGCTGGTAAACGCGCCGGTACATTCCATGACCAAATCTACGCCGAGTTCTTTCCACGGCAGTTCGGCAGGATTTCGGGTGGAGAAGTAGGGAATTTTGTCGCCGTTGATGATGAGGTGGCTGCCGTCATGGGATACGTCGGCGTCAAAGCGGCCGTGCACGGTATCGAATTTGGTGAGGTGGGCGTTGGTTTCAAGGCTGCCGCTGGCGTTGACGGCGACGATTTGGAGCTGGTCTTGGATTTTATAGTCGTAGATGGCGCGCAAAACTTGGCGGCCGATGCGTCCGTAGCCGTTGATGGCGACTTTGATGCCCATAGTATTGTCCTTTTGTGGGGTTGTGGTGAATTTTGGGGCAAATTATAGCAAATTCGTAGTAGTGTGTAATTAATATTTTATTGAAAACGGGTTGTGCCGCCGTAAGGACGGGAAGGTGTGGGCGGTACGGATGCAGGGAGGCAAAGGTTAACGAAATGCCGTCTGAAATGAGTTCGGACGGCATGGAGGACCATTATGGCGCGGTATTTTGTGCGGCTTCCTGTTTGGCTTTGTATTGTTTGAGGTATTCCAAGGCGGCCGCTTTTTCGTTGTCGCTGCCGTATTTCATATCGCGTTGCGCCCGGCGCAGTTCTGCACGTTCGCGTGCTTCGGCAATTTGTTTGGCCTGATAGTCTTTCTGGTTGTCGGCGGCAACGAGCCGGTCTTGCTGGTTTTGTGCCTTTGCCATGGCTTTGGCGATGAGGTCGGCAGGGTTAAATGCTGTTTTTCCCGGTGTGTCGGGGGTTTGCCGGCGGGTGTTGCGGACGGCTGCTTCCCGTTCGGCAAGCATGGCTTTGCGTTCGGCTGTTTCCCGCCGTTTGCGTTCGTTATGCCTGAGATAACGCGTGCGTGCGTGTTCGGCAGCGGCAAAACGGCTGTCGGCGGACAGGCTGAAACGGCGTGTGCGCGGCAGGAAGGTATCGGAAACGGGTTGCATGTGGATGCAGTCGACGGGGCAGGGGGCGATGCAGAGTCCGCAACCGGTACATTCGTCGGCGATGACGGTGTGCATGAATTTGCTCGCACCCATGATGGCATCGGTAGGGCAGGCACGGATGCAGGCAGTGCAGCCGATACAGGCGGATTCGTCTATCCATGCCAGTGCCTTGGGTTGTTTTTTTGACGGTTCGGCAATAGGTTTGCCGAGCAGGGCGGAAATGTCCCGAATGACGGCTTCTCCGCCCGGGGTGCAGAGGTTGTGCGCTTCGCCTTGCAGTATGGCTCCAGCATAGGGAAGGCAGCCTTCATAGCCGCATTCTCGGCATTGGGTTTGGGGAAGGAGGCGGTCGATGTCGTCGGCTGTGGTGGTCATGGTGTTAACTTGCGGAATCGGAAAGGGATATTTTAGCAGAATTGTGTGCCGCAACTGTTTCGGATGATATGCGGTGTTTTGTTATAATGGGGCGGCGTGTGCTGTTTCAGACGGCATTTTGTCTGTTTTTCCTGTTCGGACGGTCTATGAACGAATTTTCGCTTGCTCCTATTGTGGTTGTTTTGCTGGTGTCGGTTATTGCGGTGGTTTTGTGCCGCAAGTTTAACATCCCTTCTATGTTGGGCTACCTGCTCGTGGGTTTTTTGGCGGGGCCGGGTATGTTCAGTCTGATTCCGAAAAGTCATGCGACGGATTATTTGGGTGAAATCGGGATCGTGTTCCTGATGTTCAGTATAGGCTTGGAGTTTTCGCTGCCCAAGCTGAGGGCAATGAGGCGGCTGGTGTTCGGGTTGGGTGGTTTGCAGGTCGGTATTACGATGCTGTCGGTGATAGGCATCCTTATGCTGACGGGTGTGCCGTTCAATTGGGCATTCGCCGTGTCGGGTGCGTTGGCGATGTCGTCTACGGCGATTGTGAGCCGGATTTTGTCGGAAAAGACGGAATTGGGGCAGACGCACGGCCAGATGGTAATGGGCGTGTTGTTGATGCAGGATATTGCAGTTGTTCCGCTGATGATTCTGATTCCTGCGTTGTCGGGGAATGGCGGGGAAGGCAGCCTGTGGGCGGCACTCGGCCTTGCCGGATTGAAAATGCTGATTACGCTGGGCGTATTATTCGTCGTCGGCAGCAAAGTCATGTCGCGCTGGTTCAGGTTGGTTGCCAAACGCAAGTCGTCTGAACTGTTTATGATAAATGTCTTGCTGGTAACCTTGGGTGTGGCTTATCTGACTGAGCTGGAAGGTTTGTCTATGGCGTTGGGTGCGTTCGTTGCCGGCATGCTGCTTTCGGAAACGGAATACCGTTTCCAGGTAGAGGACGACATCCGTCCGTTCCGCGACATCTTGCTCGGTTTCTTCTTTATTACGGTTGGTATGAAGCTGGATGTGCAGGCCTTGATCGGCGGCTGGCAGCAGGTATTGATACTGTTGGCCATTTTGCTGATTTTGAAGGCGTTGGTTGTATTTGCCATTGCATTCAAAATGAGGCATTCGGTTGCCGACAGTTTGAAAACCGCCCTGTACTTGGCACAGGGGGGTGAGTTTGGCTTTGTTATGCTGGCAATATCCAGCCAAATCAATATGGTTTCCCTTGAGTTGGAGCAGGCGGCGACGGCAGCAGTGCTGCTGTCTATGATTATCGCCCCTTTTGTGTTGGGCAGCAGCGATGCGCTGGTAGGGCGTTTGGCCAAGTCAAGCTGGGATATGAAGTCGCTTGACTTGCACAGCATGTTGGTGGAAACCATGAGCAAGTCAGACCATGTGTTGGTTATCGGTTTTGGCAGGGGCGGGCAGACGGTCGGACGCGTGCTTGCCCAAGAGGGTATCCCGTATTTCGCACTTGATTTGGATATTGCGCGTGTACAAGTCGCGAGAAGTGCCGGCGAGCCGGTATCGTTTGGTGATGCGAAACGCCGGGAAGTATTGGAAGCCGCCGGTTTGGGGCGGGCAAAAATGGTGGTGGTCACACTGAATAATATGCATGAAACGCAGCATGTCTTGGACAATGTGTTGTCTATGTATCCCAATATGCCGGTATATGTACGCGCCACAAATGACGACTATGTGAAAACATTTACCGAGATGGGGGTGGAGGAGGCCGTGTCGGATACCAAAGAAACCAGTTTGGTGTTGGCAAGCTACGCCATGTTGGGGAATGGGGCGTCATATCACCATGTCCATCAAACCATTACCAATATCCGGCACAGCCGTTATGCCTCATTGGAGGGTTTGTTTGTCGGCAGTGATGATGAAGCGGGATTCGGGGAAAACGGGAAAACGGTTTGCCGCCATGCTTTTTCTTTGGTGCAAGATGCTTATATCGTCGGGAAAACAGTCGGTGAATTGCCTTTGGAAGCATACGGTATCAAACTGCTGTTTATCCGCCGCCGTACCGCGAGGATTGAAAACCCCGAATCTTCTTTTGTGTTGGAAAGTGGGGATATCTTGGTAATCGTAGGTAGGAAAGATGAAATTATTTCTTTTGAAAACTGGAGTTTGCAGGGAAGTTGAATAAAGCGTGGAAATAATGCTTGCATGAATTCTGGTTATTTGGTTAAATAGCGTTTTCCCAGAAAAATTCGGGTGATTAGCTCAGTTGGTAGAGCGTCTGCCTTACAAGCAGAATGTCGGCGGTTCGACTCCGTCATCACCCACCAAGTTTCCTTTCATTGTTGTTAAACAGTGGATGCGCGGTGGTAGCTCAGTTGGTTAGAGTACCGGCCTGTCACGCCGGGGGTCGCGGGTTCGAGCCCCGTCCGCCGCGCCAAATCTTAAAAATACTGTGTTAACTTTACAGTATTAAACATAATTGGGTGATTAGCTCAGTTGGTAGAGCGTCTGCCTTACAAGCAGAATGTCGGCGGTTCGACTCCGTCATCACCCACCAAGTTTCCTTTCATTGTTGTTAAACAGTGGATGCGCGGTGGTAGCTCAGTTGGTTAGAGTACCGGCCTGTCACGCCGGGGGTCGCGGGTTCGAGCCCCGTCCGCCGCGCCAAATCTTAAAAATACCGACCTAAGGTCGGTATTTTTATTTGTCTATTGTTTGTTCACTGGAAAGTTATACACAGTAGATTCGGTTAAGCACCGCGTTTTGCCATTATATCGGCTAATTTTACGGGCTTGAATGACCGACTGTTTCAAGTCTTCGCCCAATGATTGTATCTCAGACGACGTCAACGCTTGAACGGGTGATCTGTTTGTTGATGTACCGTGCTTCCGATTACGTGAGTTTTGAGAAGTCATAGCCGAATTGTCCATTTGCCGCCTGTTGCGGGCGAAAGCTTTGCGAAATGCCTCCCGATATCTTTCAAGCGGACCGGAACAACTTTCCACCACCAACCGTGCGGCAAAGACAAAATCATCGCGCCCAAGCTCTCCCGCCGTATCCAAATCCATCATTCCGCCGATTTCGAATTGCGCGGAAAATGCTACCGAAAAGGATTCTCCAAGCCGTTCCGACAAAACAGGGGAAATCAGCCCGAACAACTTTTCTGCATCCTGCTTTTCCATATCCACCGACTCCAAACGGTCGGCATCTTTATCGTATAAAACATAAAACGGTATCATTCCACACCTGTAACAAATACGACTTTATCCCTCTGCCGTTGCGACGACAACGCATAAGCCTTTAATTTATCCTTGTTTTCCTCACTCAAATAGCGCAAATCCATAGGGACTATATCCGCCTTATCCGAAAAATAACGGTTGAACGCTTCAACCCTGTCTTCGGGCATATCGGACGTTGGTCTAATCGTTATCGGGGGTTAATTCTACTTTGTTCCGATATATGTGTTTTGATAAGGTGGGAGTAATTATCTCGCTGTATTCGGATATTTTGTGCCGCTGTCGCTCGGTAAACGGTAAGGTGGGAATGCTTGGTCTGTTGCATCGAACAGTCGGTGAATGGTTTGGGTTTTATCGGCAGATATGTCGGATGTTTTTAAAATGCCGTCTGAAATTGTTCAGACGGCATTTTTCACGGATACTGAGGGAAGTCAGTCTTTAAAACGTTTGAACACCAGCGTACCGTTGGTGCCGCCGAAGCCGAAGGAATTGGAGATGGCGACGTCGATTTTCGCATCGCGTGCTTCGTTGGCGCAGTAGTCCAGATCGCAACCAGCTTCAACGTCTTGTTCAAAGATGTTGATGGTCGGTGGAGATTTTTGCTCATGTATTGCCAACACGCTGTACAACGCTTCTACACCGCCTGCAGCGCCGAGCAGGTGGCCGGTCATGGATTTGGTGGAGTTGACGATAACTTTGCGGGCGTGGTCGCCCAGTGCGCGCTTGAGGGCTTTGGTTTCGTTGGCATCGCCCAGCGGAGTGGAGGTACCATGCGCGTTGACGTAATCGACGTCTTTGGGATTCAGTCCGGCATCTTTCAGTGCGCGGGTAACTGCCAGCGCAGGGCCTTCTTCGTTTGGAGCGGTGATGTGGTAGGCATCGGAGCTCATACCGAACCCGACGATTTCGGCGTAAATTTTCGCACCGCGTTTTTTCGCGTGTTCCAATTCTTCCAACACCAGCACGCCAGCGCCTTCGCCGATAACGAAACCGTCACGGCCTTTGTCCCACGGACGGGAAGCGGTAGCAGGGTCATCGTTGCGGGTAGAGAGGGCTTTCATCGCAGCAAAACCGCCTACGCCCAAAGTGCTGATCGCGCCTTCGGCACCGCCTGCAATCATCACGTCCGCATCGCCGTATTTGATCAGTCGGGCGGAGTCACCGATGGAGTGGGCACCGGTGGTACAGGCGGAAACCATGCCGTAGCTGGGGCCGCGGTAGCCTTTGAGGATGGTTACATGACCTGAAATCAGGTTAATCAGCGAACCGGGAATGAAGAAAGGATTGATTTTGCGTGCTCCGCCTTCGAGTACTGCTTTGCCGGTGGCTTCGATGCTGGGCAGGCCGCCGATGCCGGAACCGATATTCACGCCGACACGGTCTTTATCGAGGTTTTCTACATTGTCCAAACCCGAATCGGCAATTGCCTGCAGTGCGGCGGCGATGCCGTAGTGGATAAATACGTCCATGCGGCGTGCTTCTTTTGCACTGATGTAATCGCCGATATTGAAATCGCGGACTTCACCGGCGATTTGGCTGTTGATGTCGGATGCGTCAAAGCGGGTAATCTTGCCGATGCCGCTTTTGCCTGCGAGCAGGTTGTTCCATGCTTCTGCAACGCTGTTGCCGACAGGGGAAACTTGACCTAAGCCTGTAATGACTACTCTTCTCTGACTCATGATAATCTCGCTGTTGGTTGTCGGTGCGGCATATGGGTGTGTCGGGCATATGCCGTCTGGAATTCCCGGCAGGTATTTAAACGGAGTTTAAGCAGTTTGCCATATAAGGGAAAAGCCTCTATTGCACGGTGCAGCAGAGGCTATTGTGTCGGGCGATGACCGATTAGCCGTTGTGGGCGTTGATGTAGTCGATAGCCAGTTGGACTGTGGTGATTTTTTCAGCATCTTCGTCAGGGATTTCGCAGCCGAAGGCTTCTTCCAGAGCCATAACCAATTCTACGGTATCCAAAGAGTCTGCGCCTAAGTCGTCTTGAAAAGAAGATTCGTTTTTCACGTCGGCTTCATTTACGCCCAGTTGTTCAGCAACAATTTTCTTAACTTGTTGTTCGATGTTTGACATGTCAGTCGTTCCTTTATGCCTTGCGGCAGGTTGTTTAAGGGAAATAAATCGGTGGTATTGTACCGACTTTTAATAGAGTTTTCTATCTAATGCCTATTATATCAATATTTGCGGATTTGTACATTTTTGGGTGGTGCCGGTTTTAACGTTCAAATTTGATATGTATGACGTGTCCGGCATGTGATTTCAGTTAAAATGGCAACATTTCCATCTGGAGCAGGAAACCCGTTATGTATTCATTTGCCCGCCGTATCCTATTTGCGCTTGATGCCGAAAAGGCACACCATTTCACACTCAATGCCCTCAACACGGTTTATAAGCTCGGCCTGATTCCGGTAACCGACAACAAGGCTACCAAATCTGTCAGGCTGATGGGCATGGATTTGCCCAACCCTGTCGGACTTGCCGCAGGGCTCGATAAAAACGGCGAATACATAGATGCTTTGGCCGCGCTCGGCTTCGGTTTCATCGAAATCGGCACGGTAACGCCCAAACCGCAGCCCGGCAACCCGCAGCCGCGCCTCTTTCGCGTTCCCGAACACCAAGGCATCATTAACCGCATGGGTTTCAATAACCACGGTATCGACACCATGATACGCAACATCGAAAAAAGCAAATTCAGTGGCGTATTGGGCATCAACATCGGCAAAAACGCGGTTACGCCCATCGAAAACGCCGCCGCCGACTATCTGATTTGCTTGGAAAAAGCCTACGCACACGCAAGTTACATTACCGTCAATATTTCCTCGCCCAACACTAAAAACCTCCGCGCGCTGCAAGGTGGTGACGAGTTGAGCGCATTGCTTGAGGCTTTGAAAAACAAACAGGCACAGCTTGCCTCTGTACACGGGAAATACGTTCCGCTCGCCGTCAAAATCGCCCCCGATTTGGATGAAGCACAAATCGAAGACATTGCCCACGTTGTCAAATCCGTTGAAATGGATGGCATCATAGCTACCAACACCACCATCGACAAATCAAGCCTCGGCAGCCATCCGCTCGCAGGCGAGCAGGGCGGTTTGAGCGGGCTGCCCGTTCATGAAAAAAGTAATTGGGTGTTGAAGCTGTTGGTAGACCACATCGACGGTAAGCTGCCGATTATCGGCGTAGGCGGCATCATGAACGGCAAGGATGCGGCAGAGAAAATCCGCTTGGGCGCAACTGCCGTCCAGGTGTACAGCGGATTGATATACAAAGGTCCGGCATTGGTCAAAGAATGTTTGAAGGCTTTGGCGAGATAAGGGCCTTATTAAGAATGCCGTCTGAAACCAAGTTGATTTTCAGACGGCATTTCTTTTGTTTCCAGCCGGATGTTGGGAGCCAAGCCCTGCAACAATCCCATGCCTGCTCCTTTTGCAGCCGCACCTTTCGACAAGTCGGTTGAGTGGAAAGGCAAATTGGTAAAACCGGATAGGGGTATTGGCGGTTAGCTTGGCAAAATCTAATTACCGCAGATAGGATGGGCTGTGGATTAAAAACTGATATGCCGCATCGTGCAGCTAAACCAACGTATGGGAACAAAGTAAGCAAAATGAACCTTGATTTAACCGCTCAAAAAGTCAGCTTTTCATGGAAGGATATTCTGTGGGGGTATGAGAATAAATACTTGGGTTGGGCTGATGTAGTAGCTTATGCCCGAAAAATGACGCTTTCAGATCATGATGAACGCTTGTTCAAGCTATCTTTAATCAACAAATCCAATATTCTTGAATTAAAATCTGTTCTGGAAGATTTGGCTTCGGAAATGAGTGGTTATTCCCCTAAAAATTGGCTGTACGTCCTCTTAAGCGATGTATTCCATAGAAAAGAAGAATTTGAGGATCCTTTGGGGGAAGTTGAAAAAATTTATGCAGATTTCGATTATCCGGAAGAAATAGAATCATTTGTCAGATATATGCCGCCTAAAGACGGTTATATTCCTTCTGCCCACAGCTATGAAGAAAATATTGCCCGGCTGTATCTCAATTGGGCAAAATATTTGGGCAGATAAGGCAGGCTAGATTCAAATGCCGTCTGAAATGGGCTTTCAGACGGCATTTTGATTATCCCTTATAATTAGGTCATTTTTATTTTTTCATCAGCAGATACTATCATGGCAACCATTCACACCCTTCTCCTCGTTGACGGCTCTTCTTATCTCTACCGCGCGTATCACGCGATGGCGCAATTGACCGCGCCTGATGGCGCGCCGACGGGTGCGCTTTACGGCGTGTTGAACATGTTGCGCCGGCTGCGGGCGGATTATGTGCATGATTATTGCGCGGTGGTGTTTGATGCGAAGGGCAAGAATTTCCGCCACGAGATGTTCCCCGACTACAAGGCGACGCGTCCGCCGATGCCGGACGATTTGCGCCCGCAGGCGGAAGCCTTGCCGGATTTGGTGCGGCTGATGGGCTGGCCGGTGTTGGTCATTCCGCAAGTCGAAGCGGACGACGTGATTGGCACGCTGGCGGCGATGGGCAGCGAAGCGGGTTGGAACGTGGTGGTGTCGACCGGCGATAAGGACATGGCGCAACTGGTGAACGAGCGCGTGACGCTGGTGAACACGATGAGCGGCGAAACGCTGGACATTGAAGGCGTGAAGGAAAAATTCGGCGTGCGCCCCGACCAAATCCGCGATTATCTCGCGCTGATGGGCGACAAGGTGGACAATGTGCCGGGCGTGGAGAAATGCGGCCCGAAAACGGCGGTGAAGTGGCTGGAAGCCTACGGCTCGCTGGCCGGTGTGATGGAGCACGCTGCGGAAATCAAGGGCAAGGTCGGCGAAAACCTGCAAGCTGCGCTGCCCCAACTGCCGCTGTCGTATGATTTGGTGACGATTAAAACCGATGTGGACTTGCACACCGAGCTTTCAGACGGCCTCGAAAGCCTGCGCCGTACTTCGCCGAAATGGTCGCAGCTTGCGGTCGATTTCAAACGCTGGGGCTTCCGCACTTGGCTGAAAGAAGCGGAAAGCCGTATGCACGAAGCGGCGGACGGCGATTTGTTCGGCAGCGATACGATAGGCGAACAGGCGGCGTTGGACATGGAAACGTCGTCTGAAAAAATCATAGAACATGCCCCAGCCCCCGAAAAGCTGGATTATCAAACCGTTACCACCGAAGCGCAGTTTGTCGCCTTGTTGGACAAACTGTCGCGGGCGGACGCCATCGGCATCGATACGGAAACCACGTCCCTAGACGCGATGAACGCCGCGCTGGTCGGCATCAGCATCGCGTTCCAAGCAGGCGAAGCGGTTTACATCCCCGTAGGGCACAGCCTGACTGCCGCGCCCGAACAGCTTGATTTGCAATACGTATTAGGTCGTCTGAAACCGTATTTGGAAAACCCCGCCCTGAAGAAAATCGGGCAAAACCTCAAATACGACCAACACGTTTTCGCCAACTACGGCATCGCCCTGAACGGCATTGCCGGCGACGCCATGCTCGCTTCCTACATCATCGAAAGCCATCTCGGACACGGCTTGGACGAATTGTCCGAACGCTGGCTGGGCTTGGAAACCATTACCTACGAATCGTTGTGCGGTAAAGGCGCGAAGCAAATCGGTTTTGCCGATGTCGCCATCGGGCAGGCGACCGAATACGCCGCCCAAGACGCCGATTTCGCCCTGCGCCTCGAAGCGCACCTGCGCGCGCAAATGGATGCCAAACAGCTTGAAATGTATGAAAAAATGGAGCTGCCCGTCGCGCAGGTGTTGTTTGAAATGGAACGCAACGGCGTGCAAATCGACCGTGCCGAACTCGCCCGCCAAAGTGCCGAACTCGGCGCCGAGTTGATGAAGCTCGAACAAGAAGCCTATACCGCCGCAGGCCAGCCGTTCAACCTCAACTCGCCCAAACAGCTCCAAGAAATCCTGTTCGACAAAATGGGCATCCCCACCAAAGGTCTGAAAAAAACCGCCAAAGGCGGCATTTCCACCAACGAAGCTGTGCTCGAACAGCTCGCGCCCGACTACCCCCTGCCCAAAATTATCCTGCAAAACCGCAGCCTGGCGAAACTCAAATCCACCTACACCGACAAACTGCCCGAAATGATTTCCCCCAAAGACGGCCGCGTGCATACCACCTACGCCCAAGCCGTTGCCATTACTGGCCGCCTCGCCAGCAACAACCCCAACCTGCAAAACATCCCCATCCGCACCGCCGAAGGCCGACGCGTGCGCCGCGCCTTCACCGCACCGCAAGGCAGCGTCATCGTTTCCGCCGACTATTCCCAAATCGAGCTGCGCATCATGGCGCACCTCTCCGGCGACAAAACCCTCATCGCCGCGTTCCAAAACGGCGAAGACGTACACCGCCGCACCGCCGCCGAAGTATTCGGCACCGCCCCCGAAAACGTCTCGTCCGAACAACGCCGCTACGCCAAAACCATCAACTTCGGCCTGATTTACGGCATGGGCCAATACGGCCTCGCCAAATCGCTGGGCATAGACAACCTGTCCGCCAAAACCTTCATCGACCGCTACTTCGCCCGCTACCCCGGCGTTGCCGAATACATGCAGCGCACCAAAGAACAAGCCGCCGCCCAAGGTTTCGTCGAAACCCTGTTCGGCCGCCGCCTCTACCTGCCCGACATCCACAACAAAAACGCCAACGCCCGCGCCGGAGCCGAACGCGCCGCCATCAACGCCCCCATGCAAGGCACCGCCTCCGACCTCATCAAACGCGCCATGATAGACGTGTTCCGCTGGCTTTCAGACGACCTCTTGCAAAGCAAACTGATTATGCAGGTACATGACGAATTGGTGTTGGAAGTACCCGAAGCCGAACTAGATTCAGTGAAAGAAAAACTACCGCAGATTATGGCGAACGTGGACGAAGGGATGTTGAAAGTACCGCTGGTGGCGGAGGTTGGCGTGGGGATGAATTGGGAAGAGGCGCATTGAGATGGTACGGCGTTTAACAGATTGTTTTGAGAAAGGGATAAGACAATGAATGTTCGAAGTTTAATTGACGAAGGTGTAGCGTTATTCAATAACAAAAAATTTGAAGAAGCGATTGAAAAGCTGAATCAGGCTTTAGATGGAATTGAAGATAAAAATAGCCAAATTCAAGAGCAAAACGATATTCAGTTTTGGCTTGGTCGTTGCTCTTTTGAGCAGGCGATGAAAGCCAAAGGCAAGGAGTCGGAACAGTTATTTGGACAGGCAGTTGAACATTTCCAACATCAATTGAGTCTTGCCGAGCAGCTGGCAGACAAGCAAAACAGCCTTCAACAACAAACCTATGCCCAATTTTCGTTAGGCCACTGCTCTTTTGATCAGGCAGTTAAGATTAAAGATGAAGATTCTTCTAAGGTCAAAGAGTTAACTAAAAAAGCTGATAAATATTTTTTATTTTCTCTCAATAACTTGCCGCAATTAAAAGATACGTTAGAAAGTAATAGAGGTCATAGGATTATTCTCCAATATTTAAGAGAGATTTGTTTTCTTCAAGAAAAATGGCAAAGTTATTTTGATCAGAAAAAGCAGGGAATACGGGAAAAACTATTCCAAAATAAAAAAGACAACTTAACTGATGCTATCTCCACCATTCTTGCAGTTTTAAATATCCCACCGATGGAATTGGGAAAGATTCCTCTTGCCCACTACACTTCGCCTTCAGTATGCGAAAGATTATTTGGTATTGTCAGCGATAAAACTAATGATAAAGCCGATGATAACGATCCTGTTGACAGTAACAAGGTTAGTCCGATGAGAATCGGCAGCTCCACCTACATGAATGACCCGACTGAAGGAGAAGGGCTGTTGGAGTTGCTGAATCTGCAGGATTTGGAATTGGAAAACAAGGCTGATTGTCCTGTCCATAATGCTTTCTTTACCTGTTTTTCCAGCCGCATAAACGATTTGAACCAGTTCCGTTTGTATGGTAAAGAAAATGGCGTGGAAGCGTCGGGTTGCTGCTTGGTATTTAATAAAAACGGGGATTGGTTGAAAGAGCCTGATGTTTCTGCCTCATTCCGTAGCATGGTAAAAAAAGGGGGAGATGGATATTCAGATGAACAGCTAGTAGAAGCAGATATACCTAATTCAGATTTTGAAGATGATAACCTGCCGCTTTATCAGGTAGCTTATATCGCTTATTACGATGAATATATTGCTAAGGAAAAATGCACAATATGGCTACCTGATATAAGAAGACCAAAATTCGGTATTCGACTAAAGCCAGTTGGGAAAAATCTAAAATGGCATAAGTTCCGTATTAAGGAGCTTAGAGCAGCGTTAACGAAGTTAATTAAAAACTCTAATCAAATCAAAAATGAAGACGGAAAGGCTTTAGAATATATCCGCTATCTGTTTAAAGATTTTGCTTTCCGTGACGAGGAAGAGTTCCGCCTGCTGAAAATCGAACAAATCGGTTCGGACAAAATCGAATATTGCGAAGCCACAAAATCCGTCTATCTGCCTTATACCGATATATGTTATGTTGTGGATGAAGTGATTTTGGGGACGAATTACGAAAAGAGCGGAAAAGAGCGCAAGGCGGAAGTGTTTCAGCATTTGATGCGGAATCATTATAGAAATGTCAAAGTGTCCCGCTCGTCGCTGCCGATTAATGCCAATCCGCCGATTAAGAAGGATTAGCCAGCAGTGGGTCGGATACTTGTATCCGACAAAAGCCTACCATCTCAAAAGCCGTCAGGTTCGAGAATCTGACCTACTGAAACCGGGCATCGGGTGCAGGGTGTGTGCGGTACGCACACACGCGGTAGTTGAACCCCAAAACCCACCCAAGGTCGTCTGAAAACTTGAAAATCAGGTTTTCAGACGACCTTTATTCTTCCCGCCGACAGGCATACAATCACGGGTGCGGTCTCCTTCATGGATTCAATACGACCTAGGTACGCGGTTTTAAGGTCGTCTGAAATATAGACAGGCTTGCCGCAAAACCAATTAATATCCGAATTTCCAATCATCCTTTAACCAGAAATAAAAATCATGAATTTCAATCTTGAAAACCTCTCTTCATTCTCAGGCTGGGAAAGCCTTATTGAAACCGGCATGGCATTCGGTACCAACCTCGTTGCCGCGCTGGCGATTTTCTTTGTCGGCAGATGGATAGCCTCCCGCCTCGTTATTTTGATGAAAGCCGCGCTGACCCGCGCCAAAGTAGATAGAACGCTGGTCAGCTTTCTGGGCAACGTAGCCAATATTGGCCTGTTAATCCTGATTATTATTGCCGCGTTGGGCAAGTTGGGCATTCCGACTACGTCGGTTACCGCATTAATCGGCGGTGCGGGCTTGGCGGTGGCTTTGTCGCTGAAAGACCAGCTGTCGAACTTTGCCGCCGGCGTGCTGATTATCCTGTTCCGTCCGTTTAAGGTTGGTGATTTCATCAAAGTCAACGGTTTCGAAGGTACCGTGAGAGAAATCAAAATGGTGCAGATTGCTCTGAACACGCCGGACAATGAAGAAGTCATCCTGCCCAACAGTATTGTCATGAGCAACAGCATCATCAACCGTTCCTCTAATCCGCTGTGCCGCGTACATGTGGTAGTGGGTGTGGATTATGCTTGTGATTTGAAGGAGGCTAAGGCAGCTGTTTTGAGGGCCGCCACCGAGCATCCTTTATATGTGCAGACACCCGGCAGGGAAGCGGCAGTACACATTACCAATTTGGGCGACAACGCTATCGAGATTACGCTTTGGGCGTGGACGAACGAGGCCGATTTGGGCGCGTTCCGTTTCGGTTTGAACGAACAAGTGGTTGAAAACCTGCGTGCAGCACAAATCAATATCCCCTTCCCGCAGCGCGATGTGCGCATCATTACGTCGAAAGACTGAGGCTTTAATACGGGTAAGCTGAATTAAAACCTTATTCCGTATCCAGTCTGCCCGTTAATCGGTAAAAAATGCCGTCTGAAACCTAAATCATCGGGTTTCAGACGGCATTTTGTTTTTAAAATCCTATCTGATTGGGAAATGCCGGACTGATTTCAGCCAAATATTACCCGACTCCCACAAATTTCAACGGATTGTATGAAATGCCGTTTAAATTGGAAGGAAGAGAACATTTGCCAACCAAATCTGATTTATCAAATTTCCCATAGGCTCTCATTTGCCGGACGTTGCCTGCAAGGGGAGGTAACCTTTGGCATCATATTAGAATTTTGCTTCTAAAGTCAGATTGTAACTTCTGCCTGGAGAAGTAAAACGTTCTATACCGGCATGGGTTTTGTTGTCAACGCGGTTGACTGTGCCGAATTCTCGGATGCTGCGCAGCGATTCCCAAGTGTAGTATTTTTTGTTGCCGATGTTGTACGCACCGGCACGCAGGGTGAAGTATTTGCCCAAGTTGACGTAGCCTGTCAGGTCGAAAAGCGTATAGGCTTTGCTGTGCTTGGCAAACGGCCACGGGTTGTTCAAATCATCGCTGCTGTGGACGGTGTCAGACGGTTTTTTAGCTGCGGTGCGGGTCAGGTACGCATTGAGACCCCAGCGTTTGGAAGGAGCATCGTAGCCCAGATTGTAAACGGCAGTCCACGGAGAAAGGGCGTTAATAGGGGTTTCTTGTCCGTTGTTCTGCTTGGCCTTGCCTTTGATGTAGCTGACGTTGACACCAGCGTGCGTGCCTTGCGGCAAACCGATGCTGTCGAGGTCCCATGTGCCGTTAAATTCCAAACCTTTCACCCATGCCGAGGAGCGGTTTTGGTTTTGCCAGACGGGCGAGCTGACCAATGCAGTACCGTCGGAAATCGGAGCGTAGTTGGGGCTGTTGGGATTATCGGAAGATACGCCCATGTAGGTCAGTTCGATAAAATTACGGTAGCGGGTTTGGAAGCCGGAGAGTTTAAAGTTTCCTGCTTTGCCGCTGCCCGCCAAACCCAATTCAAAGTTTTTGGCTTTTTCGGCTTTCAGGTTGGGGTTGGCTTTAAGGTAGAAGTCAGGATGCGGGAACAAGAGCCAGGTTTCATCCGAAGTCGGGGCACGGAATCCCGTGCTGTATTTCGCCAGAAGATTCAGATGCGGCGTGAATTTCCAGTCTAGTCCTAAGCCGTAGCTGAAACCGCTGTGTGTACGGGAGCTGCCAAGATGGGGAAGTTGGCCGCGAATAGCGGTGGAGTAGTTAGGGTTGTCCTTGGCTTTGCTGCTGCTCCTATCGTAACGAACTCCTGCATTGAGGCGGTATTGGCTGTTGTCGCCGAATTGGAAGGTGTTGTTCCAGTAGGCAAAACGGTTTTTAGACGAGCTTTCGACCAGCATAGTTAATTCTTGGTTGTTGGACGTTTGATATTTCGGGTCGTATAGGCGTACCCAATAGCTATGATCTCTATTGCCGTTGTCGTTTTGGGAACCACCCAATCCGTATTGCATTGCCCATACCAATTTGGAAAAGTCGATTTGTTTTTCGGCATCGGCACCGAATTGGGTATTTTTTTGACGGATGTTGCGGAACATATGGTACACGTCGCTGTTCACACCGCTGCGATTATAATCCGTCGGCAAATCCCAGGTCCAAGTACTCATGTCGATGGTTTGACGGTCGTAACGCAGGTTGAGGCTGTCCCATGGTCCTTTTTCAAGTTGGTTTTTATATTCAAAACCGATGCGTTTGCGGTAGGAAATATCTTGACGGGAACGGGTATCGCCCAATGCCTCGCCTTTCCAGTTTGCCGCCCACATATTAGATAATTCGGTCGTTGTGCGGTCGGTACGAGAGTCTTCGTAAATCCAGCCGATACGGTTTTGATCGTTGAAGTTGTAACCCAGCTTGAACAGGGTGCTTATGTTTTCCCAATTTTGAGGGTCAGGTTTGCTGCGCGCTATGCCGCGGCTGCCGTAGTTGGTACTACCGGCATTCGGACTCCAGCTTTGTTTGTTGTCGGTGATGACGGTATCGGCAGCGTCGCTGTTGTTTTTGGTTTCTTTACCGAAACGGCGGGTGTAGACCATCAATGCGTCCAGACCCAACCAGGTTCCCGCGGCGGTTATGCTGCTGAATTTTTGGCTGTTGCGTCCGATATAGCCGCCTTTAATGCCTAAGTGGTAGGGTTTTTCTTCGGAAACATAGTCGCTTGCGGATTTGGTTTTATAGTTGACGGCACCACCCAATGCACCGCTGCCGGATTTGAGCGAGTCCGCGCCTTTGGTCATGGTTACTTCCGAGAAATTTTCAGGTTCGGAAGTGTTGCGGTTTGCATTGAAGTTGCCGTATGCACCGAACAACTCTTGGAATGCTTCAGACGACCTGCTTTCTGCTTGTGCCAGTCCGTCCACATTGATGGCGACGCGGTCTTTGTCGACACCGCGTATGGTAAAACCGTTGGAACCGGAGCGCCCGCCTTCGACGACGCTGATGCCCGGATCGTAGCGCACCAAGTCGCTTTCGTCGGATACCATCTGTTTGTCCAATGCCTGACGGTGGATTTTCTCTTCGCCGAGTTTCTGGACTTTGCGGCCGCCGATGACTTTGATTTCATTCAAGCTTTGATGTGCTTGTGGTGCGGGGTCGGCAGCGAAGGCAGGGAAAGTTTGGCTGACAATGGCTGCCAGCAGTACGGGTTTGAAGGGGAAGGACATTTTTTGCCTCTTAAAGATGTACTGATTATCGGTTTATCGGGATGATTGACGTGCGGTTACTTGCTGACAGGTGTCAAACTTGTATCCGTCGTATTGCGGTCGTCATCATTCTTCACGCCGCCGAATACGGTATCCAACGATTTATCGGCATCGAAGGTTACTTTGCCGCCTATGTTGACTTCTGTTTTATCGCCGTCAAATTGACCGAAGAATTTTCCTTCGACTTTGCCGTTTTTACCGTCTGATTCGGCAGTGCCTGAGAAATCAACGCCGTTGATGCCTACATCTTTCATTACGACGTCCGGACCGTAATCCGCATTACCCAAAATCGTGCCGCCAAGTTTGTTGGTGTTGAAATTGGCTGTCAGCAGTGAAAGCTTGGGAGCGGTCTTTTCAGACGACTTATAGGGGTTTTTGGGCTCGTAGGTAGAGGTAACGAAATTGCCGTTGCGTACGCGTACTGCCCAAACTTCGTATGTAGTCTTGCCTTTTGCCACAGTACTGTCAGACGGAGTGTAATAAGACGGTTTCGCCGTTCCGACGGGTTTGCCGCCGACAAACAGGTCTGCCGTGCCGTCTGCATTTATCCATGCGCCGAATTTGAGGTGGTCCTGTTTGGTTGCTGGGGCATCAGTAAATTGTCCGGAACTGCTGCAGCAGACAAACAGCTTGCCGCCTTCGGATAAAGGCTGACCTTCGTGGCGGGTACGGACTACATAGGATGGGCTTGAGTAGGAAGGGACAATCGGGTCGGAATATGAGCTGATGTTGTAATAATTGCCGGAAGGGGTTTGATAGACATATTGTTTATCGGTATAGCTGCCCCATGATGTTTTCACTTCGAGTTCTGCTTCATGCAGGCTGCCGCCTTTTCCGGAAAGGGTGTTGATGGTTTTTATTGCACTGCTTTCATCGCTCAACTTGATATTAGCGATGGGCTGTGCCGTTGGTATGGAAACGGGAACTTTCGGCTCGGATGCACCTCCTCCTGCACAGGCAGTCAGAATCAGAGAGGTGGCCGCAGAAATTGCGGATATGTTGATTTTCATAACAAATCTCACTTATTTAGTATTAATGTTTTATAAAATAATGATAAGTATTACTAATATTATTGAGATATTGTGTAATAATTATGCAGTTTTGGCAATATCTTTACGGGTTTTGAAAGGGAATATTAGGAAGTAGGTTACTTGATGATTTGGTGTTGAAACTTTACTTCAGCTGTTTGATTTGATGTTGCTATTCCATGGTGGATGGCGAATATTGGGTGATAGTGTGGATTAAACTATTGCTTTGGATTTGCAAGATATATTTTAGGGGTATTTGGTGTATTGAATTGAGTAAGCTCAGGAATCTGTTTATGAATAACATTTGAATAAATTTATAAGTCCATAAAAAAATAAATCAGTTATTTTGTTTTGGAAATTTACCTTCATAATGCTGCATATTAATGCAAATCTGTTGTTTTTATGCAAAGATAAGGTCGTCTGGAAAGTTTCAGATGACCTTTGACAGCCGTAAGTCCATGACAGGGGATTGAATCAGTAGGGCATGGCGGTTTGCATTTGTCGCTCCCTGCGATGTACACACATATATTTCGGATGATTTTGAATGTTAAGAATAAAACAAAAAATGGTTTCGGCATCTTTATGTTGCCTGTTGCATTCCGTAGTTTTGGCTGAATTGCCCAAAGGCGGTGTCCGGCAGGATGCGTCTTCTCAGGATGCTGCCGTACAGGTGCAGCAAAAACAATGGCTGGATATTTTGTCTGGAGAAGAAAGGTCGTCTGAAAAGGATGAAAATGTTGCTAAACCGAATGTAATCGGAGATGAGTTTTTAGCGGCAAACCCGCGTATTCTTGAGAGCGCGCTGATTCAAGCACTTAACGGCAATAGCGCGGATTTGGTTTTTTCGCTTGCCACCCTTTACCGCAAACAGCCCAACCATAATCCAAAGCTGATTGCACGTGCCGATGCTTTGCTGGCAAAGTTGAAAGGGCGGACTTCCGAAGCGGTCGAGCGTTATCGTACCCTTTATGAATCCGACGTTTCAGACGACCGCATATTGTTGGATTTGGCGGCGGCAGAGTTTCAGGATTATCGTTTGAGCGAGGCGGCGGCGCATTTCCGCCATGCCGCGCAACGTGATATACCCGCCCCCGTTTTGGAAAACGTCAAACGTTTTCAAGAAGCAGTCAAACGGCAGACAGAATGGAAATGGTCCGGCGGAATCAGCCCCGTACATAACAACAATGCCAACAACGCTGCTCCGCGTTATTGCATCGAAACAAGGGGGCAAACTGCATGCAGTGTTACCTTACCTGTCAGTGCCAACGGCTTGAATTACGAATTGAACACCGAAAAACTCACCCCATTGTATGGGCATCACGCCGTTAAATTCCGCGCCAACCTCAGCGGCACAAGCTATTTTTTCGACCGGAAATCGGCTTACGACGATGCGTTCGGCAGGGCTTATTTGGGCTGGCAGCGCAAGGACGGCAAACAAACCGTCAGCGTTTTACCGTTTTATCAGGCACAGTTGGCGGGCAGCAGCGAATTTGACGGCAAAAAAGAAAACAACCGCCGCGCCGTGCCTTATATGCTGGCACACGGGGTCGGTATTCAGGCTTCATATACGGTCAGGTTCGGACGGGATATGCAGTTTTACAGTTCGTTGGAACGATATCGGCGGTACCACAGGGAGAATGCCCGTGCGGAACGTAATGATGGTTGGCAGGACAGTCTGTATGTGTCGTTGGCGCGGCGTTTCGGAAATTCGGCAACTGTGTTTGGCGGCTGGCAGTTTGCACGGTTTGTTCCGGAACGCGGAATAGTGCGTGGCGCGGTTAACAATGCGGCGTATAACCGTAACAGTGTCAATGTGGGCTGGGTACGGCAATGGCAGGAATTGGGTGGTTTGAACAGTCGGATTGCCGTGTCTTATGCCCGCCGCAATTATAAGGGTATGGCCGCATTCGCTACCGAGGCGCAGCGTAACCGTGAATGGAACGTATCGCTTGGATTGAGTCACGACCGTCTGTCCTACAAGGGTATTGTACCGACGCTAACGTACAGTTTCGGTAAAACGAGCAGCAATATGCGGTATGCGGAACGTCGGAATAGCCAGATATTGTTCGGGGCGGATTGGCGGTTTTGACGGTTAAACGTTAATCGGTAAAAAATGCCGTCTGAAACCTAAATCATCGGGTTTCAGACGGCATTTTGTTATAATTGCCGCTGTTTTGATTTTCAGGGGGTCTTATGTCGGACAAGGATTCGACCATTGCGGCGGTGGCGACTGCGCCCGGGCGCGGCGGCGTGGGCGTGGTTCGTGTGTCGGGGAAAAACCTGCTGCCGATGGCGCAGGCTTTGTGCGGGAAAACGCCTATTCCGCGCGTAGCTCTTTATGCGGATTTCAGGGATGCGGACGGTCAGGCAATCGACAACGGCCTTTTGCTGTTTTTTGCTGCACCGGCAAGTTTTACGGGTGAAGATGTCATCGAACTTCAGGGACACGGCGGGCCGGTAGTGATGGAGATGCTGCTGAACCGCTGTTTGGAACTGGGCGCGCGCCTTGCCGAACCGGGCGAATTTACGAAGCGTGCGTTTTTAAACGATAAATTGGATTTGGCGCAGGCGGAGGGCGTGGCGGATTTGATCGATGCGTCGAGCCGGACGGCGGCACGTTTGGCATTGCGTTCGCTCAAGGGTGATTTTTCGCGGCGGATACACGGTTTGGTCGAAGACTTGATTACCTTGCGGATGCTGGTCGAAGCGACGTTGGATTTTCCCGAGGAAGACATTGATTTTCTCGAAGCGGCGGATGCGCGCGGCAAATTGGAAGGTTTGCGCCGTTCGGTCGATGAGGTGCTGGCAAATGCCCGGCAGGGTGCGATTTTGCGCGAGGGCATGAATGTGGTGCTGGTCGGTGCGCCGAATGTGGGCAAGTCGAGCCTGCTGAATGCTCTGGCGGGCGACGAAGTGGCGATTGTTACCGATATTGCGGGTACGACCCGTGATGCGGTCAGGGAACGTATCCTGATTGACGGTGTGCCGGTGCATATTGTGGATACAGCGGGTTTGCGCGAGACGGACGACGTGGTCGAACGTATCGGCATCGAACGCAGCCGCAAGGCGGTATCGGAGGCGGATGTCGCGCTGGTGTTGGTCGATCCGCGCGAGGGTTTGAATGAAAAGACGCGGATGATTTTGGATACGTTGCCGTCGGATTTGAAACGCATTGAAATTCACAGCAAGTCGGATTTGCACACGGGTGCGGCGGTTGCTTTTGAAACGGGTGCGGATACGGTGATTCCGTTGTCGGCGAAAACGGGTGCGGGTTTGGATGTGTTGAGGCAGACGCTGTTGCGCGAGGTTGGCTGGCAGGGCGAGGGCGAAGGGCTGTTTTTGGCGCGTGCGCGGCATTTGAACGCGCTTCAGGCGGCAAAAGGGGAATTGGAACTGGCGGCTTTGTGCGGCAACGGTCAAATCGAGCTGCTTGCGGAACATTTGCGCTTGGCCCAGGTTGCTTGCGGCGAAATTACGGGGGAATTTACCGCAGATGATTTGCTCGGCGTGATTTTTTCGAGATTCTGTATCGGCAAATAGGGCGGAAACGCCGGTTGATAATGCCGTCTGAACCTTGGAAACAGGGTTTCAGACGGCATTTTTGCGCGTTCAGGCAAGGGCGGCGGCAAATACGCCGCGCAAGGCGTTGGAGAGGCGGACTTCTTCGGCATGTTCGAGTATGTCGCGGGTGATGTGCGTTTCGATGACTGCGTTTGCGCCCAAGTAGGCTTGCGGCTGCTGCAACACGGTTTGGCGCATGACGCCGTTGAGGATGTCCAAATCCAGAGACGGGGTGAGCCATTGTCCTTGGTATTTGACGAACACGTTGCTTCTGCCGCCTTCGAGCAGGATGCCGTCTGAATTGAAAAACAGGCTGTCAAACGCGCCTTGTGTTTCGGCGGTTTGCCACGCTTGGTCGAAGAGGGGGCGGTGGGTGGTTTTGAAGCGGCGCAGGTAGTTTTGTACGGGCAGGATGGTCGGCGAAATGATGACGCGTTGTTTGTCAGCCAAATGGTTTAAAACGGCGTGGGACAGACTGATGCCGTCTGAAGCGAGCAGGGCTTTGACGCGGAATGCGCCGTCGGGCAAGTGGGCGATGTATTGTTTGATTTGATTTTCGCAACCGTCGGGCAGGGGCAGGTTGAGGGCTTGCGCGGAGGTTTTCAGACGGCATAGATGGCGGTCGAGCAGGGCGCATTGCCTGTTTTCCACGCGCATGGTTTCGAAGATGCAGAAGGCGGGGTGCAATTCGTTGAGGAAACGGGCTTTCCAGCCGCATTCCCGATATTCGGCGGCGGGGTCACTGTCGATGACGATGCCGGAACCGACGCCGTATACCCCTTGATAGAGTGGATGAACTTGAAACCGGTACGGCGTTGCCTCGCCTTGCCGTACTATCTCTACTGTCTGCGGCTTTGTCGCCTTGTCCTGATTGGTTAATCCACTATCTAAGTTGTCTGAAACTGAGTTAGAAACGGGTTTGAGCGATAAGGTGCGGATAACGACGTTGAATATGCCTTCAAACCCCAGCCCACTTTCACATGGATTCAGGTAGCCGATGCTGCCGGTGTACAGGCCGCGCGGTTCGGCTTCGAGCGATTCGATAATCTGCATGCTCATGCGTTTGGGTGCGCCGGTGATGCTGCCGCAGGGGAAGGCGGCGCGGAGGACGTCGGCGACGGTGATGTGCGGCAAGGCTTGGGCTTGGATGGTGCTGGTCATCTGCCAAACGCTGCCGAAACGCGATACTTTAAACGGCTCAGGTACGCATACTTTACCGGTTTGGGCGATTTTGCCGAGGTCGTTGCGCAGCAAATCGACAATCATCACGTTTTCGGCGCGGTTTTTCGGGTCGTTTTGCAACTCGGCGGCGCGGCGTTCGTCTTGTCCGTCGCCCAAAATCGGCGCGGTGCCTTTCATCGGTTCGGTGCTGATGGTGCCGTCCGAACTGATTTTGAGGAAGAGTTCGGGTGAGAAACACAGCGTCCACGCGGATTGCCCTTGTGCATCGGGCAGGTGGGACAAGACGGCATAGGGGACAGGCTGGCGCAGGCGGCGGTAGAGGCTGACGGGATTGCCGTAGGCTTGCAGGTGCAGGCGGGTGGTGTAGTTGATTTGATAGGTGTCGCCGCGCCGGATGGCTTCGTGGATTTGGCGGATGTGGTTGAGGTAATCGGTTTCGGATACGGAGGATTGCGGCGTGGAAATGCCGGCGGGGATGCCGTCTGAATGTTGGGCAAGCCAGCTTGCGGTATCGATGTCGGCGCAGTCGGCAAACCAGTGCAGGGCAAGATTGCCGCCGCATTCGGACTCTATCCCCATCAGCGGCAAACCGAATTCGTAGTCTGCAAACAACACGGCATGCAGCCCTTTTTGCCAGCCCTTTTGCAGCGTATCGTCCAGCGAATCCAGTTCGTTATGATGGAAAAGGCGGCTTTCTACATGATTTTGATAGAGTTTTGCGCGGCCGCTTACGGCATCGTCAAACAGGGCGAAATAGGGCATGGCGGTTCAGTCAAATGGTTTGATTATACGCCCTTTTTACACATATTTTCAGACGATTCGGCAAATATCGGCAAAATGTAATTTTATGTAGAGGATGCGCGCAACAAGGTGTAAAATTATGAAAACAAATTTCGATTTTCAACCTGAAATACAATAAGGAGACCTTTATGACAGACCACCAGCTGCAACCGTTTGAAAGTGTGGAATTGGGCGAAAAGCAAGATCAGCTCCAAGTATTTGAAAAAGCTGTTTTGGAACATGAAGGCAAAGGTTCTGCCGAAGATTCCGGCACAGCCCCGCTGCCCGAAAACTACCCCTACCGCAAACGTATGCGCCGTGCCGTATACGAAGCCGAAAAAGCCAAACTGCAAATCGAGCTGCTGAAAGTGCAAAGCTGGGTTAAAGACTCCGGCCAACGCATCGTCAGTCTGTTTGAAGGCCGGGACGCGGCAGGTAAGGGCGGCACCATCAAACGCTTTATGGAACATTTAAACCCGCGCGGCGCGCGCGTGGTCGCTTTGGAAAAACCGACTGATACCGAACGCGGACAATGGTATTTCCAACGCTATGTTCAAAATCTGCCGACTGCAGGCGAAATGGTGTTCTTCGACCGCTCATGGTACAACCGCGCCGGCGTAGAACGCGTGATGGGCTTCTGCGAACCCAACGAATATATGCTCTTTATGCGCCAAACCCCCGAATTGGAGCGTATGCTCGTTGCCAGCGGTATCCATCTGTTTAAATTCTGGTTCTCCGTGTCCCGTGAAGAACAACTGCGCCGCTTCATCTCCCGCCGCGACGACCCCTTGAAACACTGGAAACTTTCCCCCGTGGATATCCAGTCGCTCGACCGTTGGGACGACTACACCGAAGCTAAAAACGCCATGTTCTTCCATACCCATACCGGCGACGCGCCTTGGGTTATCATTCGTTCCGACGACAAAAAACGCGCCCGTTTGAACTGTATCCGCTACTTCCTGCATCAGCTTGACTATCCGGGCAAAGACGTGAAAGCCATCGGCAAAGTGGACGATAAAATCGTTCTTGTTCCCGATACGCGTTACAAAGAGAAAACCATCGATATCGGTCATGACTGATTATCGGTGAAACTGTAAAAATGCCGTCTGAACCTGAAATCGGGTTCAGACGGCATTTTCTATCGGGGTTTCAAAGCGGTATTAAATGTCGGTTTCCAGATAAACGACTTGGGTTTGCAGATATTCTTCCAAACCGTGTTTGCCGTCCGCGCCGCCGATACCAGATTTTTTCCAGCCTGCGTGGAAACCCTGCATGGCTTCGAAGTTTTCGCGGTTGATATAGGTTTCGCCGAATTGCAGGCGGCGGGTAACGTAGAAGGCTTCGTTCAGGTTGGTGGTGTACACGGAGCTGGTCAGACCGAATTCACAGTCGTTTGCCAAGGCGATGACTTGGTCGAGCGTGTCGAAAGTGGAAACAGGCAGGACGGGGCCGAAGGTTTCTTCCTTCATGATGTCCATGTTGTTGTCGGTGTCGGTCAGCAGGGTCGGCTCGAAGAAATAGCCGCGTCCTTCGGCGCGTTTGCCGCCGCAAACCAATTTCGCACCTTGTTTGACGGCGCGTTCCACTTTTTCGGCAACGGCTTTGACGGCGCGCTCTTCAATCAGCGGGCCCATTTCCAGCGCGCCTGCTTCGGCTTCGGCAGGGTTGCCGTAGCGCACGCCTTTCATGGCGGCGGTCATTTTTTCAATGAACGCGTCTTTCAGGCTGCTGTGGACATAGACGCGCTCGGCGCAGTTGCAGATTTGACCGGTGTTGCCGACACGCGAAGCCAAGATGGATTTCACCGCCAAGTCCAAATCCGCGTCTTTCAAAACGATGGCAGGGGCTTTGCCGCCGAGTTCCAACGAAACTTTGGTGATGTTGGTAGAAGCGGCTTCCATCACTTGGCGGCCTGCTTCGACGGAGCCGGTCAGGCTGACCATATCGACTTGCGGATGGGCGGACAAGGCATTGCCGATTTCCGCGCCGGGGCCGTTCACCACGTTGAACACGCCTGCTGGCAGTCCAACCGCATCGACGATTTCGGCGAAGATGTGGCAGTTGATCGGGGTCACGCTGCTGGGTTTGACAACAATGGTGTTGCCCGTTACCAAAGCGGGACCCATTTTGCGGGCAATCAGGAAGAAGGGGAAGTTCCACGGCAGGATGCCTGCCACAACGCCCAGCGGACGTTTGAACAATAAAATGTTTTCGCGCGGGCGGTCGCTTTGGATGATTTCGCCTTCATAACGGCGCGCCCATTCGGCTTGATAATCGAGATAGTCGGCGGTAAACATGACTTCCACACGCGCCAAGTCTTTGGTTTTGCCGCCTTCGGTAACGATGGTGTCGGTCAGCTCGTCGGCGCGTTCGCGTATGCCTTGGGCGATTTTGCGCAAATACGCGCCGCGTTCGACCGCAGGCAGCCGCTCCCAAGCCGGTTGCGCCGCACGCGCCGCCGCTACGGCGCGGTCAACGTCAGCTTTGCCGCCTTTGGGTTCGCGGGCGATGGTTTCTTCGGTGGATGGGTTCAATACGTCGCGCCATTCGCCGTTGAAGTCGTTTTCAAAGCGACCGTTGATGTACATGGCCAATTGTTTCATTTCGGGTTCTCCAGTTTTGTAGTCAGATGTAGTTTTAGTTTATTCCCAAATAAATTACCGTACAAGTTTCTTTACATGCGGATTTCGGGTTTTAAATTAAATGCGGCTTACCGGTTTTCTTTTTTGGTTTCCGCAGGCGTGCTGCCGAAATATTGCCTGAATGCCTGAGTAAAGCTGGAAACGTGGCGGTAGCCGCATAAATATGCGGTTTCGCCTATGCTTTTCCCCCCGTTTTGCAACAGATAGAGCGCGTGCTGCATTTGTTTGTGGTGCAGCCACTCGCTTGCGGTAATGCCGAAATGGTCGCGCATGCGGCGTTGCAGCGTCCTTTCGCTGATGTTCAGCGCGTCTGTCAGCCGGTTGACATGGTGTGCGCCGTTGGCAAATGCCTCGTTCAGGATGCGGCTGAAGTTTTCAGACGGCATGGTGTTTGCTTCCGCCGTTTCTCCTGCCGCCGGCCCGATGCTGTCCGACACCGTGTCCCACAAATCCGACAGCAGCCGCAACACGTCTGCCTCGCGGCGCAATGTTTCGCCCAAATGCCCCCTTGGGGCAGGTTGCAGGCAAGATGCCGCCAAGCCGCGCAGATTTGGGGACAAATCCCATATTCTGACCGGTTCGCGGTAAAGTATGGGTGTAAAACCCGCATACTCCGGACGCAGCAGCCATTGCTCCATACCTTTAATTGTCATTTTGACCGTTTTGCCGCCGCGATAAAGATAGCGGCTGAACAGGACTTCTTCCCCGGCTGAAATCAGGATGACCTTGCCGCCGTCCGCATCGATTTGGAATCGGCTCCGGTTGATGCCGAAGTTCAAAGAGCCTTCTAGCAAAAGTACGAACGACACATAAGGTTCGGCGAGGCGGCTGCTGCAAAAATCACACCGTGCAGTTACCGTGCCGCCGTGGATGGAAATGCCGTTGGACAAAGTATCGAAACGGTAGCTGCCTTCGACATAATCTCCGCCCCCGCTGTTAACCAGGTTGACGAATTGGCTGCTGTTCAAATATTCTTCTGTCATGGTTATTTCTTGAGAAAAATTATCATTTAAAAGATAACATTTTTCACTTCGGTAAACAATCCGCTGCCGGGTCACGGCATTTTCACAACACTTGCCGTCCGTATGCCGTCTGAAAATTGCCCGTCTTACCGATAAGCCTTAAAATACACGTCGTCAAACCTATCGTTTTGCCCGCACATGAGTCCCTTCCCTTTTATCGAAATGAAAGATGTCGCCTTTGCGTATGGCGACCGCCCGATTCTGAAGAACATCAATTTCAGTATTCCGCAAGGCAATTTTGCTGCCGTAATGGGCGGTTCGGGCAGCGGCAAAACCACGCTGATGAGGCTGATTACAGGACAGATTCGTCCGCAGTCCGGGCAGGTTTTGATTGAAGGACGGGATTTGGCGGGCTTTTCGGCTGACGAGTTGTATGAACACCGCCGCCGTATGGGTGTGTTGTTCCAACACGGCGCACTGTTTACCGATTTGTCTGTATTTGACAATATTGCTTTCCCGATGCGCGAACTGACGCAGCTGCCGGAAGCGGTGATTCGAGATTTGGTTTTGTTGAAACTGAACGCGGTCGGTCTGCGCGGCGTGGAAAACCTGATGCCGTCCGAGTTGTCCGGTGGGATGTCGCGCCGCGTCGCGCTTGCCCGCACGATTGCGCTCGACCCTGAAATCATGTTGTACGACGAGCCGTTTACCGGCCTCGATCCGATTTCCTTGGGCGTGATTGCCCACTTGATCAGCCGCGTCAACAAGGCTTTGCGTTCGACCAGCATTATGGTAACGCACGACATTGAAAAATCTTTGGAAATCGTCGATCAGGTGATTTTCTTGGCGCACGGCGAAATTATGTTCTCCGGCTCACCGCAGGAAATGCGCGAACTGGATTCGCCTTGGGTGCGCCAGTTTGTCGGCGGGCTGGCAGACGGCCCCGTAGCATACCGTTATCCGGCGCAAACGTCGCTGCATCAGGACCTGTTGGGATAAATGAGTTGATGCCGTCTGAAACCGTTGAACTTTACATATAGAAATTTATGAATTTTATCCGTTCCGTCGGGGCGAAAACCCTCGGCTTTATTCAATCCCTCGGCAGTATTACGCTGTTTCTGCTGAACATTCTGGCGAAGTCCGGTACGGCTTTCGTCCGTCCGCGCCTGAGCGTGCGCCAAGTGTATTTCGCCGGCGTGCTGTCGGTGTTGATTGTTGCCGTTTCAGGGCTGTTTGTCGGCATGGTCTTGGGTTTGCAGGGCTATACGCAGTTGTCGAAATTCAAATCTGCCGATATTTTGGGCTATATGGTCGCGGCGTCACTGTTGCGCGAACTGGGTCCGGTGTTGGCGGCGATTCTGTTTGCCAGCAGCGCGGGCGGTGCGATGACCAGCGAAATCGGTTTGATGAAAACGACCGAACAGCTCGAAGCGATGAACGTGATGGCGGTCAACCCTGTCGCCCGCGTGGTTGCGCCGCGCTTTTGGGCGGGCGTGTTTTCCATGCCGCTTCTGGCTTCGATTTTCAACGTGGCGGGCATTTTTGGCGCGTATTTGGTCGGTGTAACCTGGCTGGGCTTGGACAGCGGCATTTTCTGGTCGCAAATGCAGAACAACATCACGATACACTACGATGTAATCAACGGTCTGATCAAATCTGCCGCGTTCGGCGTGGCGGTAACGCTGATTGCCGTACATCAGGGCTTCCACTGCGTGCCGACTTCGGAAGGCATTTTGCGCGCCAGCACGCGTACGGTGGTTTCGTCCGCCCTGACGATTTTGGCGATCGACTTTGTGTTGACCGCGTGGATGTTTACAGATTGACAGGCCTTCTGAAAACGAAACAAAGAACATTGGATATTCAAGGAACTTTAATGAAAAAGAATGTATTGGAATTTTGGGTCGGACTGTTTGTCCTGCTCGGCGTGGCAGCGGTCGGTTTTCTCGCTTTCCGCGTGGCGGGCGGCGCGGCGTTCGGCAATTCCGGCAAGACTTATACCGTCTATGCCGATTTCAGCGACATCGGCGGCCTGAAGGCAAACGCGCCGATCAAATCTGCAGGCGTATTGGTCGGACGCGTCGGCTCCATCGAGCTTGACCCGAAATCCTATCAGGCGAAAGTCCGTCTCGATTTGGACAGCAAATATCAGTTCAGTAGCGACGTTTCCGCGCAAATCCTGACTTCTGGCCTGTTGGGCGAACAATATATCGGCCTGCAACAAGGCGGCGACACCGAGAATCTTGCCGCGGGCGATACTATTTCCGTTACCAGCTCTGCCATGGTTCTGGAAAACCTGATCGGTAAATTCATGACCAGCTTCGCCGAAAAAAACGCGGCGGGCGGCGACGATGCAGCAAAAGCTACCGAATAAACGTACACCATCATATTCAAACTAGGACACTTAATCATGAAAAAAACCTCTTTCATCAGCGCATTGAGCATCAGCATCTTGAGCATCAGCATGGCGGTTGCCGCCCCTGCCGACGCAGTGAACCAAATCCGTCAGAACGCCACTCAAGTATTGAGCATCTTAAAAAACGGTGATGCCGGCACTGCCCGCCAAAAAGCCGAAGCTTACGCGACGCCTTATTTCGATTTCCAACGCATGACCGCACTGGCGGTCGGTAACCCTTGGCGTACCGCGTCTGACGCGCAAAAACAAGCGTTGACCAAAGAATTTCAAACCCTGCTGATACGCACTTACTCCGGTACCATGTTGAAATTCAAAAACGCCAACGTCAACGTTAAAGACAACCCTATTATCAATAAAGGCGGCAAAGAAATCATCGTCCGAGCCGAAGTCGGCGTACCCGGGCAGAAACCCGTCAACATGGACTTCACCACCTACCAAAGCGGCAACAAATACCGTGCCTACAACGTCGCTGTCGAAGGTGCGAGCTTGGTAACCGTTTACCGCAACCAATTCGGCGAAATTATCAAAGTGAAAGGCGTGGACGGGCTGATTGCCGAGTTGAAGGCTAAAAACAGCGGCAAATGACCAACAATCCATGCCGTCCGTCTGAGGGCGGCATGAGTTTTTCCAAGCAAACACTATGCATACAGAATTCAATAACGAAACATTGCGCGTCAGCGGCGACATTACCGTCAAAACCCTGACCGGGGAGGCTTTTGAGCGGTTTCAACAACAATGCCGTCTGAACGGAATCGTTGCCGTCGACTTCAGCGGCGTCAACCGTGCCGATTCCGCCTGCGTGTCGTTACTGCTCGAAATATTGCGCCGGCGCAAAGACAGTATCAGGCTGACCGGCATTCCCGAATCCGTGCGCGCACTGTCTGAACTGTACGAAATCAAAGACTGGCTGAAATCATGAAAAAAACCGCCTACGCCATCCTCCTGCTGATTGGATTCGCCTCTGCCCCTTCATTTGCAGAAAACCGTCCTGCCGACCCTTATGAAGGCTATAACCGCGCCGTCAGCAGGTTTAACGATCAAGCCGACCGCTACATTTTTGCCCCTGTCGCACGCGGCTACCGCAAAGTTACCCCGCAACCCGTCCGTACAGGTATTTCCAATTTCTTCAATAACCTGCGCGATGTGGTCAGTTTCGGCAGCAATATCTTGCGCTTGGACATCAAACGCGCAAGCGAAGACCTTGTCCGTGTCGGCATCAATACCACTTTCGGTTTGGGCGGGCTAATCGATATCGCCGGTGCGGGCGGTATACCCGACAACAAAAATACATTGGGCGATACATTTGCCACATGGGGCTGGAAAAACAGCAATTATTTCGTAATGCCCGTTTTCGGCCCGTCCACAGTCCGCGATGCGCTCGGCACGGGTATTACCATTGTTTATCCGCCCAAGAATATCGTTTTCCATACCCCTGCCGGACGTTGGGGACCGACTGCCGTATCCGCCGTCAATACCCGCGAAGGCCTGCTTGACCTGACCGACGGCCTGGACGATGTCGCCATCGACAAATACAGCTACACACGCGACCTCTATATGAAGGTACGTGCCCGGCAGACCGGTGCGGCACCTGTTGAAGATCTTGAAGAGAACATCGACATCGATGAATTGGTAGAAAGTTCCGAAACCGGTTCGGCGGAAACTGCCGTTCAAGAAGGTTCTACCCCCGAGATGCAGGCAGAACAGCCGGAGGGTATCGAAACGCAACCTTAAAACCATGCCGTCTGAAACATCCTGTTCGGACGGTATTCCCCATTCTGCCGAATCAGACATTCCGAGGAAGCGGATTGGGCTATAATATCCCCTTGTGCAGAACGTGCGACAGTAAAGGAAAACCCATGTACGAAGTCAACCGCAGCGTATTCGTCCTCATTCCCCTAGAACCTTTTTGGAACTGGCTGCAAAGCTTGCCGGGCAACCATCTGGACGGGCTAACCCTCGAAGACATACAGGCAGATGCCAATTCCTACCTTGTCCGCCCGTGCGAAACTGCCGACGAAGTATGGGATGAAATCGAGGCACGTTTCGAAGATATTTTTGCCGCCGAACTTGCCGATTGGTGCGAAGACGAGCGTGAGTGGCCCACACTCGATGCCGATATTTTCAATGAATGGTTCGATATTCAGCTTTCCACCGTGATTACCGACCTTGAGCACGAACCGCTTGCCCGCGAAGCTTTCCAACCCATTAACCTGAACTGATGAAGCTGACCGTCCGCAATTATCACCTTGACGGTTACGGTCATGTGAACAATGCGCGCTACCTCGAATTCCTCGAGGAAGCGCGCTGGGCGTTTTTCGAGGAGCGTGGACTGCTACATGAATTGTCAGACCTCATGCTCATTGTTGCCCGCATCGATATCCGTTACAGCCGTCCTGCCGTAGAGGGAGACGTATTGCAGTTTTCATGCCGTCTGAAAACGCCCGGTATGCGCCGTATCGTATTGACTCAAACCATTACGCTGCCAAACGGAAAAACTGCAGCCGAAGCCGATATCACCCTGATGCCGGTCAGCGCAAAAACACAACGTACCGTCAGCCTCCCCGTTACACTCGCACACGCATTGGAAGCCTTGTCCGAATGAAAAAAATACTCACTGCCGCCGCCGTCGTATTGGTCGGCATCCTTATTGCCGCCGTTCTGATTCCCGACAGCAAAACCGCTCCCGCATTTTCGCTACCCGACATGAACGGCAAAACCGTTTCCCATACCGACCTGCAGGGTAGGGTAACCCTGATTAATTTTTGGTTTCCCTCCTGTCCCGGTTGCGTGAGCGAAATGCCCAAAGTGATTAAAACGGCGCATGACTACAAAAATAAAGATTTCCAAGTCCTCGCCGTTGCACAACCTATCGATCCGATAGAAAGCGTCCGCCAATACATCAAAGACTACGGTTTGCCCTTTACCGTCATGTATGATGCGGATAAAGCCGTCGGACAGGCGTTCGGCACACAGGTTTATCCGACTTCCGTCCTCATCGGCAAAAAAGGCGAAATCCTCAAAACCTATGTCGGCGAACCTGATTTCGGTAAGCTCTATCAAGAAATCGATACCGCACTGGCACAATAGCGCGTTTGCATTCATGCCGTCTGAAAGCATAAGAACGGGAATATATCTGCATTACCGCTCTTATGCTTTCAGACGGCATTTAATCATCCAGCAGATTCTTTTTCACCACCGCGGGATTGCCTGCTGCCAAAGAGTAGGGCGGAATGTCTTTCGTTACTACGGAACCTGCACCGATAACCGAACCGCGCCCGATGGTTACGCCAGCCATCACAATAACCCTCCTGCCCAGCCAAACATCGTCCTCCAGCGAAATCGGACGGATTTCCGTATAGCCCTCAAAGCGTTTTTTTGAACGGTCAAACTTGTGGTTATTTGAATAAAATAGACATTCCGGCCCCATCATCACATTCCTGCCGATTGTCAAACTACGGCAGATTTCACAGTTTACCCCGATACCGGAACCATCGCCCAAAACCGTATCCGGGAACACATAGGCACCGCGTTCGATATTGACCCCGCGTCCGATATGCGGAGAAACCCGCCGTGCCAGAAATACGCGTACGCTTTTGCCGATGATACCGATACCGCGCATATGGGACGGCGGCAATAGGGAACCGGCGAAGCGCAGCAGCAGGGAAAAAAACTTCACCCTCATAAAACCTCCTTCAGAGTAACCTTTTTGCATTTTATCGAATATACTCTTGACGTAACAACAGAAAATAGAGAGAATGTCGGACTTGTCTGTAGCATAGGTACATCCCCTATGCCCGCTTTTTTGAAAGGAAATCAAATGAAACAAGGCACTCACCCGAATTATCACGAAGTTAACGTTACCTGCTCTTGCGGCAACAAATTCGTAACCAAATCCGCAATGGAAAAAGAAAACTTCAACATCGAGGTTTGCTCCCTGTGCCACCCGTTCTATACCGGCACCCAAAAAATCGTCGATACCACCGGTCGCGTGGACAAATTTAACAACAAATTCGGCAACCTGTTCAAACGTTGATTGCCGCTTTGCAAGAATTAAGCCCTGCCATCATTTCGATGGCAGGGCTTTTTAATATTTGGCACACTGACTTCTTATCTATATTTTGATGGGGTTGAAGTTGACATCTACAAAGTTTAATGTTTGAATACATTAAAAAATATATTTGAATGAGATGTTTTATGATTCAAAATGTTGTTACTTCAATAATCCTGTATTCTGGGACAGCCGTAGACTTACTTATTATCCTAATGTTATTTTTTGCCAAAAGAAAAAGCAGAAAAGACATCATTAACATCTATTTAGGACAATTTCTAGGCTCTGTTAGTCTGATATTGCTAAGTTTGCTTTTTGCATTTGTCTTAGATTATATTCCTAGTAAAGAGATTTTAGGTTTGCTCGGCTTGATTCCAATTTTCCTAGGTCTCAAAGTTTTGCTTTTAGGAGATTCTGATGGAGAGGCTATTGCCAAAGAGGGTTTGCGCAAAGATAATAAAAACCTGATTTTTCTAGTCGCTATGATTACTTTTGCAAGTTGTGGTGCTGACAATATTGGTGTCTTTGTCCCATATTTTACTACCTTAAATTTAGCGAATTTGATAGTGGCTTTACTTACCTTTCTAGTCATGATTTATATCTTGGTTTTTTCTGCCCAAAAATTAGCACAAGTCCCTTCTGTTGGAGAAACTTTGGAAAAATATAGCAGATGGTTTGTTGCCGTTGTTTATTTAGGATTGGGGATATATATCCTGGTTGAAAACAACAGTTTTGATATGCTATGGACTGTGTTGGGTCAGGAAAAAATATTATGAAAAAGATAGTATCTGCAAAGACTGCCATGTGTAGTCTTTTTTGTTGCCGGTCTTTTGTGTCTGATGCCGTCTGAAGCAGTCTCTGCACGACCTTTGTGCGAATATTTGCTACACTTGGTAATCCGTTTGTTTTTTTTGCTCGTTTATGCTGACCTATACCCCACCCG